>NZ_LR594675.1:5140000-5462455 GCF_901827205.1 Variovorax sp. PBS-H4 | reverse complement strand
TTTGACGGCGCCGACCTGCTGGCGAAGCCGCAGCATGCGATCGCCGCCGCCGGCATCGGCAGGACCTTCCAGAACGTGGCGCTGTTCCCGGCCATGACGGTGCGCGAGAACGTGATGGTCGGCCGCCACTGCCGCACCGGCACCGGCTACCTGGCCAACGCGTTCCGCCTCCCCGCGGTGCGGCGTGAGGAGGCGGGGGTGCGCGAAAGCACCGACCGCCTGCTGGCCCTGCTGGACCTCGGCGAGGTGGCCGAGACGCCGGTCAAGCACCTGTCCTTCGGCACCCGCAAGCGGGTGGAGATGGCACGCGCGCTGGTGGCCGAGCCGAAGCTGCTGCTGCTGGACGAGCCGGCTGCCGGCCTGAACCACGAGGAAGTCGACGGGCTGCGCCAGCTGATCCTGGAGGTGCGCGACCGCTTCCAGGTCACCGTGCTCCTGGTGGAGCATCACCTCAACCTGGTGATGCGCGTGTCCGACCAGGTGGTGGCAATGAACTTCGGCCGCAAGATCGCCGACGGCCCGCCCGCGCAAGTGCAGGCGGACCCGGAGGTGGTGCGCGCCTACCTCGGAACGGAGACCGCCTGATGGCCGCCCTGCTGGAAGCGAAGAACGTCGAAGCCTTCTACGGCCCCACCCGCGTGCTCAAGGGCATCGGCTTCGAGGTGGCCGAAGGCGGCATTTCCACCATCCTCGGCGCGAACGGCGCCGGCAAGACCAGCACCCTGCGCGCGCTCAGCGGCCTGGTGCGGCGCACCGGCGAGATCCGCTTCGCGGGCCAGCGCATCGACGGCTACACCACCGAGAAGATCGCCGTGCTCGGCATCGCCCACGTGCCCGACGGCCGCGGCACGCTGGTCAACATGACGGTGGAGGAGAACCTGCTCGTCGGCGGCTACCTGCGCCGCAGCAAGCAGGAGGTGGCGCAGAGCATGGAACGCATGTTCGGCTACTTCCCGCGCCTGCGCGAGCGCCGCCGGCAGCAAGCCGGCACGCTCTCCGGCGGCGAGCAGCAGATGCTCGCCATCAGCCGGGCCCTGATGCAGCGGCCGAAGCTGCTGCTGATGGACGAGCCCTCGTTCGGCCTGGCGCCGCTGATCATCCGCGAGATCTTCGACATCATGCGCATGATCAACAAGCAGGAGGGCGTGAGCATCCTGCTGGTGGAGCAGAACGTGGCCCGGGCGCTCGACCTGGCCGACCACGCCTGGCTGCTGGAAACCGGCAGCACCGTGATGTCCGGCACCGCCGAGGCGCTGCGCGACGACGCGCAGATCCGCCGCTCCTACCTCGGTTTCTGATCAGGAAAGATCCATGTACAGCCTGCTGCAACAGCTCGCCTCGGGCATCGCCATGGGCGGCATCTACGCCTGCCTGGGGCTGGCGCTGGTGATGATCTACCAGTCCACCCACCACATCAATTTCGCGCAGGGCGAGATGGCGATGTTCTCCACCTTCGTTGCCTTCCTGCTGCTCAAGTGGGGCCTGCCTTACTGGGCTGCCGCGCTCGGCACGCTGGCCTTCGGCTTCGTGGCCGGCTTCGCCATCGAACGCCTCGTGCTGCGGCCGCTGGGCGACGTGCCCGAGCTGTCGGTGATCGTGGTCTTCATCGGCCTGTTCGTCGGCATCAACTCGCTGGCCGGCTGGATCTTCGGCCACCAGCTGGAACCCTTTCCCAGCCCGTTCCCTGACAAGGTGCCCGGCGGCACCACGCTGATCTCCGGCCACGAGCTGGGCACCGTCGCCGTGGTCCTCGTGGTCATGGGGCTGCTCTTCGCGTTCCTTCGCTTCACCAAGGTGGGCCTCGCGATGCGCGCCTCGGCGGAGAACCCGGTGTCCTCGCGCCTGGCCGGCATCCCGGTGTCGCTTATGCTTTCGCTGGGCTGGGGCCTGTCGGCCCTCATCGGCGCCGTCGCGGGGCTGATGGTGGCGCCGGTGGTCTTCCTGGAGCCCAACATGATGGGCGGCGTGCTGATCTATGCCTTCGCCGCGGCCCTGCTGGGCGGCATCGACAACCCCTGGGGCGCGGTGGCCGGCGGCCTGATCGTCGGCGTGATCGAGAACCTGGCGGGCACCTACGTGGTCGGCACCGAGCTCAAGCTCTCGCTGGCCCTGGTGCTGATCGTCGGCGTGCTGCTGATCCGGCCTTCCGGCATCTTCGGCCGCAAGCTGGTGGCGAGGGTCTGAGCATGTCGACATTGCCCGTTGCCCCCGAACCCATGGCCTTGAAAGCCGCGCCGGCCGCCGGCAGCGCGGGGCCGTCGTTGCGGCTGGCCGCTCTCGGCGCATTGGCGCTGGCAGCCCTGGCCGTGCCCTTCGTGCTGTCGGACTACCGCATCTTCCTCGTCACCATGACGCTGATCACCGCGATCGGCGTGCTGGGCCTGAACATGCTGGTGGGCTACAACGGCCAGCTGTCGCTGGGCCACGGCGCGCTCTATGCGCTGGGCGCCTACGTGACCGCGGTGCTGATGGAGCATGCCGGCTTCGCCTGGTGGGCCACGCTGCCGGTGTCAGCCGTCGTCTGCTTCGTCTTCGGCTTCCTGTTCGGCTGGCCGGCGCTGCGGCTCAAGGGCCACTACCTGGCGCTCGCCACCTTCGCGCTCGCGCTGGCCACGCCACAGCTGCTCAAGCACAAGGCCCTGGAGCCCTGGACCGGCGGCGTGCAGGGCATCACCCTGCTGAAGCCGGAGGCGCCCTTCGGGCTCGCGCTGTCGGCCGACCAGTGGCTCTACCTGGTGGTGCTGGCGATCGCGGCTTTCCTGTTCGTGTGCGCCTGGAACCTGCTGCGCGGCCGGCTGGGGCGGGCCACCATCGCGATCCGCGAGCAGCCGATCGCCGCGTCCGCGATGGGCATCAACGTGCCCTACGTCAAGGCGATGACCTTCGGCGTCAGCGCGCTCTACACCGGCGTGGCCGGCTCGCTGGGCGCGATCGCGACGGCCTTCGTCGCGCCGGACAGCTTCGGCATGTTCGTCTCGATCTTCTTCCTCGTGGGTGCCGTGGTCGGCGGGCTCGGAACGATCGCGGGGGCGCTGGTGGGCGCTGCCTTCATCCAGTTCATCCCCAACGTGGCCGACCAGATCTCGAAATCCGCGCCCTCGGCCATCTTTGCCGGCTTCCTGATCCTGTGCATGTTCCTGATGCCGCAGGGCTTCGTCGGCCTGGTGCGCGAGGGCCTGCGCCGCCTGCGCACCCGCGGCCAACGTCCCCGGCGAGGGGACTGACGGCGCAGCGCCTCTCAACGAAAGTCACAGCCATGCCCCGAGTCATCTACATCCATTCCAACGGCGAACGCGCCGAGGTCGAGGTCGCCAACGGCCAGAACCTGATGCTGGCCGCGACGGCCAACGACCTGAACGGCATCGTCGGCGATTGCGGCGGCGTGATGAGCTGCGCCACCTGCCACGTGATCGTGGACGACGCATTCATCTCGCTGCTGCCGCCGCCGGTCGACACCGAGCAGCAGATGCTGGACTACACCGCCGCGCCGCGCGAAGCGGGCAGCCGGCTGTGCTGCCAGATCGTCATGACCGATGCGCTCGACGGCATCGCCGTGCGCATCGCCGATCCACAACTGTAAGTACCCCACCTGGAGATTGCCCATGCAAGCCACTGCCACTCACACCGGGGCCAAGCCCAAGGCCGCGCTGACCCCGAACCCCGGCCTCACGCCGATGATGCTGAACCACGCGGCCTGGGTCACCCCGGACGCGGCCGCCACGACCGACTTCTACACCCGCATCATGGGCATGGAGCTGGCCAGCACGGTGCTCGACGACAGCGTGCCGTCCACCGGCGACGCGATCCCGTACTTCCACATCTTCTTCCGCATGGGCGACGGCTCCACGCTGGCCTTCTTCGAGGCCCCCGGCGTGCCCGGGCCGTCGAAGTCCAGCCACCCGGCCTACGACATCTTCAACCACATCGCGCTGCAGGCGAAGGACCGCGCCGAGGTGCTGCGCTGGCACGAGTGGCTCACCTCGCAGGGCGTGGAGGTGGTCGGGCCGACCGACCACAAGGGCCTGATCCTGTCGATCTACTTCCATGATCCGGCCGGCATCCGCCTGGAGATCACCACGCCGCTGGACAAGGAGTGGAACCGCCACACCGAGAAAGGCTATGCCGACCTGAAGCTGTGGGAAGACTGCAAGCAGAAGGCCAGGGCCGAGGGCCGCGACGTGCCGAAGGCGCTGCTCGAGCTGATCCACGACGTGCGCAAGCGCTACGAAGCCAAAGAGTCGGCATGACCCCGGTCGAGCTGCGCCCCCTGTTCACCATCAAGGCCGAGGTCGACGCGCCACCCCAGCTGGTGGGTGCCGTGCCGCAGGGCTACACGCGCCGCGTGATGTGCGTCGGCGGCGGCGAGTTCGAAGGCGAGCGCCTGCGCGGGCGGGTGCTGCCGGGCGGTGCCGACGTGGTGCTGGAGCGCCCCGATGGCGGCCTGCACCTGGACGTGCGCCTGGTGCTCGAGACCGATGCCGGTGAGCGGATCTACATGACCTACAGCGGCCGCCGCAACGGGCCGACGCCGGAGATCATGAAGAAGATCGTCAACCGCGAGCCCATCCCGCGCGGTACCGACTACTTCCGCGTGGCCGTGCAGTTCGAAACGGCCGCGCCCCGGCTCCTGTGGCTGAACGACAAGATCGCCATCGGCACCGGCACCCGCGAGCCCAACGGGCCCCGGTACGACATCTGGGAAGTGGCATGAAGCGCCTTGCCGGCCGCGCGGCCATCGTCACCGCCGCGGCCTCGGGCATCGGCCGCGCCATCGCGCTGCGGCTGCACGAGGAGGGCGCCCGGGTGCTGGCGGTCGACATCAACGCCGAGGGGCTGGCGGCGCTGCCGCGGTCGGAAACGATGCGCACCTTCGTCGCCGACGTCACCGGCGACGAAGCGCCGCAGGCCATCGTCGACGAGTGCCTGCGCCACTTCGGCGGCATTCGCGTGCTGGTCAACAACGCCGGGCTGGGCAACTGCCCGCCCTTCCACGAAACCACCGACGCCGACTACCGGAAGTTCGCCGACATCAACCAGAAGGCGACCTTCATGATCACCCGTGCCGCCTTCCCCGCGCTGCTCGCGTCGAAGGGCGTGGTGTTGAACATCGCGTCCACGCTCGGCGTCGTCGGCTACCGCAGGCAGGCCGTGTATTCGATGGCCAAGGCCGGCGTGATCGGCCTGACCCGCAACCTGGCCGCCGACTATGCCGACCAGGGCATTCGCGTCAACGCCATCGCGCCCGGCATCATCGCGACGCCGCAGACCGCGGGGCGGTTGAACACGGCGCGCTTCCAGGCCACCATCGTCGGCACCACGCCGATGGGGCGGCCCGGCACGCCCGAAGAGATCGCCGGTGCCGCCGCCTTCCTGTGCAGCGACGACGCCGGCTACGTCACCGGCCAGGTGCTGGCGGTGGACGGCGGGCAGAGTACCAGCGCCTACATCAGCGAGCCGCTGGTGCAGTGCTGGGCAGACGCCCACCCGGACCGCTGAATTCCAGGAGATTTTCCAATGCGCATTGCACTCGTCACCGGTGCCGCGGGCGGGCTGGGGCTGGCCAGCGCCCGCAAGCTGGCCGAAGACGGCCTGACCCTTGCCGTGGCCGACCTGCGCGCGGAGGCCGCCGAACGCGCAGCCGCCACGCTGCCCGGCAGCGGCCACATCGGCCTGGCCTGCAACGTGGCCGATGAAGGCAGCGTCCGCGCCGCGTTCGACACGGTGGAAAGGAAGCTGGGCCGCACCAGCGCGCTGGTGTGCTTCGCCGGCATCCTCAGCACCCAGCCGGCGCCGGGCCGGCTGCCCACGGTGGACATCACGCTGGAGGAGTGGGAAGGCGTGATGCGCGTGAACGCCGGCGGCACCTTCCTGTGCGTGCGCGAGATGCTGCGCCGCTGTGCCGGGTGCACCGTCGAGCATGGCCGCATCGTCACCGTCGCCTCGCTCGCCGGGCAGATGGGCGGCATGCAGAGCAGCAGAGCGGCGCCGCCTACAGCGCGTCGAAGGGCGCGGTGCTGGCCTTGTCGAAGGTGGTGGCGCGCGAGGCAGCCTCGCTGGGCATCACGGTCAACACCATCGCGCCGGGCCCGATCGACACGCCGATGCTGCACCAGACGGTGCCCGCCGACAGCGGCGGCGAGAAGTACCTGGGCACGGCGGCCGTGCCGCTGGGGCGCATCGGCCTGCCGGAGGAGATCGCGGCTGCGGTGTCGTACCTGGTGTCGCCCGGCGCCGGCTTCGTGACCGGCGCCACCCTCGACGTCAACGGCGGCATGCTGATGCGCTGAACAGGAACAGGAGAGCCACGAATGAACACGACCGCAGTTTGTCCCTTCCAGGCCGGCAGCAAGGATTTCAGGCCGTACTACACCCCCGAGCTGCACGCCGCATTCGAAGTGCAGCGCCGCGCGGAGCCGGTGTTCTGGTGCGAGGAGATCGGCTATTGGGTGCTCACCAGGCACAGCGACGTGTACGCGGTGCTCCACGACGGGGAGCGCTTCTCTTCGCAAAACACGACGCGGCCGGTGACGCCGATGCCTCCCGACGCCGAAGCCATCCTGCGCGAAGGCGGCTTCCTCAACCAGACCGGCAGCCACTCCAGCCTGGGCGGCGCGGTGCACAAGCGCATCCGCGGCGTGACCAGCCAGACGCTCAACCTGCGCGAGTTCGTCAAGCTCGAGCCGCACATCCGCCAGCTGGTGGGCGAGGCGATGGACCGCATCGACGGCAAGGACGAGATCGACCTGCTGGCCGAGGTCAATTACGAGCTGCCGGCCCACGTGGTGTTCAAGCTGATGGGCATCCCGGACGAGGACGTCCCCAGCGTCAAGAAATGGGCCGGCGCGCGCAGCGTGATCGACTTCAGCCCCGCAACGCACGACCAGCAGCTGGAGGGCGCGCGCAACATGGCGGCGTTCTGGCAGTACTGCGCGGCGCTGGTGGAGGACCGGCAGAAGAACCCCGGCGACGACTTCACCAGCCGGATGCTGGCCATCCGCAACGGCGACGACAGTGTGATCAGCATTCCCGAAATCATCACGCACACCTTCGGCGTCGCCTTCGCCGGCCACGAGACCACCACCAACCAGCTGACCAACACCTTCCGCTCGCTGCTGGAGAACCGCAGCCAGTGGGAGGCGCTGTGCGCCGATCCGTCGTTGGCCGCGAACACCGTGGAGGAGGGCATGCGCTATGCGGGGGCGGTGATCGGCTGGCGCCGCATCGCGCTGGAAGACGTGACGTTCCGAGGCGTGACGATTCCCAAGGGCGCGCCGATCATGCTGTCCTTGGCCTCCGCGAATCGCGACGAGGACGTGTTCCCCGAACCGCACACGTTCGACATCCGGCGTGCCAACGCGCGCAAGCAGCTGACCTTCGGCAACGGCGTTCACTTCTGCCTGGGCGCGCCGCTCGCGCGCCTGGAGATGAAGATCGTGTTCGAGGCGTTCGCCAGGCGCTTCCCGAAGATGCGCCTGGTGCAGCCGGACACGGCGACGCACCTGCACACCTTCGTGTTCCGCGCATCCGATGCGCTGCGGGTGACGCTGCGATGAGCGCCGCCCCGTCGCCCGGACACGCCCGTGTGTTCGAGGACAAGGTGGCCGTGGTCACCGGCGGCGCCAGCGGCGTCGGCCTGGCCCTGGCGCGGCAGCTGCTGGCTGCGGGCGCCAGGGTGGCGGTGGTGGACCGCGATGCCTCGTCGCTGGCGCGGGCGCTGGACGGGCTGGACGCCGGCCGCGTGCTGGCGCTGCAGGCCGACGTGGCGCTGGAATCCGACGTGCAACGCTATGCCGACGCCGTGGTGGCGCGCTGGGGCCGCATCGACCTGTTCCACAACAACGCCGCCATCGTCGGCCCGCAGTCTTCGCTGATGGACTTCCGCATGGCCGACTTCGACCGGATCTTCGCGGTCAACGTGCGCGGCGTGCTGCTGGGGATGCAGGCGGTGGGCAAGGTGATGCGGGCGCAGCAGGGCGGCGGCACGATCGTCAACACCGCGTCGGTGTCCGGCCAGCGCAGCAGCCGGGCCGAGGCCGGGCTGGGCGTCTACGGTGCGTCGAAGGCCGCGGTGATCCGCATGACGCAGCAGGCGGCGCTGGAATTCGCGCCGCACGGCATCCGCATCAACGCGATCTGCCCGGGGCCGATCGACACGCCCCTGCTGCGCAGCACCTTCCGCGTCGATGGGCGGACCGAGGAGCAGGCGGAGGCGGCGTTGAAGCAGCACTTCCTGAACCAGCCCCTGCACCGCGCGGCCACCGCGGACGAAGTGGCCAACCTGGCGTTCTGGCTGCTCGGCCCGCAGGCGAGCTTCATCACGGGCGGGGTCTACAACGTCGATGGCGGCATGACCGCCTGAGCTTGCTTCGCGAACGAATCGCCGCTCTCGACGAACGGCGACGCGCTCACTGAAGGGCGACGAAGTTGCCGCCCTTCACCTGCAGCAGCACCCCGCCATAGCTCGGGTTGCGCCCGGCGTCCACGCTCCACGTTCCATTGCCCAGCACCATGGGCACCTTGTTCAGTTTCGCGAGCTCGTCGCGGATCTTCGTCCGGTCCGGGTTCGGGCCGGCGTTCTTCACTGCCTGCACCGCCACCTGGCCGAGCGCGTAGCCCATGCCGGCCCAGTTGTCCGGCACGGCCTTGTACCTGGCCTGGTACCCCTTGACGAAAGCCTGGTTCATCGGCGACGGACTGTTGGGCGAGTAGTCGGAGACCACGTAGGTCCCTTCCACCGCCTTGCCGCCGGCCTTGACGAAGCCGAGCGAGCCCAGCGTCGAGGGGCCGATGAACTTGACCTTGGAATCCAGCCCGGCCTGGCGGATCTGCAGGATCAGGTTGGCCGTCACTTCGGCCGGCGCCGCGATGAAGATGGCGTCGGTCGGCGTGGCGGCGATCTTGGTCGCGAGCGCCAGGAAGTTGGATTCGGAGGAAACGAACTTCTCGTCGGCGACGATCTTCGTGCCCGCCTTGGTCAGGTAGTCGGCCAGCGCGGTCTTCTGCCCGACGTAGCCGTCGTTGCTCTGGTCGTGCAGCAGGACGATGCGATTGACGCCGAGCTTCTCCACCGCCAGCTTGCCCAGGTAGCCCATGATGTCCACCGGCGTGGCCTGGATCTTGAAGGCCCACGGCCCGGTGGCGATGATGGCGGGCGAGCTGCCGATGGCCAGGATCGGAACCTTCAGGTCGTTGGCGACGGGTGCGCCGGCCAGTGCTTCGCCGCTGATGGTCGGGCCCAGGATCAGCATCACGTTGTCGCGCTTCACGAACTGGTTGACCAGGTTGATGGTCTGGCCCTTGTCGCCGGCGGTGTCGCCTTCGAACACCTTGAACTTGTTGCCGCCGGGCAGGCCCTCGGCATTGGCCTCTTCCAGCGCCTGCTTCATGCCGTTCTGGATCGGCACGCCGCCGAAGGCGTAGGTGCCGGTCATGGCGTTGAACACGCCGACGGGGATCTCCTTGCCTTGCCCGAAGGCCAGGCCGGCGGTGGCGAGAAGGATCGCGCCGGCCACTGCGGTTCTGCGCTGCATGTGCATCTTCATGGTGTCTCCTGTTGTGCTTGAAAGGTGCTCGGCAGTGTGTGTGGCCGTATCCGGGGCGTCTGTCCCCATCTCAGGGGACGGCCGCGCCCTCGGCGCGAACCAGCGTCAGAGGAAGCGCGTCCAGCGTGCGCAGCGTGTTCACGGGGCGCCAGCGCGCCGGGCCCGCGGGCTCGATGCGCTCGACGCGGCGCAGCACCGCGCCGAGGATGCATTCGGCCTCGAGCCGGGAGATCATCTGCCCGATGCAGACGTGCGCGCCCACGCCGAAGGCGCGGTGCACGCCGGCCGTCTGGCGCGTCACGTCGAAGCGGTCGGGGTCCTGCCACTGGCGCGGGTCGCGGTTGGCAGCGCCCATGTGGTAGCCGACCTTGGTGTCGGCGCGCAGCCGCACGCCGCCCAGTTCCACCTCGCCGGTGGTGGTGCGGAACATCACCTGCGCGGGCGATTCCATCCGCAGCGCCTCTTCGAAGGCGCCCTTGAGGAGAGCGGGGTTCGCCTTCACCCGGGCCAGCTGGTCCGGGTGCTCCGAGAGCAGCTTCAGCGTCGAGCCGATGCCGGCGATCGTCGTGTCCACCCCGGCGCGGAAGAAGCTGCGCACGTGGAAGGGCGCGGTTCCCTTGTCGAAGTCGCCGGCGTCCTCGGCCTGGTAGATCTTCTCGCCGAAGCCGCCCGGCAGCATCTGTTCGCGCTGCAGCACCTGCTGGTACCAGTCCATGATCGGCGCGGCGCGTTCCAGCGCGCGGGCCATGCGCACGTTGTTCGGGCCGAGCTGGTTGAAGTTGAGTTCTCCCGTCAGCTTGATGCGCTCGGGCGGCACGTCGACGCCCAGCACCGAGGGGAAGACGTGGAGCACGTAGGCCTCTGCGATGTCGGCCACCCCGTCGACGCTGCCCTTGGCCACCACCTGGTCGGCCACTTCCTCGGCATGCCGGGCGAACTGCTCCTTCCAGGCCTTGACGACCAGCGGAGACAGGATCTTCTGCAGCGCGGCCCGCACCCGCGTGTGCTCCGGAGGGTCGATCTCGGAGATCGGGCTGCGGGCGCGCCAGGCGCCCGGCTTGCGGATGTCGCTCATGCCGACGCCGCCCTCGACGGAGAAGCGCGCGTAGTCGCTGGCGACGATCCCGGCCTCCTCGTGGCGCCCCACCGCGTAGTAGCCGTGCGGCGCGATGAAGACCGCGGGCCCGAGTTCGCGCATGCGCTCGAACAAGGGGTACGGGTTGGCGATGTTCTCGTCGGAGAACGGGTCCTCGTCGAGGACCGGCGCGTCGGGGGCGAGGAGGGCAGTCATTGGAAAACCTCCGCGCCATGCGCTGCGGTGCTAATCGACTTGGGAGCGGCGAGGCGTCTCATGACTTCAGTCCCCGCTCGGCAGCACGCGAACCGTCATGTCGCTGATGCGCCAGCCCATGTCGGTGCGGCGGAAGCGCACGTCGTACTTGCCGAACATGGCGATCTTGCCGGGTCCGTCGCGCCAGTCGGTGATCAGCGCCCGGGCATGGCCCATGGCGTCGTCCGCGTTGGCGCCCGGCACGACGTAGAAGTCGGTCATCTGGTGGTGCATGCGCTGCTTGAATTTCTTCTTCATGACCTCGTCCATCAGGCTCAGCAGCTTGTCGCGCCCCCGGATGGTCTCAGGGGGCAGTCCGCTGCCGCCTTGCGTGGCCGGCGGCGAATTGGCGCGCGTCCAGCTCGCGTCCTCCGTGAACAGCTGGGCGAAGTTGGGGTCGCCGGCATCGGCGAGATGGCCGTAGCGGGCGAAGACCGAACGGATCTCGAGCTCGTCTTCGACAGGCAGGTGGGGGAAGCGCATGGGTGTTCCTCGGTCTTCGCGCGCCTCGGCGGGCGGCGCCATGCCTGCAGTGTCAGGATGTGCCGCGGCGCCGTCTGTCCCCATGGCAGGGGACCCGCAAGCCGGCGCGGGGCCTCCACGCACGTCCGTACCACCCCAAGGGGACATACACCGGGCACCCGCGTTCCTATCCTGCCGGCATGCTGATGCAACAACTTCTCAACGGCGTGGTCGTCGGCAGTGTCTACGCCCTGTTCGCGCTCGGGTTCACACTGCTCTTCGGGGTGAACCACATCATGAACATGGCGCACGGCTCGGTGTTCATGTGGGGCGCCTTCGCCGGCCTGTACGCCGTCACCCTGCTGGACGCGCCGATCTACGTGGCGCTGCTGATCGGCATGCTGGCGGGCGGGCTGGTGTCGGTGGCGCTGGACGTGTTCGCCTTCCGGCCGCTGCGCCGGCGCAACGCGCCGGAGTTCTCGGCCATCGTCTCCTCGATAGGGGCCGACCTCGTCCTCCTGGCGATCGCGCAGAAGGTGTCCAACACCGCGGTCATGCGCTTCCCCTTCGATGCCTTTCCGGTGGTGGTCTACACCGTGTTCGGGCTGCGCATCCAGCTGCTGCAGGTGGTGATCGTCGGCCTGGTGGTGGCGATCGTGTTCGGCCTGGTCTGGTACCTGTACCGCACCACCTTCGGCCAGCGCATCCGCTGCGTCGCCTACTCGGAGCAGACCTCGCGCCTGCTGGGCATCAACCCGGGGCCGGTCAACATGCAGGTGTTCCTGATCTCGGGCGCGCTGGCCGGCATGGCGGGCGTGCTGATCGGCCTGGTCTTCAACTCGGTGCACTTCGCGATGGGCGAGCCGCTGCTGCTGCGCGCCTTCGTGATCATCATCCTGGGCGGGCTGGGCAGCATCCCGGGCGCGCTGGTCGCGGGGCTGGCCATCGGGATCGTGCAGACCCTCGCGGTGGCCTACGTCTCTTCGGGGGTGGCCGAAGCCATCGTGTTCATCGCCCTGTTCATCGTCATCCTGGTCAGGCCCACCGGCCTGTTCGGGCATCCCTCGGCCGCGATGCGGATCCAACGCGCATGATGAATTTCTTCTACACCTACCAGTCGCTGTTCGACCACATCCTGGTCTACGCGTTGCTGGCGATGAGCCAGTACGTGGTGCTGCGCGCCGGCGTGTTCTCGCTGGGCACCGCGGGCTTCGCCTCGCTGGGTGCCTACGGCTGCGCCTTGCTGATCACCAAGGCCGCCTGGCCGCCGTCCGCGGCGATCGTCGCCGGCACCCTGCTGGGCACCCTGGCCAGCGCCTTGCTGGCGTTCCCCTTGTCGCGGCTTCGCGGTGTGTTCCAGGCCGTGGCCACGCTGGCGCTGGTGCAGATCGTGCTGTCGGTCACGCAGAACTGGGCCAGCGTCACCAACGGCGCGCTGGGCGTCAACGGCATTCCCAAGGTGGCGGGCACCGGCGTGCTGCTGGCGGTGGTGGTGGTCGTGGTGCTGGGGCTGGTCGCCATGGGCCGCTACAGCGTGGGCCGGGCGATGGACGTGATCCGCGAAGACGAGACCGTGGCGGTGTCGCTGGGCATCTCGGTGCCGCACTACCACCGCATCGCGTTCATCCTGTCCGGGCTGCTGGCCGGCCTGGGGGGCGCGCTGCAGGCCACCAGCAGCTATGCCATCACGCCCGGCGAGTTCGGCTTCGGCATGCTGGTGGCGGCGCTGGCGATGGTGGTGCTGGGCGGCCGCACCACCGTGTGGGGCGCGCTGGTGGGCGCCGCCATCCTGACCACGCTGCCCGAACTGTTCCGCGTGTTCGCCGACTACCGCAACGTGGTGCAGGGCATCCTGCTGATGCTGGTGATCGTGTACCTGCCGCGCGGCGTGGCCGATACCGTGATCGCGATGCTGCGCGACCGCCGGCTGCGGCGCGCCGCAGGCGGCGCAACCGCAACCCCATCGGCCGCGTCTGGCAGTGCCGTCGCGACTTCGATCGGAGCGCACCCATGACCGCGACGCTGGTCCTCCAGGATGTGGCGCGCCATTTCGGCGGCGTGCCGGCCGTCGACAAGGTGAGCCTGCAGGTCCCGGCCGGGCAGATCACCGGCCTGATCGGGCCGAACGGCGCCGGCAAGACCACGGTGGTGAACCTGATCACCGGGCTGCTGCACCTCAGCGCGGGCAAGGTGCTGCTGGACGGCAGGGACGTCTCGCGCGAGGAAGCGCCCGAGCTGGCGCGTGCCGGCGTGGCCCGCACCTTCCAGAACATCCGCCTGGTGCCCGACGCCAGCGTGCTGGAGAACGTGGTGGCCGGCTTCCACCGACACGAAAAGGCCGGCCTCTGGGCCAACCTGCTGGGCCTGCCGTCCGCGCGCGCCGAGGCGAAAAGGATGAACGAGCAGGCGATGGCGCTGTTGGAGCGCTTCGGCATGGCGGCGCTCGCCGAGCACCGCGCCGGAGGCCTCTCCTACGGGCACCAGCGCCGCATCGAGATGATGCGGGCGCTGGCGACCGAGCCGAAGCTGCTGCTGCTCGACGAGCCCGTGGCCGGCATGAACGACGCCGAGGCCGAGAGCCTGGCCGGTATCTTCCGCAACGTGGCGGCCAGCGGCGTCGCCGTGCTGCTGATCGAGCACAACATGCGCTTCGTCATGTCCTTGTGCTCGCATCTTTATGTGCTGGCCTCGGGCCGGCTGATCGCCGAAGGCCTGCCGGAGGCGGTGGGCCGCGACCCGAAGGTCGTCGAAGCGTACCTGGGAGCCTGACGCATGCTGGACATCCGCAATCTCGACGTGCACTACCGCGGCATCCAGGCGCTGCGCGGGGTGGACCTGGCGGTGAAGAAGGGCGAGATCTTCGCGCTGATCGGCCCCAACGGGGCCGGCAAGTCGAGCCTGGTCAACGCGCTGTCGGGCATCGTGCCGTCGCACGGCGAGATCCTGTTCGAGGGCGAGCCGCTCGGCCGCCGCGCGGCCCACCTGCGCTCACGTGCCGGGATCATCCAGGTGCCCGAGGGCCGGCGCGTGATCGCGCCGCTGTCGGTGGCCGAGAACCTCGAACTGGGCCGCCAGGCGGCGGGCGTGCGCGGCAGCGACACGGCCGACCTCGATCGCGTGCACGCGCTGTTCCCGGTGCTGAAGGACCGGCGCAAGCAGCTGTCGGGGTCGCTGTCCGGCGGCCAGCAGCAGATGCTGGCGATCGGCCGTGCATTGATGGGCCGCCCCAAGGTGCTGATGCTGGACGAGCCCAGCCTCGGCCTTGCGCCCGTGATCATCAAGGACGTGTTCCGCGCGCTGGTGCAGCTCAACCGCGAAGGCATGACGATCCTGCTGGTGGAGCAGAACGCGCGCCTCGCGCTGCAGACGGCCCATCGTGCAGCGGTGCTGGAGCAGGGCCGCATCGTGCACCAGGGCGTGGCATCGGACCTGGCGAACGACCCGGTGATCGCCGACCACTACTTCGGCCGTGCGGGGCTGGTTGCGTGACGGGCATTCTGCATGGGGAGGCGTGAAGGAGACGTCATTGGAAGTACGCCCGGCATGCGGCGCGGGCTGCCTTGGGCTGTGTTGATGAAGTGCCGCACCTGGCAGTTGGCCGCGGCGCCGCAATGCCGGCTAGCGCCTACTCCGCCTTGATGTTCCGCTCGCGCACGACCCCGCGCCACTTCGCCGTCTCGGCCTGGATGTAGCTGGTGAACTGCTCGGGCGTACCGCCGACCGGATCGATGCCGGCTTCGTTGAGCTTGCGCTTCACTTCGGCCGGCGCGATCGCCTTCAGGTAGGCAGCATTGAGCGCGCGGATCACCGGCTCGGGGGTGCCTGCGCGAACGGTGAAGCCCTGCCAGCCTTCCACGTCGAAGCCCTTGATGCCCTGCTCGGCCACCGTGGGCACGTCGGGGTAGGCCGCGATGCGCTTCGAGCCGGCGGCGGCGATGGGGCGCAGCTTGCCGGACTCGATGTGCGGCCGGGCCGAGGCGCGGTCGAGGAACATCATGCCCACCTGGCCGCCCAGCAGGTCCTGCACCGCCGGGCCGCCGCCCTTGTACGTGATGGCCACGAGGTTCATGCCGGTCTGGCGGGCGAGCAACTCGGTCGCGAGGTGATGGGTGGTGCCCACGCTGGGCGAGGCATAGCTCAGCCCGGCCGGGGTGCGCGCCGCCAGCGCGATCAGTTCCTGCACGTTGTGCACCGGCAGCACGTTGGGGTTGACTACCAGCAGGAAGTCGAACTTGGCGGTCATGGTCACGGGCGCCAGGTCCTTCAGCGGGTCGTAGCTGAGCTTCTCGAACATGCTGGGGTTGACGGCGTAGGTCGTCATGTCGCCGAGCAGGAAGGTGTGGCCGTCGGCCGGCAGCTGCTTGGCCACGGCGGTGGCGCCGATGATGCCGGAGGCGCCGGGGCGGTTCTCGACGATGACCGGCTGGCCCAGCGTCTCGCCCATGCCGGGTGCGACCAGGCGCGCGAAGAAGTCGGTGCCGCCGCCGGCCGGGTAGGGGACGATCAGCCGGATCGGCTGGCTCGGCCAGGCCGGCTGGGCGAAGGCCGCGGGCGCCAGCGTGGCGGCGGCGGCCAGGGAGAGGAGGGTGCGTCGAAGCATGGTGAATGTCTCCTTGCTCATACCGTGATGTCTCGTTGAAGGATCCGGGTCAGCGCGGCAGCGAGTGTGGCCTGCGCCTTGTCGCTGCGCCCCATCGAGCGCCAGCCCACGTGCTGGTCGGGCCGCACGAGCACCGCGCCGTCGGCGGACACGCCGCGCAGGTGGCGCCAGTTGCGGTCCGCATCGCGCACCGCGGAGGCGTCCGAGATCTCGATCACTTCGATCGGGACGCCGCTGCTGCGCGCCACGGCCACCGCGGCCTCGGCCCAGCCCGAAGCCTCGCGGCCGGTGAGCAGCACGAAGCGGTCCGGCTTGACCAGGTCGAGCGTGGAAAGCCTCCGGCCATCACGCTCGAGCCACGCATGCGGCAGGCGATGCCCCGGCCGCGTGGTCGGCACGTAGCTCTGGCCCAGCGGGTCGCGCTCCGGGGCCGGCGTGCCGTCGGGCATTACCGCGCCGATGTCGTAGTGGTAGCCGAGCTCGATGTCGTGCGCCTGCCATTCCATGCGCTGCACGTCCATGATCTGCGCGAGCCGCGCGCGGCGCGTGCGGCCTTCCTGGTTGTCGGCGAAGTAGCGGCGGAAGTTGGCCTGGCTCAGCTCGGCGTTGCCACGGACCAGCCCGATCCCGGCGTCGGTCAGCTGGTGGTTCTGGAAGGTCATCAGCGCCCACTGGATGTTGGCGGCCGCCACCGGCCGGCGCTCGGCCTCGTAGCTGTCGAGCAGGCTGTCGTGGGCGTGGCCCTTCAGCACCGCGGCGAGCTTCCATGCCAGGTTGTGCGCGTCCTGGATCGCGGAGTTCAGGCCGAGGCCGGTGGTGGGCGGGTGGCGGTGCGCGGCATCGCCGGCCAGCAGCACGCGGCCCCAGCGGTAGCGATCGACCAGCACGCCTTCGACCGTCCAGTGGCCGATGCCGATGATGTCCGGCGCCAGGTCGGGGATCTTCAGCAGCTCGCGCATGCGCGGCAGGAGCGACGCCTCCTCGAAGCGCGAGGGATCGTCGGGGCGGAAGCTGAAGTGGAACATCCACTCCTCGGAGTGCCGGCCGAACTTGGTGGGGCCGAGCTGCCCCAGCACGCCGCTGGCCCACGACCCCCCTTCGGGGTTCACGAACCAGGTCGTCATCGCGTAGTCGTCGTCCCAGTACTGCGACAGGTCGGCGCGGAAGTACACGGTGACCATGTGCGCCAGGTCCGTGGCGCCGGTCATCACGGCGCCGACCGCGGGCCCCACGGCCTTGCCGCCGTCGGCGCCGACCAGGTACCTGGCGCGCACGCGGATGTCCTGCTCGGTGGCGCGGTCGCGCACGATCGCCGTGACGCCGTCTTCATCCTGCTCGAAGGACTGCAGCGGGTGGTTGTAGAGCACCTGCGCCTGGTCTTGCGCCGAAGCGATCTCGCGCAGCAGCGGCTCCATGCGCACCTGCGGGAACAGCGTCGACTCGCAGGGGCTGTCCCTGGCGTAGTGCTGCGCCAGCGAACCGCCGCCGAAGGACTCGATGCGGTAGAAGGTGCGCCGGTCGAGCTCGCCGTCGCCGGCGAGCGTGGTGCACCAGCGGATGTGCGAGATGTGCTTGAGCGGCATCGAGCGCTCGTAGACGCGGTCGGCGACATCGAACTGCCGCAGCAGCTCCATCGTGCGCTGGCTGACGTAGCGTGCCTTGGGCAGGCGGCCGGGTGCGGGATGGCGCTCGACCAGCAGGCTGCGGATGCCCTGGCGCGACAGGAACAGCGAGGAGGCGAGGCCGCAGCCGCCGCCGCCCACGATCAGGACGGGGACTTCGATTTCTTTCAAGGTTGCTCTTTCCGTGGGCAGGGGTGGGTCGTGATGCGCGTGAACAGTGCGCGGTGGCTTTGCGCCATCGATGCGCCGAGCTCGCCGCGCTGGTGCTCGAGTGCCTCGGCGAGCTCGCGCCAGTCGGCAGGCGACAGGAAGTCCACCGCTACCGGCAGCACGTAGCTTTCCTCGACCTCCATGTGGCCGAGGTAGGTGTCGGCGTGCGTTTTCAGCAGCAGCTCGAAGGATTCGCGGTGGACCTCGCCCATCACCTCCCAGGCGGTCAGGGCGTGCCCCAGCTCGCGCACGGCGGATTCGCCGCGCTCGTGTTCGGCTTCCAGGCGGTCCAGCACCGGGCGCAGCGCGGGGCAGCGCTCGCGGATGCGCGGGAACAGCAGCTCGCTCTCGCTGGCGTGGTGCACGCGCGCCGGCATCTCGTCCAGGTAGAACAGCATCGCGCGCAGGTCGCCGAAGTCGGGTGCGCGGCCGGACCGGCCGGCGCGCTCCACAGCGGCGCAGAGCGCGCGCAGCACCGTGGCGAGCGCCTGGTGGTCCTCGACGATCAGCTGGATCGCAGGCGGCTGCATGGATGGCTTCGGCGGCACGTTGGCATACCCACATTGACGCACGGCCGCGCTTCCGGGTCAGTCCCGCTCCGGGGGACGCCGACGGCCGGGCGCCGGCCGTGGATGCGCCAAGCTCAGTGCAGCGCGGTGGAGGCTGCGGCCTGGAAGCGCTCGGCGCTCCAGCGGCTCCAATGGGCCAGGTACCACGTCAGCAGCTCGCGCTCGCTGCCGATGACCAGGCGCTGGTAGGCGCGCTTGCGGTAGGTCTTGACGGTTTCCTCGCTCACGGCCAGGTCCAGCGCAATGCCCACCGAGGACAGGCCGTGGAGGATGCGGGCGCAGACCTCGGCCTCGCGCCGCGGCAGGGGGCTGGTGGCCACGATGCAGTTCTCGATCTCGGGCAGCGAGGTCAGGGCCTGCGCCACGTTCGGGCGGCTCTGGCAAACGTCGGCGTGCTTGGCCAGCATGGCCACCAGCAGATCGGCTGCCAGGCCCAGCTTCTCGATGGCGTCGTGGGCAAACGGCGTGTGCGAGTCTGCGCGCAGCACGCTCAGGCCGAAGGCGCCATTGGCACTGCGGCCGCACAGCAGGATGCGGTCGCGCACGTGCGGATACACGCGCGGGCGCAGGTCGTCGTAGCCGTGGTCGCTGAAGTCGACGTGGATGATCGCCGCCCCGGCTCCTTCGACACAGCGCTGCGCCTCCGTCATCGCCGGGTCGTGCTTCCACAGGCCCTGCTTGACGTAGCTCTCGACGCGGTCACGGGCGGTGTGCTCCGGCTGCACGCAGCAGGCCGCCACTTCGCGCAGCTCGTCCCGCCCGAGGCGGAAGGCCGCGAAGTGATCCGCGCCGCACAACGAATGCAGGTAGCTCGCCAGCGCCGGGCCGAAGCGGTCGTTGCCCATGCCGTCGACCAGGCGGGCGAGGGCGGCGGAGGTCTCGAAGCCGTGACCGGCGGCGGGCCGGTCCTGAACCATCAACGTCATCATGGGTTGTCTCCTGGTACTGGCATGCGCTGTGCGCTGGAGGCCGCGGACTTCTACGTTCCTCGGCAGATTACAAGATACGTAATCAGATTACGCTGTTCGAAATCTCGACTGTTTGAGGGGAAACCCGGTCATGCAGCCGTTCAGGCCCAGCCCATGCGGCGCGAAACCTCCTCCGCGCGCGCCATCAGCGTGGTGGCGATGCGGCCATCCAGACGGGTGTCGATGAGGCCTGCCGAGCCCATCACGGTGATCACGCCGGCGATCGCGCCGGTGTGGTCGAAGATCGGTGCCGAGACGCCATGCAGGCCGGGATTGAGGTCGCCCTCGATCCGCGCGAGCTTATGCCGGCGCACCCTCTCGAACAGCGCGTCCACGTCCGCCTGGGTCATCTTGAGGGCGGCCTGGCTGGGTGTGGCGCCGGGGTGCTGGAAGCCCGCCATTTCCCGCTGGATGAGGGCGGCGGTCACCGACGCGGGCAGGTACGCGCCGAACACCCGCCCGGTGGATGAAGTGAGCATCGGCATGACGGAGCCGGGCCGGCCGCTGATGATCAGCGCGTCGTTCGTTTCCTCGAAGCGCACGAAGGTCGGGCCGGCCGCGCCCCAGACGGCCAGGCCCGCGGTGAAGCCGAGTTCGTCGCGCAGTTCGCCCAGCGTGGGCGATGCCACCTGCACGACGTTCAACCGCCGCAGCGCCGCCAGCCCCAGCCGAACGGCCAGCGGACCCAGCCGGTAGCCGCCGCTCGCGGCGTCGCGTTCGGCCAGGCCGCCGCGGCAGAAGCTCACCAGGTAGCGATGGGCCTTGGGCGGCTGCATTTCGGCGCGCTCCGCCACGGTCTTCAGCATCAGCGGGGCGCCGCTGTCGATCAGCGCCGACAGCACGCGCACCGCGGTGTCGACGGCCTGCACGCCGCCGGCGTCCTCGTCGCCCGCGGCGCTGCCGTTGCCGGGCAGGTCTTCAGTCGTGGGTGTGGACAGGGTCATCCGCGTCAGCCTAGCATGGGCATGCAGGCTGGCATGGCCTCAGGCGCGGGCCGCGGCGAGGAGAGAAGCGAAGCGCGAAACGCGCTGGCCCTGGAAGCGCGCGGCAGCCAGCTTCTCTTCCGGCAAGCCCTTGCCGCGGCCGTCGGTGAAGCTCACGCCGTAGGGGTTGCCGCCCGCCGCGTAGAGGAGTTTGTCGGTGTAGCCCACGGGCACGATGATCGAACCCCAGTGATAGAAAACGTTGTGCAAGGCCAGCAGCGTGGACTCCTGGCCGCCATGCACGTTGCCGGCGCCGGTGAATGCGGCGGCGGCCTTGTCCTGCAGCTTGCCTTGCGACCACAGCGGGCCCAGCGTGTCGATGAACTGCTTCAGCTGCGCCGCCGGCAGGCCGAAGCGCGTGGGCGTGCCGAAGACGAAGCCGTCGGCCCACGCCAGGTCGTCCAGCGTGGCTTCGGGCACGTCGCGCGTGGCCTCCAGGTGGTCCTTCCAGGCCGGCTTGGCGGCGACGGTGTCGGCGTCGGCCAGCTCGCGGACCTTGCGCAGGCGCGTCTGGGCGCCGGCGGCGCGCGCCCCTTCTTCGATGGCGCGGGCGATCTGCCAGGTATGGCCGGTGCTGCTGTAGTAGACGATGGCGACGTTGGGCATGCTTTTTCTTTGCCTAGACGGTGAGGACGATTTTTCCGAAGTGCTGGTTGGCGCCCATGCGCTCCAGCGCGGCGCCGGCTTCAGCCAGCGGGAATCGGCTGTCGACCGGCAGCGTGAGCCGGCGCTCGGCGATGGCGCCGCCGAGGTCGGCCAGCATCTTCGCGTTCAGCGTGCGCACCTCGTCGATCGAGCGCGAGCGGAAGGTAACGCCGATGTAGCTGATGCGGCGCAGTGCGTGCAGTTGAAAGTCGAACTCGCCGCCGGCGCCGCCGAGGCGCCCGAGGTTGACGATGCGCCCGCCCACGGCGGCCGTCTGCATCGTCTGCGCGAACTGCTTGCCGGTGACCTGGTCGACCACGACTTCCACGCCCTTGCCGCCGGTCGCCTCCAGCACGCGCTGGTGCCAATCGGGCTGGCCCGGGTCGAGCGCCAGGTCGGCGCCGAACTCGGCCAGCCGCGCGCGGCGCGCTGCGTGGGTGGAGGTGCCGATCACCTTGCCGGCGCCGAGCAGCCGCGCGATCTGCAGCCCCATCAGGCCGACGCCGGAACTGGCGCCGTGGATCAGCACGTCCTGCCCGCGCTCGAGCGCTCCGTGGGTGACGATGGCATCGTGCATGGCCTGCAGCGCCAGCACGAGGATGCTCGCTTCCTCGTAGGGCAGGCTGCTGTCCGGGATCCTGCAGGCGCGGCCCCCGTCGGTGACGGCGTATTCGGCATAGGCGCCCGCGCCGGTGCACATCACGCGGTCGCCCGGCTTCCAGCCGCCGGACTGCGCCCCCGCCTCCACCACTTCGCCCGCCCATTCCATGCCGATGACCTTGCCGTCCCTGGCTGCGAGCCCGGCGAGGTCGGCACGGTTCAGGCTGGCCGCTTTCACGCGGACGAGGATTTCATTGGCCTTGGGTTGCGGCACCGGCACGTCCGCCAGGAGCGCCCCTTCAGCCGTGGAGATGATGGCTTTCATCCGGCAAGAATAGGCAGCGCCCCCGCCGCGGTATGCCCCCCTCCGACGGGACAGACAGCCGTCGCCGCGCGGCTAAGCTGAAGTCCATGATCCACGAGCTGCGCCTCTACTCCGTCGCGCCGGGCCGCATGGCCGACGTGCACACCCGCTTCAACGAGCACTTCCCGGCGCTGTTCGCTCGGCATGGCGTCGATTGCGTCGCGCGCTGGAACGCCGTCGCCGGCCCTGACGCGCCGCGCTTCGTCTACCTGATGGCCTACCGCGACTACGCGCACCGCGAGGCGGTGTGGGCCAGCTTCTACGCGGACGCCGAATGGTGGCGCATCCGCGCCGAGACCAATGCCGGGCACGAGATGGTGGAGCGGCACGACCTGTTCTTCATGAAGCCCAACGCGGCCTGGGCCATGGACGCCGATCCGGCGCCGGTGGGCGGCCTGCACGAACTGGTGCAGCAGCAGATCGCGCCCGGGCAGAACGCCAACGCCAACGTGTTCCTGCAGGAGACCTGGCTCCCGCTGGTGCGCGAGGCGGGCGCGCGCGTGCTCGCCGTGTGGGACATGGCCTCGGGCGCCGGCATGCAGAAGGTCGTGCTGCTCTACGCCTGGCCGGATGCCGCGGCGTGGCACGCGGGGCGGCAGTCGCTGGACCGCAACGAGACGCTGCGCGCGGCCTTCGCCGAGCAACGCAAGAAGCATGGGACCGCACTGTTCCAGCGCGCCGAAGTGAACCTGCTCGACCCGGCGCCGGGCATGACGATCCGCGCGGGACTGGGGCGCGGCGCTCGACCTGCATGACCCTCGAAGTCACGCTGGAGGCGTGGCCGCCGCGCTCAGCCGTTCCCGCAGGCTGAGGGCGAACGCCGCACCCAGCATGGCCAGCGCGACCGCGCAGGCCATGAACACCGGGCGCGTGCCGACGCGGTCCACCGCCGCCGACGCCACGGCCACGCCGACGGAGATGCCGAGAAACATGGACCCGGCGAACAGGCTGACCGCGGTGCCGCGCAGCGCGGGTGCCATCTGAGTGGCGTGGGTCTGCATCGTGCCGTGCAGCATGTAGAAGCCGACGCCGGCCAGGAGGCAGGCCGGCAGCGCCAGTGCCCAGTGAGGGCACGCGGCCAGCGCAAGCCAGCCGATGCCCATCGCGAGCCCGCCGACGAGCACCATGCCGCTTTCGCCCAGCACCGCGAGCAGCCGCCGCGCCATGAAGGCATAGAAGAAGCCGCCGGCGCCGTACATCGCCACGACAGCCGCCGCCGCCGACAGGCCGAGCCCGAACTCGCGCACCAGGAAGGCCGGCAGGAACGTCAGGCCGCAGAAAGCGAAGGCGCCTTCGATCAACACGAGCAGCAGCATCCAGCGGGCCCATGGCACCGACAGCACGCTGCGCATGTCGCGCCAGTAGCCATGGGCGGCGGGCGGGCGCCGGGGCTCGGCGCGGACGTCGCGATTGAAACTGATCGCCAGCCCGCCCGCGCAGAACACCACGGCCACCAGCGCGAACACCGCGCGCCAGCCCAGCCATTCGGTGAGCGCTCCCGACAGCCACTGGCCGGCGATCATCCCGCCCAGCGACAGCGTGAGGAAGCGCGCCAGCACCGGCTGCCGCTCGGCATAGGGCACGGTGTCGCCGACCCAGGCCAGCACCAGCGCGATGATGCCGGCGGCGGCGGCGCCCACGAGGAAGCGCGCCACCACCAGCATTTCGAGGCTCACGGCGAACAAGGCCAGCACGTTGCCCACCACGCAGCCCAGCGCGGCGCAGCCGATCACGCGGCGCTTGCCGTAGCGGTCGCCGAGCGGGCCGAAGAGCAGTTGAAACAGGCCATAGGCCACTGCGTAGACCGACACCGTCAGCGCGGCGCGGCCGGTGGTGACGCCGAAGTCCTGCGCCAGCGCGGGCAGCATCGAGTCGCAGGCGCGCATCGTCGCGCTGCTGCAGAAGTGCACCGTGGCGAGCGCTGCCAGGCCGCTGCGCCGCAGGTCGGTCATGCCTTTTCTGCGTCCTGCTTCTCGAAGCCGGGGCGCGGGATCAGCGAAAGCCAGGCGGTGCTGAGGCCGCCGTCGACCAGCACGTCCTGGCCGTTCACGTAGCCGGAGCGCGGACTGGCGAGGAAGGCCACCACGTCGGCGAGGTCCTGCGGGCCGCTGATGCGCCCCGCCGGCACGATGGATTCGCGCTTCTTCAGCACGGCCGGGTCCTGGTAGATGCCTTCGGTCAGCGGCGTGCGCACCATCGCCGGGCTTACCACGTTGCTGCGGATCCGGTGTTCGCCCAGCTCCACCGCCAGC
Organism: Variovorax sp. PBS-H4; assembly: GCF_901827205.1. Classification (NCBI taxonomy): domain Bacteria; kingdom Pseudomonadati; phylum Pseudomonadota; class Betaproteobacteria; order Burkholderiales; family Comamonadaceae; genus Variovorax; species Variovorax sp. PBS-H4. The sequence continues at coordinate 5,438,308 of NZ_LR594675.1, read as the reverse complement.
AGTTGCGACAGCATCTTCACGCCCGCCTTGCTGACGCTGTACGGGCCGCTGTACGGCTGCGGCACGCGGCCGGAGATGGAGGCGACATGGATCATGCTGCCGCCGCCGGCCGCGATCATCTGGCGGCCGAAGGCCTGCGCGCAGAGCAGGAAGCCGTTGAGGTTGACCGCCATCAGCTGGTTCCAGCGCTCCAGCTCGATGTCCATCAGCGCCGCGGCGTAGATGGTGGCGGCGTTGTTCACCAGCACGTCGCAGCGGCCCAGCGCGCGCTCCACGGTGGCGGCGGCGCGGTCCACGTCGGCCTTGTCGGTGATGTCGCAGGTGACCGCGATGGCGCGCGCGCCCGCCTTGGCGATGTCGGCCGCGGCCTTCGCCGCGCCTTGTTCGTCGCGATCCAGCAGGGCGACCTTGGCGCCGGCCTGCGCGAGTTCGCGCGCGATGCCGATGCCGATGCCGCCAGCCGCGCCGGTGACGACGCAGACCTTGCCTTCGAGCTGCAGCCAGGAATCAGCCATGGTGCCGGGCCTGCGGATGGGCGCCAGCGGCGCGGATGGAGGTCGATGGAGTCATGACGCCACTGTCGGGCGGGCGTCGCGCGATGTCTGTCCCCTCGGAGGGGACGGCGGGGCGCGCCGCTTCGCCGCACACCCGGCGCATGCGGAAGCGGAGCAGGGGCGCACGGGGGGCTCGGTGCTCCTGATTCCGTAGGCTGTACCGCCGCCGGGGGACTGTTATGGCGGCAGCACCGGCCTACAGTCATGCCATGACCCAGACTCCCGCCACCCTGACCGAGTGGGTGCACCTCCAGTACGAGGAGCGCGCCGCCTTCACCGAAACCTACGGCTTCTCCGGCAACCAGGGCGCGGTGAACCTCGAAGGCATCCGCATGCGGCCGGCGGACAAGGCGTCGGACACGCTGATGATCTTCATGCACCCCGCCTCCACGCTGCAGCTGCTGCCGGTGCCCCGCGCAATGGCCGAGACCGGCGCGCACGTGCTGTGCGCGGGCAGCCGCTACCAGCGCAACGACACGGCGCTGATCATGGAGAAGGTGCTGCTCGACCTGGGTGCGTACATCCGCCACGCCAAGGAGGTCTGGGGCTACAGGCACGTGGTGCTGGTCGGCTGGTCCGGCGGCGGCGCGCTGGCGATGAGCTACCAGGCCGAAGCCGAGGACCCGACCCTCACGCACACGCCGGCCGGGGACCCGGTCAACGTCAAGGGCGCCGGGCTGATCCCGGCCGACGCCGTGATCTACCAGGCCGCGCACCTGTCGCGCGCCCACCTGCTGGCCGATGCCATCGACCCCTCGGTCAAGGACGAACGCGATCCCGATGACCGCGAGATCGAACTCGACATCTACGATCCGCGCAACCCTCACCAGCCGCCGTACTCGCCCGAGTACATGCAGCGCTACCGCGCCGCCCAGCTGGCGCGCATGCGGCGCATCACGGCATGGGCGAAGAAGACGCTGGCCGAGCTGAAGGCGCGCAACACCGGCGAGATGGAGCGCCCCTTCATCGTGCACCGCACGCTCGCCGACCCGCGCTTCCTGGACCCGGCGCTCGACCCCAACGATCGCAGGCCGCGCTGGTGCTACATGGGCAACCCGGAGACGGTGAACACCGGCCCGGTGGGGCTGGCCCGCTTCACCACGCTGCGCTCCTGGCTGTCGCAGTGGTCGCTGGACGACTCCTGCGGCAACGGGCTGGAGGCCGCGAAGCGGATCAAGGCGCCGCTGCTGGTCATCGAGAACAGCGCCGACGACGCCGTGCCGCAGACGCACTCCGGCATGCTGTACGAGGCCGCCGTATCGCCCGACAAGACCTTCCGCGTCATCAAGGGCGCGACCCACTACTACGCGGGCCAGCCCGAGCTGCTGAAGGAAGCCACGGCGCTGATCCGCGGCTGGCTGCAGCAGCGCAGCCTGCTGGAGCCGTGACCCCTTGAACGCCAAGGCGGCCATGGGCCCGGCGCTGGTCGTCCTCGTCGTGACGCTGGCCACGGTGGTGCAGCCGCTCGGCACCGACCTCTACCTGGCCGCGCTCCCCGCGATCCGCAACGAGTACGCCGCGCCGGTCGGCATGGTGCAGCTGACGCTGGCCGTGCTGGTGTTCAGTTTCGGTCTGAGCCAGTTGCTGTGGGGCCCCGCCGCCGACCGCTTCGGCCGCCGGCCGGTGCTCGCCGCCGGCTTCCTGCTGTACGCCGCCGGCGCCGGCCTGGGCGCGCTCGCGCCGGGCATCGAGGTGCTCATCGCCGCCCGCGCCATGCAGGGCCTGGGCATCGCCGCCACCATGGTCTGCGGCCGTGCCATCGTGCGCGACCTGTTCGAGCAACAGAGCGGCACCCACGTCATGACCGTCGCGATGTCGGTGCTGGCCTGCATGACGATGCTGATCCCGGTGACGGGTGCGCTGCTGGCGCAGGCGCTGGGCTGGCGCTCCACGCTCTGGTTCATGGCCGCATGCGGCATGGCCGGCGTCGCGCTGGTGCTGCTGCGCGTCCCGGAGACGGCACGCGCGCTCAACCCCGGCGCCCTGCGGTTCGGACCGCTGTTCGCCGGATATGCGCGCATCGCACGCCACCCGTCGTTCCAGTGCTGGACGCTCCTCAACGCCTGTGGCTACGCGGCCAACTTCGGCTTCTTCTCCAGCTCGGCGTACCTCTTCATCGAGACCTTCGGCGTCTCGCGCGTGGGCTTCGGGCTGGTGATCGGGGGCGCGTCGGTCACCTACCTGATCGGCACCGTCCTCTGCAGGCGCTGGATCGCGGCGCATGGCATCGTGGTCGCCGTACGACGCGCCGGCTTCCTGTCGCTGGCGGCCGCCATGCTGCTGATCGGGCCGCAACTCGCGAACGCGCACACGGCCTTCACGCTCGCCGCAGGCCTGTGGCTGATGCTGCTGGCCTACGGCATCCACCAGCCCTGCGGCCATGTCGGCATGGCCACGCCCTTCCCCCTGCAAGCCGGTGCGGCCTCGGCGCTCGGCGGCTTCATCTTCGCGGCCGCCGCGTTCCTGTGCGGCACCTGGATGGGCGTGATGTACCGTAGCGGCAGCGCCGCCGTGCTGTCGCTCACCACCGGCGTGCTGGTCGCAGCCACCGGGCTGATCGCGCTGACGCTGGTGCAGCGCCACGGCCGCCCCGAGGTCGCCCGGCCCGCCATTCCCTGAGTCGTTCCACCCTTCATTCCACGAGGAACCCATCATGACCCACGCATACATCGCCGGCTGGGGCCACACGCCTTTCGGCAAACTGGACAACGTCGAGCTGGAGCAGCTCATCCGCGACGCCGTGCAGCCCGCGCTCGACAGCGCAGGACTGGAGCCGAAGGACATCGACGGCATCTTCGTCGGCCACTTCAACGCCGGCTTCGTCGGCCAGGACTTCACCGCCTCCTTGCCCGCGGTGGCGATACCCGAGTTCCGCCACACGCCCGCGGTGCGCACCGAGAACGCCTGCGCCACCGGCTCGGCCGCGATCTGGGCCGCGCTGGATGCGATGGCAGCCGGCCGCATGAAGCGCACGCTGGTGATCGGCATGGAACGCATGAACGGCCTGCGCACGCCCGAGGTGGCGGCCACGCTCATCAAGTGCGCCTACGTCAAGGAGGAGGGCAGCGACCCGGCCGGCTTCGCGGGCATCTTCGGCGGCATCGCGGCGAAGTACTTCGAGCGTTTCGGCGACCAGTCCGACGCGCTCGCGTCCATCGCGGCCAAGAACCACGCCAACGGCATGCACAACCCTTACGCCCACATGCGGCGCGACTTCGGCTTCGACTTCTGCCGCACGCCTTCGGACAAGAACCCCTTCGTCTCCGGGCCGCTCAAGCGTTCCGATTGTTCGCTGGTGTCCGACGGCGCCGCCGCGCTGGTGCTGTCGACCGAGCCACTGCCCGGCGCGAAGGTGTCGCCGGTGCGCTGGCGCTCGCGCACCCACGTCAACGACTTCCTGCCGATGTCCCGCCGCGATCCGACCAAGTTCGAGGGCGCGGCGATGGCCTGGCAGCAAGGATTGGCGGCGGCGGGTGCGACGCTGGGCGACCTGTCCTTCGTCGAGACGCACGACTGCTTCACCATCGCCGAACTGCTGGAGTACGAAGCGATGGGCCTGGCGCCGCACGGACAGGGCGCGCGGGTGATCCTCGACGGCGTCACGTGCAAGGACGGCAAGCTGCCCGTCAACCCGTCCGGCGGATTGAAGTCCAAGGGCCATCCGATCGGCGCCACCGGCGTGTCGCAGCACGTGATGGCGGCGATGCAGCTGTCGGGCACGGCCGGCGGCATGCAGGTGGGCGACGCCCGCGTCGGCGCCGTGTTCAACATGGGCGGCTCCGCGGTCGCCAGCTACCTGAGCATCCTGGAGAGCGCGTGATGCACGCAGCGCAGGTGATGAATCTGGGGCGGCTGCTGACGCACACGGCGCGCCTCTTTCCGGACCGCCCGGCGCTGATCCAGGAAGGCGGGCGGACCTGGACCTGGCGCGAGATGGAGCAGCGCGTGGCCGCCATGGCGACGGCGCTGCGCCGGCTCGGCCTGGCCAAGGGCGACCGCATCCTCGTCCAGTCGCGCAACAACGTGCAGATGTTCGAAAGCTGCTGGATCGCATTCCGACTGGGCTGTGTCTGGGTGCCGACCAACTTCCGGCTCACCCCGGCGGAGGTCGCGTACCTGGGGGCCTCCAGCGGCGCCAGCGCCATGATCGTGGAGGACGTCTTCGCGGGCCATGCCGATGCCGTTCGCGGAGCCTCGCCGGCACTCAAGCATGTCATCGCCATCGGCACGCCGCGCGCGGGCGAGCATTCCTACGAGGACCTGGTGCGCGAACACCTCGACCTGCCGAGCGGGCACGAAACGGTGGAGCCCGACGACCCGCTCTGGTTCTTCTATACCTCGGGCACCACGGGGCGCCCCAAGGCCGGCGTGCTGACGCACGGCCAGATGGCCTTCGTGGTCACCAACCACCTGGCCGACCTGGTCCCCGGCACGACCGAGCGCGACTGTTCCATCGCCGTGGCGCCGCTGTCGCACGGCGCCGGCATCCATGCGCTGGTGAACGTGGCGCGCGGCGCGCCCACCGTGCTGCCGGCCAGCGAGAAGCTGGACGCCGAGGCCTTCTGGCAGGCCGTGGAAAATCACCGCGTCACCAACCTCTTCACCGTGCCGACCATCGTGAAGATCCTGGTCGAGCACCCGGCCGTGGACCGTTACGACCACAGCTCGCTGCGCTACGTGATCTACGCTGGCGCGCCCATGTACCGCGCCGACCAGAAGCTGGCGCTGCAGAAGCTGGGCAAGGTGCTGGTGCAGTACTTCGGCCTCGGCGAGGTGACCGGCAACATCACCGTGCTGCCGCCCGACATGCACTCGGCCGACGATGCGGACCCGAACGCCAACATCGGCTGCTGCGGCCGCCCGCGCACCGGCATGGAAGTGGCCATCCTCGACGCCGACCTGAACCCGCTGCCCGCCGGCGAGATCGGCGAGATCTGCTGCCGCGGCCCGGCGGTATTCGCCGGCTATCACGGCAACCCGGAAGCGACCGGGAAGGCGCTGCGCGGCGGCTGGTTCCACACCGGCGACCTCGGCCGGCTGGACGAGCGCGGCCTGCTCTTCATCACCGGCCGCGAGTCGGACATGTACATCTCGGGCGGCTCCAACGTCTACCCGCGCGAGGTGGAGGAAGTGCTGCTGACGCATCCCGGCGTTGCCGAAGTGGCGGTGCTGGGCGTGCCCGACCGCAAGTGGGGCGAGGTCGGCGTGGCCGTGGTGGTCAGGCGCGAAGGCGCGCAGGTCGATTGCGACGCATTGATGGCGCACCTGGAAGGCCGCTGCGCGCGCTACCGCTGGCCGCATCACGTCGTCTTCTGGGACGCGCTGCCGAAGTCCGGCTACGGGAAGATCGCGAAGAAGGACATCCGCGAGCAGCTGTTCGAGCGCGGCGAGATCGAGGCTTGAATGAGGCGTGAATGAGGGCGGCCGATCGCGAGCGGCCGCTTTTCGGGGATCAGTGAAGGTCCTTGAGCTGGAAGCCCGGCGCTCGCGCCTCGGCGCCGCTCAACTGGACGCCCCTGGCCAGCAGCCGGCGCGCGAGCATGTGGTCGCCGGCGCGGTTGATGGTCTCCACCGCTGCGAGTCGCTCGTTGCGGATGAAGAGAATCGTGCGGGCGCGGGATTGCGGGTCGGCCAGCATCACGTGTTCATCGTCCGCTACGCGCAGTCCCGCCATCTGCAGCTTCAGCTCGCCCTGGTCGCTCCAGAACCACGGCACCGCGTTGTACGAGACCGTCTTGCCCGCAAGCCGCGCGGCGACGCTGCGCGCCTGGTCGGACGCGTTCTGCACCGACTCGAGCCGGATCCGCCGGCCGGAGACCGGATCGGGAAACGCGGCCACGTCGCCGATGGCGGAGATCGCCGGATCGGCGCTGAGCAATTGCCCGTCCACGCTGATGCCGTTGTCGACCGCCAGCCCGGCTTGCGCCGCGAGCTGCGTGCGAGGCTCGGCGCCGATGCCGACCACCACGACGTCGGCGGGCAGTGCCTGGCCGTCTGCGGTGCGCACGGCGGCAATCTTCTTGTTCGTTCCTTCGAGGGCCGAGATGCCGCATCGAAACAGCAGGCGAGTGCCGCCCTGCACGTGCGAATCGACAACGACCCGGGCGCATTCGGCCGACGCTGCGCGGGCCAGTGCCCGGTCGGCGACATCGACCACCGTCACCTCGAGGCCGAGCGTGCGCGCCACGGCGGCGAATTCGAGGCCGATGAAACCCGCGCCGATCACCACCGCACGCTTGCTGGCCAGCAGGCGCTCCCGCAACCCGTTCGCGTCGCTCAGTGTCTGCAGGCTCAGCACGCCCTCGAGATCCGCTCCCTCCAGCGCGAGCTTGCGCGGGCTGGAGCCGGTGGCGATCACCAGATGGTCGTAGGCGATGCGTTTGCCGGAGTGCAGTGTGACGCGCTGTGCGTGGCGATCGATGTGCTCGGCGCGCGCCGGCATCAGCTGGACCTGTTGTTCGCCGAAGAAGCGCGCAGGGCGGAAAAGCAGATCGGCCGCCGTCGCCTTCGCGAGCAGGTAGGCCTTGGAAAGCGGAGGGCGCTGGTAGGGCAGCGAATCCTCGTCGCCGAGCAGCACGATGTTGCCGCCGAAGCCTTCCTGCCGCAGCGATGCGGCGCATTGAAAGCCGGCGTGGCCGGCACCGACGATCACGACCTGCTGCATGGCGGGCGCCTGAAGATGCGTGACATTGCCGCGCATGCGCGCGCCCACATGCCGCCACGCGCTTCGATCCGCTGCGGGGCAGTTTCCCCAAGGCCCGATTCGGCGGCCTGGGGGCGAGTCTTCTGATGTTCGCTGGTCTGGGTGAGGTCAGATTCCAGCCTGTACGGGAGCAGCCAATCCATCTGCGTACCTCCTGGGCTGGAATGGTGGCTGCAAAGGTGCGGGCTGTCTGTCCCTGCGCAGGGGGATCAACCGTGTGAAGGGGCGGATCGGCGGCGCTGACGTCGAGCGGTCTGGATTGGCGCCTCCGTTGCCACCACGTGACGCATGGCCCGCCCGACAGGACGCCTGAGTTGAAGCCGATTTGACCTTCCCACGATGGCAAGGACGAAACTGCGAAGAAGAATAGGAGTTCCTCATGCCTTCATCGACCACTGAGCGCCACAACCACGCGGGACATGACCACGCTCCCGGAAGCTCCGTAGACAGTGTCAACCCGGATGCGAACAAACCTCCGGCGCATCTCGAACACTCCGCGCATGGCACCCACCTGATGCCGGATGGCACCGCGATGCAGGGTGCGACCTGCGGCCACGCCCACCCTGCGCAGGCGCCGGCCGCGGCGATGCCGGATCGCTCGGGTGACCGGAGCCAGGTCGAGTACACGTGCCCGATGCATCCGCAGGTGCGGCAAATGGGGCCCGGCAGCTGCCCCATCTGCGGCATGGCGCTGGAGCCGGTGGTGGCAACCGCGGAGCAAGGCAGGAGTCCCGAACTGCGAGACATGACGCGCCGATTCTGGATCGGCACGGCACTGACGCTGCCGGTCTTCGCGCTCGAGATGGGCGGGCACATCTTCAACATCCACCATCTCATCGCGCAGCAGGCGTCGAACTGGCTTCAGCTGCTGCTCGGAACACCGGTCGTCCTCTGGGCCGGCTGGCCCTTTTTCACACGTGCAATCGCCTCGGTAAAGAACCGCAGCCTGAACATGTTCACCCTCGTTGCGCTGGGTACCAGCGCGGCGTGGCTCTACAGCATGGTCGCGACGCTGGCGCCGGCACTGTTTCCCGCGGTGCTGCGCAGCGAAGACGGAGCCGTCGCGGTGTATTTTGAAGCGGCGGCTGTCATCACCGTGCTGGTGTTGCTGGGACAGGTGCTCGAGCTCAGGGCGCGCGAAAAGACCTCCGGCGCCATCAAGGCGCTGCTTGGGCTCGCACCGAAGACCGCCGTGAAGGTCCATGCCGACGGCAGCGACGAAACGGTCGATGTCGAGGCCATCCGGGTCGGAGACTCGTTGCGGGTGCGGCCGGGCGAGAAGGTGCCGGTCGACGGCGAGCTGACGGAAGGAAAGACCAACCTCGACGAATCGATGGTCACGGGCGAGCCGATGCCGGTCGCCAAGACGGTAGGGGCCAAGGTGACGGCTGGGACGCTGAACCAGACCGGCAGCTTCGTGATGCGTGCCGAGAAGGTCGGCGCCGACACCCTGCTCTCGCAAATCGTCCACATGGTGGCCGCAGCACAGCGGAGTCGCGCGCCTATTCAGCGGATGGCCGACCAGGTGGCCGGCTGGTTCGTACCGGTCGTCATCCTCGTGGCGGCACTCACCTTCGTGGCCTGGTTGGTGATGGGGCCGTCGCCGGCATTCAGCTACGCGCTCATCACTTCTGTGGCGGTCCTCATCATCGCGTGCCCCTGTGCGCTCGGCCTGGCGACGCCGATGTCCATCATGGTCGGCATCGGCAAGGGCGCGCAGCACGGCGTTCTCATCCGCGATGCCGAAGCACTGGAGAAGATGGAGAAGGTCGACACGATGGTGGTCGACAAGACCGGCACCTTGACCGAAGGCCGGCCCAAGGTGATTCACATCGAGCCGACCGGTGGCTTCTCTGCGGACGATGTGCTGCAGAAGCTGGCGAGCGTCGAGCGCGCCAGCGAACATCCCTTGGCCATGGCCATCGTGACGGACGCCCTGGAGCGCAAGCTGCCGCTGTTGCCTGTGACGGACTTCGATTCGCCGGTCGGCAAGGGCGTCATGGGTATGGTAGACGGTCAGGCCGTCATCTCGGGCAGCGCCAAGTTCCTTTCGGAGCAAGGCATTGACACGTCGAGCCTGGCGGCGTCTGCCGAAGCCCAGCGCCAGCGTGCGGCGACGGTCATCTTCGTCGGTGTGGGAGGATGGCTGGCCGGGTTTGTCGCCATCGCCGACCCCATCAAGACGACGACCCCGGAGGCGCTGAAGGCCCTGCAGAGTGCCGGCATCCGCGTGGTGATGCTGACGGGCGACGGCAAGACCACGGCGGAGGCCGTCGGACGTCAGCTCGGCATCGATGAGGTGGTGGCGGAGGTGTTCCCCGAAGACAAGGCGGCCGTCGTCAAGCGTCTCCAGTCCGAGGGCCGAATCGTCGCGATGGCCGGCGACGGGGTGAACGATGCTCCGGCGCTGGCGCAGGCCACGGTGGGTGTTGCGATGGGTACGGGGACGGACGTCGCAATGGAAAGCGCCGGCATCACGCTGCTCAAGGGCGACCTCATGGGCATCGTGCGCGCGAGAACCCTCTCGCAGGCAACGATGCGGAACATCCGCCAGAACCTGTTCCTGTCTTTTGCCTACAACGTCGCCGGCATCCCGCTGGCTGCCGGCGTGCTCTATCCGTTCTTCGGCTTGCTGTTGTCACCCGTCGTCGCGGCGGCTGCCATGGCGCTGTCGTCCGTCAGCGTCATCACGAACGCGCTGCGGTTGCGAACGGCCAAGGTCGACTGAATGTCCCGAGGCGTGAAGGCGGCCCGCGAAGGCAGTTCCATGAAGGCCGGCGTCTTCCCGCATTGCGCTGGAGCACCGATCCCGGTCGCCCGGGGTCAGGAATGTGCCGCGGGCACGCGCGGGTTGCGGGCGCGCAGTGCAAGTCGATATGCGGCGAGGTAGCCCGCCATCATCTGCGTCGTCGAGTACCCGAGAGCATTCTGCAATCCCAGTTCGCGCATCTCCTTCAATCGTCCCGCCGCGCCTTCAATGAGCTCGGCCATGGATTCGGGCGCGTGTGGATTGATGTAGCAGGCGCCAGCCCCTCCGATTTCGTTCATCGGAGCGAGGTCGGAGGCAAAAACCGGACAACCGCAAGCCTGCGCCTCGATCACCGGCCAGCCGAACCCCTCCTGAAGAGAAGGGAACAGCAGTGCGGTCGCTCGTGCGTAGAGAGCCCGCAGTTCCTCGTGGGTGACATCCTGGAGAGTTCTTATCCGGTCGGCAAGGCCATGCTGCCGAGCCAAGTCGTTCAGGCTCGGCCCCAGCTCGGGGCCAACGAACACAAGGTGCTGCACGGGCGCCTCGGTGCCAGCCTCGGCCGCACGCCGTTGGAGGGCGATGAAGGTCTCGACCACTGACTTGCGATTCTTGCGTGGCAGGTCCGAGCCTACGTGGAGCAGGAACTGGTCTTCCGGGCGCAGGCCGAAGCGGCTGATCAGCGCCTGCGCCGGCCCAGGCTCTATCGGACAGAAGTTGTCGTTCAATCCGTTGACCACCGTCGTGACCCGGCTTTCATCTGCAAGCCGCAGCTCCAGCAGAGCGCGTCGTGTCAAGTGCGACACGCAGACGACGAGATCGGCCCTTGCAAGAGCGGAGCCGATGAGGCGCTGAAGCAGGCGGCCGCTCCAGCCGACGGTCCACCCGTCGACCAAGCCCCTGGCTGCCTGCACTGCAATGACGTCATGGCAGGTGACGACGGTCGGCTTCCTCCTCACCCAGGGCACGTACATGCTGTTGGAGTGATCGCAGATGTGCACCACGTCCGCCCAGCGAGCCTGCAGGGCGATGGTGGGAATGAAGAGGATGAACTTGTCGAGATAGCCAAGCCATTTCCACCAACGGGAATCGGGTGGGACCCCCTGCAGCCGTCGAGGCGGCGTGGTGACGCGCACCTCACATCCGAGCGCCGGCAGTTCGCGTTCGAAAACGCGCTGGAACGCCAGCATGCTCGCCTGGCCGTCCGGCGCGTAATTTCCAACCAGCAGGACCTTGATCATCCGGTCGTCCTCGCTGATTTTTTCGGACGGGATGATGCCTGTAAGCACCTTCGCAAGCTGCTCGCGAGCGTGCTGATCTTTTTCTGTTGTCATTTCTCGTCGCATCCTCCAGCGGGGTTTTGCCACCGAGCGTGCCGGGTCGATGGTCAGCGAGTCGGGTCGAGCCTGGTGACGGTGAACTTCCCGTCGATCTTCTCGGCCTGGAACCGGACCTTGTCGCCAGCGTGGACCTTGTCGAGCATGGCTTCGTCGCCGACCCGGAACACCATCGTCATGGCCGGCATGTCGAGGTTCTTCAGCGGGCCGTGCCTGAGTGTGAGCTTCTTGCCTTCCTTGTCGACCTTTCGAACCTCCCCGTCCGTCAGCGCTGCGTCGGCCGAGGCGGGGGCATCCGCAGCCGGAGCCGAGCCGCTGTTGCCGGATTGCGCGGCGGCGGTGAAGACGACGGCGAAGGCGAGCATGGAGGAGAGGATGCAAGCGGCCAAAGCAGGATGAAGTCGGATCATGAGCGTCTCTTCTGGAGGTTGAACTGGTTCGGTGGCTGTGGATCTGTAGGACTCGGCCTTGAGGACAGTCACTTCCTTGCGCCTTTCTCTGCCGACGTCGCGACATTCACGGCGCCCTTCATCCCCGCATCGTAGTGGCCAGGTTGCAGGCAGGCGAAGTCGACCTTTCCGGCCTTGGTGAACTGCCACACGATCTCGCCTGACTTGCCGGAAGCGAGGGTCACCATGTTCGGATCGGCATGCTCCATCTCCGGGTTCTTCTTCATGACCTCGTAGTGCTCCTTCAGCTCTTTTTCCGTGCCCATTACGAGTTCGTGCTTGAGCCTGCCGGCGTTGATGACAACGAAGCGCACGGTTTCGCCCTGTCTCACGTCGATGCTGGCGGGGTTGAAGCGCATGCCGTCCGTCATCTCGACATCGACGGTCCGTGTCGCTTTCGAGGCGACACCGGGTTTCCCGATGGCGTCGTCGTGCCCGTGGCCACCGGCATGACTGCCGGCCGCGAACAGGGCCGTCGAAAAAATGGCGCACGCCGTAGCGACCGCGGCGGTGGTGAAAGCTTTGTGCATAGGAGTTCTCACTGTTTGGTTGGTGGGGATAAAGCGTCAGTGACCGGAATGACCGCTGCCGGGCTTGCGGACCTGGACCTCGACGCCCTTGGCCGGGGCGTTGCGTGCAGGCATTGAAGCCGAGCCCGCACCGCGCGCGCGCGCCGGCTCGGGCAGCTCGCCGCCGAACTCGTAGGCCACAGTGCCCTGTGGATGCTTGAACCAGCCGGGGTTCGAGTAGTCGCCCGGCTTCTGCTCCTTGCGTACCTTCACGACGCTGAACATGCCGCCCATCTCGACCGAGCCGAAGGGGCCGTCGCCGCCCATCATTCGGGCGGTGTTGTCGGGCAAGGGCATCTCCATTTCGGTCATGTCGGCCATGCCGCGCTCACCCATCACCATGTAGTCGGGCACCAGTTTCGTGATCTTGCGAACCATGTCCCGGTGGTCCACACCGATCATGGTGGGCACGTCGTGGCCCATGGCATTCATCGTGTGATGGCTCTTGTGGCAATGAAAGGCCCAGTCGCCTTCCTCGTTGGCGAGGAACTCGATCTGGCGCATCTGGCCGACCGCGACATCGGTGGTCACTTCGTGCCAGCGGGTGCTCTTCGGCGTTGGCCCGCCGTCGGTGCCGGTCACCAGGAACTCGTGCCCATGCAGGTGCATCGGGTGGTTGGTCATCGTCAGGTTGCCGAAGCGGATGCGTACCCTGTCGTTCAGGCGAACGTTGAGCGAATCGATGCCTGGGAAAACGCGGCTGTTCCAAGACCACAGGTTGAAGTCCAGCATCGTCATGATCTTTGGCGTCGCGCTGCCGGGCTCGATGTCGTAGGCATTGAGCAGGAACACGAAGTCACGATCCACTTCGTCGATCAGCGGGTGCCCGCCCTTCGGGTGCGTTACCCAGAAGCCCATCATGCCCATCGCCATCTGCACCATCTCATCGGCGTGCGGGTGGTACATGAAGGTGCCGGGACGGCGCGCGACGAACTCATAGACGAAGGTCTTGCCCGGCTGGATTGCAGGCTGGGTCAGGCCCGTCACGCCGTCCATCCCGTTCGGGACGCGCTGCCCATGCCAGTGGATGCTGGTGTGCTCGGGCAGCTTGTTCGTGACGAAGATGCGGACCCTGTCCCCTTCGACCACCTCGATGGTCGGCCCGGGCGATTGGCCGTTGTAGCCCCACAAATGGGCCTTGAAGCCCGGCGCCATCTCGCGCACCACGGGCTCTGCCACCAAGTGGAACTCCTTGACGCCGTTGTTCATGCGCCAGGGAAGGGTCCAGCCGTTCAGTGTGACGACGGGGTTGTAGGAGCGACCCGTGGAGGGCGCCAGCGGCGGCATGGTGTCGGGCTTCGTCTGAAGCACCGGTTCGGGCAAAGCGGCCATGGCCACCTTGCTGACGGAAGCGGCTGCCAGGGCGCCCGTGATGGCACCGGCACCGCCGATGAAGTTGCGTCTGTTGGTCATCTTGGTGGAAACGGGTCGCTCAATGGGCGGCAGCGCCTGCAGGCGCCGGCGGGTTGGAGAAGGCCGTCGACGCGGCCATGGCTGAGGGCCTGCCGATCACCGCCGCTGACAGTGCGGCGTCGGCCAGCCAGAACTGCCGTTGGGCGTCGATGGCGTTGTTCACGCTCACGACCTGGTCGCGCGCCTCTGCCAGCAGCTCGAAGACGCCGATCAGCATGCCGTTGTAGCGAAGCACGTTCTCCTCGGTCATGGCCTGCCGCAGCGGCACGATCTCGTCGCGGTAATGGCGCGCGATGTCATAGGCGGTGCGGTACGCCGAATAGCCTTCCCGCAGCTGGGAGGTCGCACCCCGTACCGCGGCGTCGTAGCGGTTCGCCGCGGCGAGCACTTGAGCGTTCAGTTTGTCGCGCTGCGCGGATCCCCAGTCGAAGAGAGGCAGCCGGATGTCGAGCTCGAAGCCACGGCGCGTGTCGCGCCTGCCTCCATCGAAGACGGTGTCGTGGCGCGCCCCTGCCTCGACGTCGATGAAGGTCGACAGCAGGTTCATGCCTCGGGACTTGCCCGCGGCATCCAGCTGCGCGCGGGCCTGCTGGACGTCCAGCCGCTGCTCGCCGGCCGTCGCCGCCACCTCGCGCGCTTCACGCGGGTTCTTGGGCAGTTCCGGCAGGCGCTCGGGCAGTTTCAGCCGGGCCGCTTGTGCGTCGTCCAGGCCCAGTGCGCGCACGAGGTCCTCGCGCGCAGCGGTAGCGCCGTGGCGCGCCGATGCGACCTGTGTGGTGGCGTCGGCGTAGAACACCTGCTGCCGCGCTCGCTGCAGCCTGCTGAAGTTGCCGATCTCCTGCATGCGGCGCGCGAGCTCGGCACGCGCCTCGGCCGATTCCTTGACCTGCTCGGCGTACTGCATCGACTGCTGCGCCGCGACGGCCCGCACCCATGCCTGCCGCACCTGGGTCACCTGGTCCACGACCGCGGCGCTGAGCTGAAGCTGCGCCTGGGCCGCCTGACTGCGGGAGAGCGACACGCGCTGCGGCAACAACAGCAGGTCGATCAATCCGAAGGACAGCAAACGTCCGATCTCGAGCTCGTCGCCCAGGCGCATCCGTTCGAAGGTGAAGACAGGGTTGGGCGGCCGGCTCCACTGGTTGGCCGAAGCGATGTCCGCCCAGCTCTGCGCGATCAGCGCCTGCAAGGCAGGGCTGTTCGCAAGTGCCAGGCGCACCGCGTCGTCCCGGGACAATGGCTTCGTCAGAAGTTCATCCGCGAATGCCGTGCGGGCCTCCTGCTGTTCCCGGGTACGGCTGAGCTCGAGCCTTCCGCCGGTGAACTGCGAGGCCGAGGCATTCGTCTCCTTCAGCGCATCGTCGATCCCGACGGAGGCGCAACCGGCCAGGAATGCCGTTACCAGTCCCACGAGGGGGATTCGCAGCGGCCGTGTCATGGCTTCTCCTCCGGCGCGGGGGCCGCCGGGCTCGGCTTGGCATGGCCCGCATGCGGGTCGGATGCACCTGATGGCTTCTCGTCAGGCGCTGCGGTGCCCTCTTTGGCATAGGCCTGCCAACCGCCGCGCTGGCGGACGATGTCGTTGGCCTCCTTCCAGGGAACGGGTTTTCGCTCACCGAAGGGCTGGTAGCCCTCCATGGCCGAGCGGAAGGCCAGAGCGGACGAGGTTTCGGTTGCCACCGCACTGTCCGGTGCAGGGTCGGTCTGGGCGCTCGAGGCAAACGCTGCCAGGGCGGGCAGGACGGCCAGCCACCGAGCGGGCAAAAAATTGGACATGGAATCCTCGCGATGTCATGAACGGCATGCCGTCGGCGCGCCCGGGAAGGGGCGCAACGGCACGGGCGATGCATGTGCGTCCGCTTGCCGGCAGCATGGGATGCCGGATGCCGGATGCCGGACGCGACTACGCGCGAGGTGGTCTGTGAGGGACGCGAGGCGAAACTGTCGCCATCGCGCGGAAAGGCTCGGCGAGCAGAGCCTGCGGAAGGCCGTGGAGGATGACCACCGCGACGGTCGGCGTCATCCCGACCGAATGACATGCGGCGCAGTTGCCGCATTTGTGAAACGCACCGGATTCATCATCCTGCATGCTCTGGGCATGATGGTCCGGGCCATCGTGGCTCGCATCGACCGCGTGGTGATGGTCGCCGCCCGGCGACGCGTGGTCGTGTCGGCTGTGATCGTAGCTCGCGCCCACTGTCGACTGCGCCGTAGCCGGCGAGCAGAAGGCCATTGCCACCGCCGCATAGCCCTGGAAGGGCACGGCCAGCATCATGAGCCACAACAGGAATGCGCGCAGGCGAACCATTGACATAAATTCTAACGGCGCATTTATGCATGGGATAGCCTTCCGGCGATTCTTGACCCTGCCATCCCGAGGGCCTGCCGCCACCAGGCAGTGGCGATGACGCTGACCGACGACAGCGCCATGGCCTTCTTCAGGCGCGGATCGCGTCGAGGGCTTGCCAGTCGAAGGCGATGCCGTGCCCGGGCCGGTCCGGCGCGATCGCCATGCCTTCGTCGATCTTCAAGGGTTCTGCCACGTACTTGTCGACGCCGAAGC
Source organism: Variovorax sp. PBS-H4 (assembly GCF_901827205.1). Lineage (NCBI taxonomy): Bacteria > Pseudomonadati > Pseudomonadota > Betaproteobacteria > Burkholderiales > Comamonadaceae > Variovorax > Variovorax sp. PBS-H4. The sequence continues at coordinate 5,421,974 of NZ_LR594675.1, read as the reverse complement.
CGTGGGCCTCCAGGAAGATGCGGTTGGGGCAGGCGGCCAGCAGGTGAACGGTGACGTCGTGCGCGCCATGCGAGGTCACCGGCATGTTGAAGGCTTCTGCCAGCCGCGCGATCTTCATGAAGGGCGTGACGCCGCCGCAGTTGGTGACGTCGGGCTCCGGGTGCGTCACGGCACCGGCGGCAATGTACTGCTTGAACTCCCACAGGCTGCGCAGGTTCTCGCCGGCCGCGACCGGCAGGCCGCCTTCACGGATGATGCGCACGTGCCCTGCGGGATCGTCCGGGATCGTCGGCTCCTCGAGCCAGACGAGATCGAACGGCTGCAAGGCGCGCGCCGCGCGGATCGCCTCGTCGACGCCCCACTTCATGTTGGCATCCACCATCAAGGGAAAGCCCTCGCCCAGGTGTTCGCGCATGGCGCGGACGCGCTCGATGTCCTCGGCCAGGCGCGCACGGCCGACCTTCATCTTGATGGCCCGGAATCCTTTGCCCAGATTGGCATCGGTCTGGCGCAGCAAGTCGTCGAGCGACAGTTGCAGGTCGATGCCGCCTGCATAGCAGGGCACGCGCGGATCGTGCCCGCCGAGCAGGTTCCAGAGCGGCAGGCCGACCCGCCGGGCCTTCAGGTCCCAGAGCGCCATGTCGAACGCCGAGAGCGCCAGCACGGTCGGGCCGCCGCGGCCGCCGTAGTGCAGCGCCCACCAGGCCTTCTGCCAGAGCCGCTCGATGTGGTCGGCTTCCTCGCCGGCCATGATGTCGGGGAACTCGTGCCGGAGGATCGCTTCGATTGCGCCGCCATTGCGCCCGACGGTGAAGGTGTAGCCGACGCCTTCGGCGCCATCCGCGTCGCGCACGCGCACGGTGTTCAGCTCGAAGGCGCGGATTTCTCCGTGCGTGGAGTCTGTCAGGACCACCGGCTGCGGAACGCGGTAGAAGCCGCTTTCGATCGAGGCAATGCGGGCCATGGCTGCGTCGGATGTGAGTCGGAAGCCGAGGATAGCCCGGCCGGCCGGTCACGGGCACCGGTAAACTCCGCCCGCCCGGGCATCGGCCGGGGTCGCCGCAGGCAACGCGGCGTGTCTCTAAATCCAAGGAATCTGAATGAATCGCATCGAACTGGTCGAGAAGATCGCCACCGGCCACAACCTGAGCAAGGCCGAGGCCGCGCGCGTGCTCGAAACAGTCACCAGCTCCATCGTCAATGCCGTGAAGAAGGACGACTCTGTCCAGATCGTCGGCTTCGGCACTTTCAAGCAGGTTGCACGCGCCGCGCGCTCCGGCTTCAATCCCCAGGCAGGCACGAAGATCAAGATCGCGGCGACCAAGGTGCCGAAGTTCGTGGCCGGTGCCGCCTTCAAGGCCGCCATCGACCCGAAGGCCGCCAAGCGCAAGGCCGAGAAGGCTGCCGCGAAGCCCGCGGTGAAGAAGGCTGCGCCGAAGAAGGCAGTTGCGAAGAAGAAGTAAGCCTCTGCGGTGCCGCCTGCGCGCGGGCCATGCCGAAGCGAAGCCGCCCACGAGGCGGCTTTTTCCTGGACGAAGCAAACGGCTTCTAGAGGAGCCGCGAAATCTCCTGAGCCGCGCCCATCAGCGCCGGCAGCATCGTTTCCTGCATGGCCTTGGGGCTCGTGCGGTTGGCCTGCCCGCTGATGTTGAGCGCGGCCACCATGCGCCCGCCCCGGTCGACGATGGGCGCGGCGATCGACACCAGTCCTTCCTCCAGCTCCTGGTTGACCAGGCACCAGCGCTGACGCCGGGCCTGCTGCACCTTGGCAACGAGCGCATCGATGTCGGTCAGGGTGTGGCGGGTGAGCGGGGCAATGCTCGAGGCGCCGAGACGCGCACGCAACGCCTCGTCATCGAGGTCGGCGAGCAGCAGCCGGCCCATCGAGGTGCACCACGCCGGCAGGCGCGAGCCGATGCCCAGGCTGATGCGCATGATCTTGTGCGTGGGCACGCGCAGCACATAGACGATGTCGGTGTCGTCGAGCACTGCCGCCGAGCACGACTCCTGAACCTGCTGTACCAGCGTCTCCATCACCGGCTCGGCGCGGTTCCAGATGGGCATGGACGACAGGTAGGCAAAGCCCAGGTCGAGGATGCGGGGCGTCAGTGCGAACAGCTTGCCGTCGGATTGAACGTAGCCCAGCGTCTGCAACGTGAGCAGGATGCGGCGTGCGCCGGCGCGGGTGAGGCCGGTGGCCGCCGCGACTTCGCTGAGCGTCTGGCGCGGCGCACGTTCGCTGAAGGAGCGGATGACCTGCAGACCACGCGCGAAGGACTGCACGTAGCTGTCTCCGGGCGTGGGGGCGGTGGGCTTCTTCTGGGGTGGCGTGCGGGTTGCCATGGCGGACGATCTTCTCTAGAATTCATTATACGAACACATGTTCGATATACGAACAAGCGTATTCGAACATTGTCAGCGCATTTCGTCCACGCCTGAAGCCGAGGCCTTCGGCTTTCCCCTATCCCGGAGACAGATTCAATGATCAACAAGATCGCCCGTTCGATCGCCGATGCCATGACCGGCATCGTCGACGGCGCCACGGTCCTCATCGGCGGCTTCGGCACTGCCGGCATTCCGAACGAGCTCATCGACGGCCTCATCGAGCAGGGCGCCAAGGAGCTCACCGTCGTCAACAACAACGCCGGCAACGGCGACACCGGGCTGGCCGCGCTGCTCAAGACGGGCCGGGTGCGCAAGGTCATCTGCAGCTTTCCGCGACAGGCCGACAGCTATGTGTTCGACGAGCTCTACCGCAGCGGCAAGCTCGAGTTGGAACTGGTGCCGCAGGGCAATCTGGCCGAACGCATCCGCGCGGCCGGCGCCGGCGTTGGTGCCTTCTTCTGCCCCACGGGCTTCGGCACCGAGCTGGCCGGCGAGCGCGAGACCCGCATGATCGACGGCAAGCAGTACGTGCTGGAGTACCCGATCCGCGGCGACGTGGCGCTGATCAAGGCCGAGCAAGGGGACCGCTGGGGCAACCTGGTCTACCGCAAGGCGGCGCGCAACTTCGGTCCGGTGATGGCCATGGCGTCGAAGCGCACCATTGCCACCGTGCACCAGATCGTGGAGCTCGGCGAAATGGACCCCGAGACCATCGTCACGCCCGGCATTTTCGTCAGCAGCATCGTCAGGATCGACCGCGTCGCCACCCAGGCCGGCGGCTTCAAGAAGGCAGCATGAGCATGAGCAACTACCAACGCCGCACCAAGGACCAGCTCGCCGCGCGGGTCGCGCAGGACATCTTCGACGGCGCCGTCGTCAACCTCGGCATCGGCCAGCCTACGCTGGTGGCCAACCACCTGCCGGCCGGCCGCGAGGTCATCCTCCACAGCGAGAACGGCATCCTCGGCATGGGCCCCGCGCCACTGCCGGGCGACGAAGACTACGACCTCATCAACGCCGGCAAGCAGCCCGTCACCCTGCTGCCGGGCGGCGCGTACTTCCACCATGCCGACAGCTTCGCGATGATGCGCGGCGGCCACCTCGACATCTGTGTGCTGGGCGCTTTCCAGGTCTCGGCCACCGGCGACCTGGCCAACTGGAGCACCGGTGAGGCGGGCGCGATCCCGGCGGTCGGCGGGGCCATGGACCTGGCCATCGGCGCCAAGCAGACCTGGGTGATGATGGACTTGCTCACCAAGAAAGGCGAGAGCAAGATTGTCTCGAAATGCACCTATCCGCTGACCGGCATCGGCTGCGTGAAGCGCGTGTACTCCGATCTCGCCACGCTCGAATGCACGCCTGCGGGGCTCAAGCTCATCGACAAGGTCGATGGCCTCGAACACGCCGAGCTGGAAAAACTGGTCGGCCTGCCGATCGCCGCCTGAAAACACCTTCAACCACCGACGCACCATGACGAACCAAGCCTTTATCTGCGACGCCGTTCGCACCCCCTTCGGCCGCTACGGCGGCTCTCTCTCCAGCGTGCGCACCGACGACCTGGGCGCCGTCCCCCTCAAGGCGCTGATGGAGCGCAACAAGGAGGTCGACTGGCAGGCCGTGACCGACGTGCTGTATGGCTGCGCCAACCAGGCCGGCGAAGACAACCGCAACGTGGCGCGCATGTCGGCGCTGCTGGCGGGGCTGCCGCTGGAACTCGGCGGCGCCACCATCAACCGGCTGTGCGGCTCGGGTCTGGACGCGGTGGGCAGCGCGGCGCGCGCCATCAAGGCCGGCGAGGCCGGTCTGATGATCGCGGGCGGCGTCGAGAGCATGAGCCGCGCGCCCTTCGTCATGCCGAAGGCCGAGAGCGCCTTCAGCCGGAGCAACGCGGTGTACGACACCACGATCGGCTGGCGCTTCGTGAACAAGCTCATGAAGGCCCAGTACGGCGTCGATTCCATGCCGGAAACGGCAGAGAACGTGGCGACCGACTACAAGATCGAGCGCGAGGCCCAGGACCGCATGGCACTGGCCTCGCAGCAGCGCGCTGTCGCGGCGCAGAAGTCCGGCTTCTTCGATGCCGAGATCGTGCCGGTGATGGTGCCGCAGAAGAAGGGCGACCCCGTCGTCGTGAACAAGGACGAGCATCCGCGCGACACCAGCCTGGAAGCCCTCGCCAAGCTCAAGGGCGTGGTGCGCCCCGACGGCACGGTGACGGCCGGCAATGCCAGCGGCGTGAACGATGGCGCCTGCGCGCTGCTGCTGGCCGACGAGGCGAGCGCGGCGAAGAACGGCCTGACGCCGCGCGCCCGCGTGGTGGGCATGGCCACGGCCGGCGTGCCGCCGCGCGTGATGGGCATCGGCCCGGCGCCGGCCACCGAGAAGGTGCTGAAGCTCACCGGCCTGAAACTCGACCAGATCGACGTCATCGAACTCAACGAGGCCTTCGCCGCGCAGGGCCTGGCGGTGCTGCGCCTGCTCGGGCTGAAGGACGACGACGCGCGCGTGAACATCAACGGCGGCGCGATCGCGCTGGGCCACCCGCTGGGCGCCAGCGGCGCGCGGCTGGCCACCACCGCGGTCAACCAGCTGCACAAGGGTGGCGGCCGCTATGCGCTGTGCACGATGTGCATCGGGGTGGGGCAGGGGATCGCGCTCATCCTCGAGCGGGTCTGATCGGGCTCGGCAGGTACGCGAGGTCGGCGCCTGCCAGGGCAGGCTCGGTGCTCGACGACGACCACAGGCGGGCGAGCGTTCCTGGATCTCGCTGGCGAGTTGGCAGACGCCATCGCGCCCAGGTCAGGCGCCGGCCCCGCAAGCCAGGTCCAGTGCGGCCAGTGCGTCATCGCGCTTCATGACCGCGGCGTATTTCTGCGCCATGTCGAAAAGGTTGGCGTCGTGCGGGTCGGGGGCACGATCGCCGACGCAGTCCGACACGACGAGCGGCCGGAGCCCGTGGGACATCGCATCCACCACACTGGCGCGCACGCAGCCGCTTGTGACTGCACCGGCCACCACCAGGGTCTGCACGCCGCGCTGGCTCAGCCATGCCGCCAGCGATGTGCCGAAGAATGCCGAGGGCACCGTCTTGCGAACGACAAGCTCGCCGGGCCGCGGCGCCAGCCGGGGAACGATCGCGCTGCGCGGGTCGTCCTCCTTGAGCGTGAGCATGCCCGGGACCTTGAGCGAGAAGATGTTGTGGTCGGCGCCGTCGTCGGCATAGACAATCCGGCTGTGCGCGACAGGCCATTGGCGCTCGCGGGCTGCGGCCAGCAGCGCAACGGTCTCGTCGATCGCCTGGGGGATGTTGCCGCCCCCGAACACGGCTGGGTCCGCGAAGCCGTTGACGAAATCGACGATCAGCAGGCCCACGGGGGCACGCAGTTCGAGGGCGGTCCCGAATCCTTGTCGTTGATAGGTCTCGATCTCAGCGTGCATCGGCGTGCTCCTCGTTGTCCAGAACCTTGCCGTCCTTCACCTTTTCATCGCCGTCCAGCCTGACGGTGCACTTGCGCAGCGGAATGTCGATGTGGCAGGCGGTGGTGCGCTGGCCGCCCGCCTCGTTGTTCGGGCCCAGCGAGAACAGGAAATTGCCCTCGTAGGCGCGTGCGTCCATGCCGATGGTTGCCTCGCGGTCGTACAGGCCCAGTGTCGACCAGTGCGCCCGCGGCTGCAGTCCCCAGCCGATGTGCGAGATCGCGTAGGCCTCGGGGTCGCCGAACGAGGCCATGTAGTCGCTGAGCAGTTCGGCGTCGAGCCCGCCCTCGATGTGGGTCGCGTAGCCGTTCTCCACCGTGAGCACGATCGCCTCGGACACGTAGGACTTCTGCGGCAGCAGGATGTCGCCGCGGTCGATGACGATGCGCCCGCTCGCGCCGCCCTCGTCGGGCCAGGTCAGCGCGAAGCCGCTGGGCCAGTGGTCCCAGCGGCCGGGCTCGTCGACAAAGCCGTATTCGCTGATGGCCGGGAACTCGCCTATCCGACAGCGCAGGTCGGTGCCGGCCGCCGAGGTCACGTGCATCTCGCGCGCCGCGCCCAGGCGAGCCGCAGCCGCCTTGACCCGCTTGCGGTCGGCTGCCGTCGGCACCATGCGCACCAGCACTTCCGGGGGTTCGACGGCCAGCAGGATCCTGGTGCCGCCGGCAAGGATCTCGTGCTGCTCCGGCGAGAACAGCAGCGTCATCAGGTCCAGCACCAGGTCGCTGGCCTTGAGGGCCGCGATGGCGGCCCGGTTGCCGGTCAGCGGCGTCGTGCCGAGGTAGGCCAGGCTGTCGCGGCTCAAGGCTTTCTCGGCATTCACCGGCGGAAGATCGAGCCGGTTGGCGATGGCACCCATCTGCTGGCACGCGAGGAGGGCGCACGACAGCGTCTGCGGATGCGTGGCCGCGCTGGTCAGCACGGTGACGGTCTGGCCGGGCTCGAGCTTCGAGAGCGTCAGCACCTGCTTCCAGGCGTCGATCAATTGATGGTCGCTAACGGGCATGGCAGTCTCCTTGTGCTCGATGTGCCGAAAGGGGCTCGCCCAGGAAGTCGCCGAACGCGGCATGGAAGGCCGCCTCGTCGTCCCAGGGAATCATGTGCCCCGCCGTGGGCACGTGCACGGTCTGCAGTTGCGGCACGAGGCGCTGCAGTTCGTCGATGTCTTCGGGCCGGATGACGTCGCCTCGGCCGGCCACCATCAGCAGCGTGGGCACCTTGACGGCGGGCAGGTCGGCGTGGATGTCATCCTGGTGGAAGCCGTCGTACGAGGCAACGATGGCGCGCTCGTCGCAGGTGTGAAGCCATTCGGATCGCAGTTGCAACTGCGCGTCCGTCCAGGTCGGCGAGAAAGGACGCAGCGCCTCGACGCCGGCGCCCTGGCGCATCAGGCGGATCGAGTCGATGTACCAGTCGAGTTTCGCCGGGTAGGCGCGCCGGCCTGGTCCCGAGACGGGCGGGTCGACCAGTACCAGGCGTTCCAACCCGGCCGGGTGCCGCCGCGCTGTGCGCACGCCGATGCGCCCGCCCATCGAGTGGCCGACCAGCGCGTAGCCTTGCAGGCCCAGCGCGGCCGAGAGGGCCCCGACGTCGTCGGCACAGGCATCGAGCCCGTAGTCGAGCGTGTCCGAGGCTTCCGACAGGCCGCGGCCGCGCACGTCGAGCACGTAGGTGTCGAAGTGCCGGCCGAAGCGCTCGGCCACGAACCCCCAGGTGACGGCGGGGCTGGTGATGCCCGGCACCAGGATCACCGGGCGGCCCTTGCCGCCGTAGCGCAGGTAGTGCTGGCGGATGCCGTTGGCCCGTGCGTTGGCGCCGTAGAGGAAGGTGCTGCCGGTCATGGATGCGCCCGCGTTCTCAGTACGCGCCCGACAGCAGCACGCCCGCGCCCGGCACCACCGGCTCGAGATCAAGCGCCTTGAGCATGGCGTAGGTAGTCGCGATGGCGGCGGTAATCACGGGCTTGCCGGTCAGCGCCTCCACCTTGGCCACGGAGGGCAGCGAGGGCATCTGCACGCAGGCCGACAGCACGATGGCGTCCACGTCACGCGTGTTCATGGCGGCGACGATCCCGGGCAGGAGGGCCGGGTCGTGGCGGCCGACGGCCAGGTTGTCCGGGATCTCCAGCGCGTGCCAGTCCACCACCTCGTAGCCCTCGTTGCGGATGTAGTCCACAACCAGTTCGGTCAGGGGTTTCATGTAGGGCGCGACCAGGGCGATGCGCCTGGCGCCGATAACCTTGAGCGCATCGACCAGCGCGCCGGCGCTGGTCACCACCGGCGCGTTGCCGTCGTTGGCCTCGGTGTGCTCGCGCAGGCGCCTCTCGGAAACCCGGTGGTAGCCGCGGCCCATGGACATGATGGCCACCAGGCAGGCGTAGCCCAGCACGTCGACGCGGGCGTCGCTCAACTCCACCGCACAGCGGTCGGACTCGGCGTCCATGGCGGCCAGCTCCTCCTTCTTCACCGTCTTCATGCGCATTCGGCTGGAGTGGAAGGTGAAGCGCTCGGGGCGGATCTGCTCGCGCATGCGAAGCATGGCCGGGATCTCCGTCTCCATCGTCGTGTTGGAACTCGGCACGATCTGGCCGATGCGGTAGGTCTTGGACATGGGATCTCCTTGTCGTGAGGGAATGGACTTGAAGGCTCAGGCCGCGCCGAGCCGCAAGATGCGTTCGGCGTTGCCGTGGCACACGAGCGCGCGGGTGCGCTCGCTCATGGGCGCCGCCTCGATGAAGTCGGCGGCGACCGCGGTGGACTCGTACGGGTAGTCGACCGAGAACATCACCGCCTCCTCGCCCATCTCGGCGATGGCTCCGGCCAGGGCGGCGGGCGAGCAAACGCCCGAGGTGGTGATGACGATGTTGCTGCCGATGTATTCGGACGGCGCCCGCTGCAACCGGATGCCGTGCGGATAGGCAGCAAAGCGGCTGTCGAAGCGCCAGCGCTGGAACGGCAGGCCCTCGCCCATGTGGCCCAGGATCAGCTTCAGCCCGGGAAACCGGTCGAACACGCCGCCGAACAGCAGGCGCAGCGCGTGCGTTGCGGTCTCCACGCCCCAGCCCCAGGTCGCGCCGTTGAGTTCGGCGTGGCCCGCAAGGGAAACCGGAACCACCGGGAAATCGGTCGGATGCAGGTACATCGGCACGTCCAGCGCCTGGAAGCGCTCCCACACGACATCGAAGACCGGGTCGTCGTAATAGCGGCCGAGCGTGTGCCCATTGACCAGCGCGCCCTTGAAGCCGAGTTGCTCCACCGCGCGGCTCAGTTCCGCCGCGGCGTCCGCCGGGCTCTGCATGGGCAGCGCGGCAAAGCCGGCATAGCGCGTGGGTTGGCGCGCCACCTGGCCGGCCAGGAAGTCGTTGTTCTCGCGGGCGCTGGCGATCGCCTTGGGCGTGTCCCGCTCGCCCTGCACGCCGGGCCCGGTCTGCGACAGCACTGTCACGTCGATGCCGGCGCGATCCATCTGCGCCAGGCGCAGTTCGTCGAAGTCCGCGAGGCGCCTGGCGAGTTCCGCGTAGGTGGCCTTGTCGATGTGTTGCAGAAAGGTCTTCGAGTAGCGTTCGAAGCCCGGCGCCATGAAATGTTCTTCCAGGGCGATCTTGCGAATTCGTGTCATTGGAATTTCTACGTGTGGTGTGAGAGTGGGAGGGCCTACAAGTCGAACAGGAGCACCTCGGCGTCGGGTGTGGTGGCCAGCAGCTCGAAGGCCTCCCGGTGCGTGAAGCGCAGACCGTCGCCTGGGCGCAGATGCAGGGCGGGCCCGACGCGCACCATGCCGGAGACAACATGCAGGTAGCCCAGCCGGTGCTCGGGCAGCGCACAGGCCAGGGTGTCGCCGGCGTCGGGGCGGCCGAGGAAGATCACGGCGCTCTGCTGGACTGTTGCCGAACCATCCCGGCCGTCGGGCGACGCGATCGGCCGCCAGCCGACCTGCCCGACTGCCGGCAGTCGGGTCAGCGAGCAGCTGGGTTCGGTCCGGCGCGAACGTGGGTAGAGCCAGATCTGCAGGTGGCGCTCCGGCTCGGTGGCCGAGGCGTTCATCTCGCTGTGCTCGATGCCGGTGCCGGCGCTTATGCGCAGCAGTTGGCCCGGGCCGAACACGAAGTCGTTGCCAAGGCTGTCGGTATGGTGGATGCGGCCCTGGATCGGATAGGTCAACGACTCGATGTCGCGGTGCTCATGGCGCGCGAAGCCGGCCCCGGCGGCCACGCGGTCCTCGTTGAGCGCGCGCAGCGAGCCCCAGTGCGTATGGTTCGGGTCCTGGTAGTCGCCGAAGGAGAAGCTCAGGCGCGCCTGAAGCCAGTCGTTCTCCATCGCGCCGCGCTGGTGCGCGCGACGTGCGTTCTGCTCGCTGATGATGCGGGGCGTGGAGGCTTGCTTGGACATGGCGTCGATACAATCGTCAGTGTGCTAACAAACGGAATCCGCTGTGGCAACCAAGAAGCGTGAATCGGCGCCGCAGGCCGACGTGCCGGCGCCGGAGATCGGCATGACGACCGTGGATCCCGCCAAGGACCTGCTGTTCGCGCGGCCGGGGTTCCTGGTGCGGCGGCTGCACCAGATCCACGTGGCCATGTTCTTCGAGGAATGCCAGTCGCAGAACGTGACGCCGGTGCAGTACGCCATCCTCACGGCCCTGTCCGTCATTCCCGACCTGGACCAGACCTCGCTGGCGCAGGAAGTGGGGCTCGACCGCACCACGACGGCGGACGTCGTCAAGCGGCTGGAGGAGCGTGGCCTGGTGGTGCGCCGGCCCAATCCGAGCGACAAGCGGCTGCGCCACGTGCGCCTTACCGCGCAGGGCGAGACGGTGGTCGCATCGTTGCGCGGCGACATGGCGCGCGCGCAGGAGCGCTTGCTCGCGCCCCTGCGGCCAGCCGAGCGGACCATGCTGATGGACCTGATGCGCATCCTCGTGGAAGCCAACAACCAGTACAGCCGGACCGTCATGCGCGCGATCTGAGGCGCCTTGCCTCACAGGGGGTAGACCAGGTCGTTGGCGATCATGGTGGAGTCGTAGATGGCCTGCCGTTCCTTGAGCAGCAGGCGAGCGTCCACCCGCACGAACCTGTCGTAGAAAGTCCCGGCCATGTGGATCGTGCAGGGCCCTTCGACCAGCGTCTGCAGCAGCACGAAGTTGGCCTGCGCCTCGAGCTCGCCCGAGTCGGACTCGGCGGTGACGCGGGTGTTCGTCACCAGATGCAGCATGTAGCGCGGTGCGAACATCTGCGTGCGGGCAATCGCCACAGCGCGGTCGTGCATCATGTCGCGCCCCTCGGCATAGACCAGGCCGACCGGCATGCCGAGTTCGGCGTTCTCGCGCGCGGTGACGCGGTAGATGCCGTCCTCGGTGAAGAACTCCGGCCAGGCCTCGATGTCGCCGCTGTCGAGCACGGCGCAGTAGTCGGCGTTGAACTCCTCGATGTCGGCGCGCAGTTCGCGCGCTCGGGCGGCATCGATTCGGCGACCGCGGTACAGCGACAGGGTGTTGGCTTTCATGCTGCTTGGAACCCCATCACTTCGCGGTAGTAGCTGTACATCGCCCGGATGGCGCTTTCCGAGATCAGCGAACTGGACGTGCCGACGTTGCCGGCGTCGAGCTTGATGATGTTGGTGTCGGTGCTGGAGCGGCGCACGCCCTCCTGGACGAACTTCATCGCCTCGTTGTCCTCCAGCCCGAGGAAGCCCGAGGGCCCCATCAGGTTGCCCTGGCGCAGCCGGTGCTGCGTCATCTCCTCGCTGTCGTCCTCGTAGCCGAACATGGTCCATAGCATGAGCATGCTGTTCGGGCCATTGGGAACGATCTGCCGCACGCCCAGCGTGTTCATCTCGCGCTGCACGACCAGGTTGGGCCAGATGGTCTGCATGGTCACCGACCACGGCGAGTCGAATTCCTTGACGAACTCCAGGAAGCGGTCGTCGCGCAGGCGCATGCCGTCGTGATAGGAGCGCATCTCCTTCCGGTTCTCCTCGCTCACCGCGGCGTACTTGTCTTCCTTCTTGGCCGAGGCCATGGTCCCGTGGCGGCCGTGCACCGGGTCGGCGATCATGGCGGCGTCATTGCCCGCGACCAGCAGGCCGAACACAACCAGGAAGGAGTGCAGCAGCGTCGCGTGGTACGGGTCCTTGAGGTTCTCGTGGTACATCTTCCAATTGCAGGGCAGTTCGTTCTTGTAGTAGCCCAGCACCTGGAGGCGCTTGCCCGGGAAGACGACGTCGAAGTCCTTGAGGATCTCCGGCGTCATGTAGTCCTCGAGCGACTCCATGTCCGCGCAGTACGACGCGAACACCACGCCGTGGCGTGTGGCCACGTGGAGCTTGCGCAGCCCGTGGTCCTCGTTGCGAAAGTCCTTGGGCATGCCGCCCAGGCGATTGACGCCGCGCTTGAAGGGCACGCCCTGCAGGTTGCCCTTCAGATCGTAGGACCACTGGTGATAGGGGCAGACGAACTCGGTGGCGTTGCCCTTGCCATGGCGGCAGAACTCCGCGCCGCGGTGGGCGCAGCGGTTCTCGAAGACGCTGATGGTGCCGTCCTGCGCGCGCACGACGACGACCGGGGTCGCCCCGACGTACGAGCGCTTGAAATCGCCGACCTCGGGAATCTCGGCTTCGAGCGCAACGTAGCTCCATGAACGTCCGCGGAAGATCTTCTCCATCTCCTGGTCGTACACCGCTTCGCTGGTGTAGACCCAGTCGGGGATCGTGTGCAGGGCGTCTTCGGGCCAGCGGCAGGCGGCCAGCTCGGCGTCCTTGGCGCGCGGTGTCCGGTCGATGATCGCGTGGGTGTTGTACATAGGGGCTCCGGTCAATGAAGGGCGGGGGTGGCTGCTGGGAGCGCGTCGCGCACGGCTTGCCGCAGGGAAACGGACGGATCGACGAGGCGCGACGCATCGCAGGGCGTGCCCCGCTCGACCAGGCTGCGCAGAAGCCGCAGGTCCGCGGCGGCGTTGACGGCAATGACGTGGCGCACGCGCGCCTGCGCGTTGCTGCCGATCAGGATGAACCTGGGCGTGCCGGCGCCGGCGCTCATGTCGCCGCGGCAGTCGTAGCGAAGTCCGGTGGCAGGCAGCCCGACCATCTGGATGTTGCAGCCGAACTGGTCGGTCCAGAACCAGGGCGTGGCCGCAGGCTCGGCCGGCACGCCGAGCATGGCGGCGGCGGCGATGCGGCCCTGTTCGTTCGCGTTCTGCCACGACTCGAACCGCAGTTCGTCGCCGAGCAGGCTCTGGTGCATGCTGGTGCAGTCGCCGGCGGCGAACACGCCCGGCGCGCTGGTGCGGCATTGCGCATCGACACGGATGCCGCCGTTGACCGGGTGCAACGCGATGCCGCTGGCGGCGGCCAGTGCGACCTCTGGGGCTTGGCCGATGGCGACCAGCAGCAACGGCGCACGGTGTTCGCTGCCGTCGCCAAGGCTCAATGCGACATGGTCAGCGTGCGCCCTGACGTCGCTGCACGGCGTGCCCAGGCGCAGTGCAACGCCTGCGCGCACCGCCCGCTCCTGCAGCCAGCGCGAGAACAGGTCCGGCACCGCACGCGCGAGCACCCGAGGCGCCGGCTCGACGACCATCACGTCCAGGCCCATGGCACGCGCGGTGGACGACACTTCCAAACCAAGGAAGCCGGCGCCCAGCACCGTGAGCGCGGTGGCACCCTGCAGCGCCGCGCGCAGGCCCTGCGCGTCGGCCAGCGTGCGGATGTAGTGAACCCGCGGCGTGCCGGGCGCCGCGCCGGGCAGCACGCGCGCGCTGCCGCCGGTGGCGATCAGCGCCTGGCCGTAGGCAATGGATTGCCCGTCGTTGCAGTGCGCGATGGCGTTGGCAGTGTCGAGTGAGCTGACCGTGATGCCGGTGCGCAGCTCGATGCCCTGGGCTTCGTGAAAGCCGGCCGGATGGATGGCCAGCCGCTGCTCCGTGGCGGCGTCGAGCAGCACGGCCTTGGAAAGCGGCGGGCGCTCGTAGGGCGCGCCGGATTCGCTGCCGACCATCACGATCGGCCCATCGTGGCCCAGGGCGCGCAGGCTGGCGGCCGCGGTGGCGCCAGCCTGCCCCGCGCCGACGATGAGGATGGGAAGGGAACGGGCCATGCGCGCCTCAGGCGTCGACGAAGACGTCCGTGCCTTCGATCCGCACTGGGTAGACGCGGATCGGCTGCGTGGCGGGTGCGCCCCGCGCCTCTCCGGTGCGCAGGTCGAACCGCGCCTGGTGCAGGGGGCATTCGACGCACCCGTCCTCCACGTAGCCGTCGGTCAACAGGGCGTACTGGTGGGTGCAGACGTTATCCGTCACGTGGAACGCGCCGCCGCTGCGAAAGAGTGCGAGCTGAGCGTCGCCGACGTTGATCGGCATCGCTTCGTCTTCTTGAAGCTGCGTGGTGGCGGCGATCTTGATCCAGGGCATGGGGCCGGCTCCTTTGGGGCGTGTACTGATTCGATATCATCAGTATACTGAGGATATTTTGAGTTGGCGACTGATTTTTTGAGGCGTCTCCAACAGCCGCCAAATTCAGAAGCACCGCTCGGTCCGGACTGCCGCAAACCGTCGAAACCTAGGGAAATTGCCAATGGGAATGGTGCACAGTCTTCGTGCATTAGTGCGGCCGTCGCACACCCATTTGAGGCATGCATTGCGAAGGCGGTGCATTTCTTTGCATTTGAAAAAATGTCGTTGACACTCACAAATAAGCTCAGCATACTGACAAATCATGAGCCGACGCGAGACCCCGGGTCGGGTGGCTCATGACCCCACTGATTGGCCCTCACCTCACAGGATCGAACCCATGCAACGACGCCGCTTTTTCCAGAAGACTGGGGCCGCCGCCGGCCTTGCCACGCTCGCCATCCCGGCATTGGCGCAATCGGCGCCTGCCGTGAAATGGCGCATGTCCACGAGCTGGCCCAAGAGCCTGGACACGATCTATGGTTCGGCGGACCGCATGTGCAAGCGCGTGGCCGAGCTGACGGATGGCAAGTTCGAGATCCGTCCCTTCGCCGGCGGCGAGATCGTCCCGCCCGCGCAGAACATGGAAGCGGTGAGCAATGGCACGATCGAGTGCAACCACGTGCTGGCCTCCGCCTTCATCGGCAAGGACACGGCGATCGCCTTCGACACCGGCCTAGCCTTCGGACTGAACGCCCGCCAGCACAACGCCTGGATGCACTTCGGCGGCGGGATGCCGCTGGTGCGCGAGATGTACAAGAAGCACAACGTCGTCAACTTCGTTGCCGGCAATGTCGGCGTGCAGATGGGTGGCTTCTACCGCAGCGAGATCAAGTCGGTCGCCGACCTCAACGGCCTGAAGATGCGCATCGGCGGCATCGGCGGCATGGTGCTGTCGAAACTCGGCGCGGTGCCCCAGCAGATCCCGGCGTCGGACATCTACTCGGCGCTGGAAAAAGGCACGATCGACGCGGCCGAATGGATCGGCCCGTACGACGACCAGAAGCTCGGGCTGCACCGCGTCGCCCAGCACTACTACTCGCCCGGCTGGTGGGAGGGCAGCGCCTCGATCACCTCGATGGTCAACGACAAGGCGTGGGCGGCACTGCCGGCCCCGTACAAGGCGGCGTTCGAGTGTGCGGCCGCCGAGCAGACGATGGCGATGCTGGCCGACTACGACGCGCGCAACCCCGATGCACTCAAGAAGCTCATCGGCGAAGGCGCCAAGCTGGCCTATTTCCCCAAGGACGTGATGCTGGCCGCCTTCAAGGCGTCCGAAGAACTGTGGGTCGAGCTGTCGGGAAAGAATCCGGCGTTCAAGGCGATCTATCCGAAGTGGAACCAGTTCCGCCAGAACGAGGCGAGTTGGTTCCGCGTGGCCGAGAGCCCGCTGGACAACTTCACCTTTGCCGAAGTGGCCAAGCTCAAGACCTGAGCGGGACTGGCCGCCATGGAGAAACTGCTGGGCGTCTCGCGCGCCATCGATGCCCTGAACCGGGGCGTGGGCCGGGCCACCTACTGGCTCGTCCTCGCCGCCGTGCTGATCAGCAGCGGCAACGCGGTCGCACGCAAGACGCTGAGCATGAGCTCGAACGCCATGCTCGAGATCCAGTGGTATCTCTTCGCGGCGGTCTTCATGCTATGCGCCGGTTACACCCTGCTGAGCAAGGACCACGTACGGGTCGACCTGATCCATGCGCGCCTGTCGCGGCGCCACCAGCTCATGGTCGAGATCTTCGGCACGCTGGTGTTCATGCTGCCGGTCACCACGCTGATCCTGGTGCTCTCCTGGGCTCCCTTCGTGGACGCATTTACCAGCGGTGAGGTCTCTCCCAACGCCGGCGGCCTGATCCGCTGGCCCGTCAAGCTGCTGATTCCGATCGGATTCGGGCTGCTCCTGCTGCAGGGAGTCTCCGAGATCATCAAGGACGCCGCCGAGCTGCGCGCCCTGCGCCGCACGCAAGACACGCCCCGCTGAAGGCCCCGCAGCCACGACCGGGACCCACGATGATCCAATTTCTCACGGCCTACCTGGCCCCCATCATGTTCGCCTGCCTGGTGCTGCTGCTCCTGGTCGGCTACCCCGTCGCGTTCGCCGTGGGCGCGAACGGGCTGCTGTTCGGCGCGGTGGGCGTCGCGCTGGGCCTGATCGACCTGTCGCTGTTCCAGGCGTTGCCCGAGCGCGTGTTCGGCATCATGTTCAACGAGACGCTGCTGGCGATCCCGTTCTTCACCTTCATGGGGCTGATCCTCGAGCGCAGCGGCATGGCGGAGGAACTGCTCGACACCATCGGCCAGCTGTTCGGCCCGGTGCGCGGCGGGCTGGCCTACGCGGTGATCCTGGTGGGCGCGCTGCTGGCGGCCACCACCGGCGTGGTCGCGGCCTCGGTCATTTCCATGGGCTTGATATCACTGCCCATCATGATGCGCTACGGCTACGACAAGCGGCTGGCCACCGGCGTCATCGCTGCCTCGGGAACCCTGGCGCAGATCATTCCGCCTTCGCTGGTGCTGATCGTGCTGGCCGACCAGCTCGGCAAGTCGGTCGGCGACATGTACGCCGGCGCGCTGGTGCCCGGCCTGGCGCTGACCGGGCTGTACGCGCTCTACGTGTTCGTCTACTCGATGCTCAAGCCGGGCTCGGCACCGGCGCTGCCACCACAGGCGCGCACCCTGCGCGGCGCCGCGCTCGGCCTGCGCGTGCTGACCTCGCTCGTGCCGCCGCTGGTGCTCATTTTCCTGGTGCTCGGCACCATCTTCATGGGCATCGCGACGCCGACCGAGGGCGGTGCGATGGGCGCGGTCGGCGCCCTGGCGCTGGCCCTGGTCCGGCGCAAGCTGTCGATGCCGCTGCTGCGCCAGGCAATGGACAAGACGGCCAAGCTGACCTGCTTCGCCATCTTCATCCTGGTCGGCGCCACGGTGTTTGGCCTGGTCTTCCGCGGCGTCGACGGCGACATCTGGGTCGAGCACCTGCTGACCAGCCTGCCCGGCGGCCAGCTGGGCTTCCTGATCGCGGTCAACCTGCTGGTGTTCCTGCTGGCCTTCTTCCTGGACTTCTTCGAGCTGGCCTTCATCATCGTGCCGCTGATCGCGCCGGTGGCGGACAAGCTGGGCATCGACCTGATCTGGCTGGGCGTGCTGCTGGCCGTCAACATGCAGACCTCGTTCATGCACCCGCCGTTCGGTTTCGCGCTGTTCTACCTGCGCTCGGTGGCCGGCAAGGAAATCGCCACCGGCGACATCTACCGCGGCGCCATTCCCTTCGTGATGCTCCAGCTCGTCATGGTCGGCCTGGTCATCGCCTTCCCGGGCATGGTGACTGGCAATCTGCACAAGGCGAAGAAGTTCGACCTGGACACGATCAGAATCGAAGTTCCCCACGCGAGCGGGGCCGACCCAGCCGCCTACCCGGGCAGCAGTGGCGGTGGCACCTTCGAGCCGCCGTCGCCGTTCGAGCAAGTCAAGCCATGACCACCGAATCCAACCCGCACCACGCGGCGCCCCCAGGCCAGGGCGTGGGCGCCCGCGTCCTTCGCAAGGAGGACGCGCGCCACCTGCACGGCAAGGGCAACTTCGTCGCCGACATGAGCATGCCCGGCCTTGCCGAGGTGGCCTTCCTGCGCAGCCCGCTTGCGCACGCGAAGGTCGTCGCGGCGCGCCTGCCGCCCGAGGGCGCCGAGCGCGTCACCCTGCGCGAAGGAATGGCCGACGCCAGGGACATCGTCGCCGACTCGACGCTGCCGACCTATCAGCGCTCGGCGCAGCCGCCGCTGGCTGCCGGCAAGGTGCGCTTCGTCGGCGAGCCGGTGGCCATGGTGTATGCGCCGACGCGCGCGGAAGCCGAGGACCTGGCCGAGCTGGTGGAGGTCGAGTACGAGGAGCTGCCCGTGTACGCCGACGCCGACACGTCGCGCGCTGCCACGGATGAGCTGATGCACGCGGGGTGGGGCGACAACACGTTCGTCACGCTGCACGCCGACAAGGACTTCGAGGCCCACGCCAAGGGCGCGGCCCTGGTCGTCAAGCGCGAGATCTCGCTGGCTCGCCAGTGCATGGTGCCGATGGAAGGCAAGGCTGTCCTGGCCTACTGGGACCACCAGGCGGACCAGCTGGTGGTGGTCAGCGCCACGCAGGTGCCGCACATGATCCGCACCGTGCTGGCCGAATGCCTCGACCTGGACCAGGCGCGGGTGCGCGTCATCTCACCGGACGTCGGTGGCGCCTTCGGCTACAAGTGCGTGCTGCAGCAGGAAGAGCTTTGCGTGGCCTGGCTGGCCAAGACGCATCGCAAGCCCTTCCGCTACATCGAGGACCGGCGCGAGCACCTGATTGCCGGCGCGAACACGCGCGAGCACAAGTACGAAATGACCGCCTACGCCGACGAGCGGGGCCGCCTGCTGGCGCTGGACGCGCGCATCACCATCGATGGCGGCGCATATTCGGTGTGGCCCTTCACCATCGGCCTGGAACCGGGCCAGGCGGTGGGCAACCTGCCGGGCCCCTACGCGTTCCGCGGCTACCGCTGCGTCACTGAGTGCGTGGCCACCAACAAGCCCGGCTTCGTGCCCTACCGCGGCGTCGCGCGCACCGGCGTGTGCCTGGCCATGGAGCTGACCATCGATGCCATTGCCCGCGCGGTGGGCCGCGAGCCCTGGGAGGTGCGGCAGGACAACCTCGTGCCGGCCAGCGCCATGCCGTACGTCAACGTGGCGAACAAGCACTTCGACGGTGGCGACTATCCGGCCAGCCTGCTCAAGGCGCGCGACATGATCGACTTCGCGTCGGTGCGCCAGCGCCAGCGCGAGACCCGCGACGACGGCAGGCTGATCGGCATCGGCTTTGCGACCTACACCGAGCAGTCCGCGCACGGCACCTCGGTCTTCGCGACCTGGGGCACCCCGGTCATTCCCGGCTTCGACCAGGCGACCGTGCGCGTCACGCCCGATGGTGGGCTGGAGATCCGCGTGGGGGTCCATTCGCACGGCCAGGGCATGGAAACCACCTTTGCCCAGATCGCGCATGAGATCCTGGGCGTGGACATCGCCAGCATCAAGATGCTGCACGGCGACACCGGGCAGACGCCGTTCTCGACCGGCACGTATGCCTCGCGCTCGCTCGTCATGTCGGGCGGCGCGGTGTCACGCGCCTGCAAGGCCCTGGTGCCGCGCCTGCTGCACATCGGCGCGCACCTGCTGGGCCAGGCCGACGAGGCGGTTCGCTTCGAACGCGGACACGTGGTCGGCGCGAGCGGGCGCGTGTCGGTCGCCGACGTCGCGCGCGCCTGGTTCATCGACCCGAGCCGCCTGCCGCCCGACGTGGACCCGACCGGGCTCGAGATCACCATCGGCTACAAGCCCAAGGTCGATACCGGCGCCTTCACCTATGCCAGCCACGCCGTGACGGTCGCGGTGGACCCGCAGACCGGCCACGTGGAGATCCTGGACTACGTGATCGTCGAGGACTGCGGGACCATGATCAACCCGATGGTGGTCGAGGGGCAGACCTTTGGCGGCGTCGCGCAGGGCATCGGCACAGCGCTCTACGAGGAGACGCCGTACGACCGCAACGGCCAGCCGTTGGCCTCCACCCTGGCGGACTACATGCTGCCCGGTGCCACCGAAGTGCCGCACATGCGCATCCATCATTTCGAGACGCCTTCGCCGCACACCGAGTTCGGCGCCAAGGGCATGGGTGAAGGTGGCGCGATCGCGCCGCCGGCGGCCATCCTGAATGCCGTCAACGACGCCCTGCGCCCGCTGGGCGCTGAGGTGTCGCAGACGCCGCTGTCGCCGCGCCGGCTTCTGCAGGCGATCGCCGACGCGCAGGTGGTCGGCACCCTCAAGGCCGCATGAGGACCCGACGATGAAAGCTGCCTCTTTCGACTACCAGCGGCCTGCCTCGCTGGCCGACGCGCTGCGCATGCTGGCGGGCGCCGCCGGCACCGCGAAGGTGATGGGCGGCGGCCAGTCCATGGGCCCCATGCTCAACCTACGGCTGACGCGCCCCAGACAGGTGATCGACCTGTCCGCCTTGCCCGAACTGCGCCAGGTGGCCAGGGATGGCGACGCCATTCGCATCGGCGCCGCCGTGACGCATGCCGAGATCGAGGACGGCGTGCATGCCCCGCTGCGCGCAGGCCTGCTGCAGTCCGTGGCAGGGGGCATCGCCTACCGGGCCATCCGCAACCGCGGCACCGTGGGTGGCAGCCTGGCGCACGCCGATCCCGCGGCCGACTGGGTGCTGGCGATGTCGGCGCTGGGCGCTCAGATCGAGATCTCGTCGGCCGCAGGCACGCGCCGCGTGCCGATGGACCGCTTCATGCACGGCGCCTACACCACCGACCTGGCGGAGGACGAAGTCATCGTTGCCGTGCGGGTGCCCGCGCTCGGCGAAGTCGCCCGCTGGGGCTATCACAAGTTCTGTCGCAAGACCGGCGAGTTCGCCGAGGCCGGCTGCGCCGCGGTATTCGACCCGGATCGCAAGCTGGCGCGCGTCGTCATCGGCGCCCTCGACGGCGCGCCGCAGGCCCTGGCGGCACTCGCCGCGCAGGTGGCGCGCAGCGGCGCGCTGCCGGAGCGCGCGGCCATCGAAGCCGCCGTGGCGACCGCCGCCGCGACCAAGGACGCGATCGATCGCAAGCTCCTGGTCGCCGCGGTGGAGCGCTGCCTCCACCAGGTGCTGAACACGGAGCCCGTGCAATGACGACTATTGCCGTCGAGATCAACGGCCGCGAGATCCGGCGCGACGTGCCCGCGCGCATGCACCTGGCGGACTTCGTCCGCGAGGAAGGCCGCCAGACCGGCACCCACCTCGGCTGCGAACATGGCGTGTGCGGCGCATGCACCGTGCTGGTCGATGGCCAGCCCGTGCGCTCGTGCATCACCTTTGCCGTGGCCTGCGACGGGCACCAGGTGACCACGGTAGAAGGCTACGACGCCGACCCCGTCATGGCCCTGTTGCGGCCGGCCTTCTCGCGCCACCACGCCCTGCAGTGCGGCTACTGCACGCCGGGCATGCTGGCCACCGCGCGCGACATCGTGCTGAGATTTCCGCAGGCCGACGAGCAGAAGGTGCGGCTGGAACTGTCGGGCAACCTGTGCCGCTGCACCGGGTACGTCGGCATCGTGGGGGCCATTCGCGACGTGCTGGCGCAGACGCGCGGCGACGCGCATCCGCAGATCGCCGCCCTGCGCGAGGCCACGCGCGCCATCCGCGGCGCGGCAGTCATCCCCATCGCGAAGGCGGCCTTCACGCCCTTCGAGGCCGCGGACACCGGCAATGCCGCCGCGCTGGCAAGCAGCCCGCCCCCGGCCGCAGAGCCGGCCACGGAGGCCGCCGCCACGGCCAACGGTACGCGCATCACCGGCAACTTCACGGTGCCCTATCCGGCGGACCAGGTCTGGCAGTTCATGGCCGACCTTCCGGCGGTCGCCGCTTGCCTGCCGGGCGCGGAACTGACCGAACATTCCGACAACCGCGTCAAGGGCCGCGTGGCGATCAAGTTCGGGCCGATGTCTGCCAGCTTCAATGGCGCGGCGCGGCTGGAGCGCGACGAAGCTGCGCGCTCGGCCGTGCTCAAGGGCGCGGGCCAGGACACGTTGAGCCAGTCGCGCGCGAACGGCGACGTGGCCTATCGGCTGGTCGAGCTGTCGCCCGCCGCGACGCGCGTCGACGTCGACCTGCTGTACGCGCTGCAGGGGCCGCTGGCGCAGTTCTCGCGCTCGGGCCTGGTCAAGGACTTCGTCGGGCGCCTGATCCAGGAGTTCGGCAAGAACGTGGCGCGGCGCATGGACCCCACGCGTGCGCCTGGTGCGCAACTGCCGGCCGCCCGGCTCAACGCGATGAGCCTGGGCTGGAGCGTCCTGTGGTCGCGGATCCGACGCCTGTTCAGCGGCGCCGACTGAAGAAAGAGCCGCACCCCATTCACCTCACTCCCTTCGCGGCGCCGGCCGGAAACCGGCGCCATCGGCGGAGCCTTGCCCATTCCATTCGTTCTGGAGGTCCATTCGTCATGACTGCATCGATCCCGAAGCTCATCGCCCGCCTGCTGGCCGGGTGCCTGGGCCTGGCCATGGTGGCCACGGCCGCCGCGCAGGCGCCCGAGAAACTCAAAGTCCGACTGGACTGGACGCCCTGGGGCGTGCATGCCGCCTTCCACCTGGCGCAGCAGAAGGGCTGGTTCAACGCGGCCGGCCTGGACGTGGAGATGGAGGACGGAAATGGCTCGGTCACCACGGTGCAGATCGTGGGCGGCGGCGAGCAGTTCGACGTCGGCCATGCCGCGCTGGCCTCGATGATGATCGCGCGCGACAAGGGGCTGCCGGTCAAGGCGGTCGCCGTGTTCGCGCGCCTGAGCGACGTCGGGCTGCTGGTGCCGCAGGGCGCCGGCATCAGGGGCCCGCAGGACCTCAAGGGCAAGAAGGTGGCCTACACCGCGGGCTCGCTGGAGGCGCCCTTCATCGACGCGTTCCTCGCTGCCGGCGGCCTGAAGAAGAGCGACATCGAGCTGATCAACGTCGACGCCGCCGGCAAGGCTGCGACCTATGCTGCGGGTCGCACCGACGCGGCTTTCTCGACCATTCCGTTCTTCCTGCCCGTGGTGTCGCAGACGCGGCCTTCCGAAGGCATCCGCTTCGCGGACTACAAGCTCAACATGCCCAGCTTCGGCCTGTTCGCGCCGGAGTCGAAGCTCGCGACGCGCCGTGAGGCGATCTCGAAGTTCGCCAGCGTGGTCGGCGCAGCCTGGCAATACGTCTACGCCGGCCACGAGGACGAGGCGGTCGATGCGATCGTGGGGCAGCGCCCGCAGGCCAAGCTGGACAAGAAAGTGCTGCGCGGACAGATCGACGCACTGCGCGGCTTCTTCCAGTTGCCCCCGGCCGCGGGCCAGCCGCTCGGGGCGGCAGTGGCCGCGGACTGGGCTACGGCCGTCAAGACGCTGACGGACGCGGGGTTGCTCAAGACGATCAAGGACGGCAACGACTTCTTCGTGCCGGGCCTGGTCCGAGCCGTCGCGCCGGCGCGCGCCACCGCCACCAAGTAGGCCATGGGAGCGGCGACGATCCACGCCAGCGGCGTGCGCAAAGTCTACCCGGGCGAGCGCGCGCTCACGGCGCTCGACGGCATCTCGCTCGACGTGCGGCCGGGGGAGTTCATCAGCATCCTCGGGCCCAGCGGCTGCGGCAAGAGCACCTTCCTGCGCTGCGTTGCCGGCCTGGACGACATCACCGGCGGCGAATTGCAGGTCGACGGCCGGCCGGTGGCGGGGCCGCCCGACCACGTCGGCATGGTCTTCCAGCGCGACGCGCTGCTCGAGTGGCGCAACATCGAGCGCAACGTCCTCCTGCCCGTCGAGTTCGCGCGCAAGCCCACGCAGCCCTCTCGTGCGCGCATGGCGCAGCTGCTGCGGCTGACGGGGCTGTCCGAGTTCGGCAACCGCTATCCGCGCGAGCTGTCCGGCGGCATGAGGCAGCGCGCCGCGATCTGCCGCGCCCTGATCGACCAGCCCACCCTGCTGCTGATGGACGAGCCGTTCGGGGCGCTCGATGCGCTCACCCGCGACCAGATGAACGTGGAGCTGCAACGCATCTGGCTGGAAACCCGGAACACGGTGTTGTTCGTCACGCACGGGATCGCCGAGGCGGTGTTCCTGGCCGACCGCGTGGTCGTGCTGTCGCCGCGGCCTGGGCGGATTGCCGACATCATCGGGATTGACCTGACGCGCCCGCGCCGGCTGGCCGTGCGCGAGACGACCGCCTTCGGCGCCTACACCGGTCGGATTCGCCAGCTGTTCAACGAAATGGGCCTCATCAACGAGGAACCGGGCGCCGCGCAAGAGGAGGCGACTGCATGAACACGCTCAGGCAGAAAGGGCGCCAATGGGGCCTGGGTGCCCTGTCGGCGCTGGTCTTCCTCATGGCATGGGAGGCGCTGGTGCGGCTGATGCACGTGCGGCCCATCACCCTGCCGCCGCCGAGCGCGGTGCTGCTCGAGCTGGCCGACGAATGGCGCTGGTACTTGGAGCACGCGGGCTTCACGCTGCTGACCACGCTCGGCGGCTTCGCGCTGGCGGTGCTCATCGGCGTGCTGCTGGCCATGCTGCTGGTGGCGTCGCGCCGCTTCGAGCATGCGATCTACCCGCTGATCGTGGCGCTCAACAGCGTGCCCAAGGTCGCCATCGCGCCGTTGTTCGTGATCTGGCTGGGGACTGGTTCCCAGCCGAAGATCGCGATCGCCTTCCTGATCGCGGTGTTCGCCGTCATCGTCGACGCGGTGCACGGCCTGCGCTCGGTGCCGCAGGACGTGCTGGATCTGGGCCGCGTGCTGAAGGGATCCACGTTGGACTTCTTCCTCAAGGTGCGCCTGCCGTGCGCGCTGCCCTCGATCCTGGCCGGTATGAAGGTCGCGATCTCGCTCGCACTGGTCGGCGCGATCGTCGGCGAGTTCGTGGCGTCGCAGCGCGGCCTGGGCTATGTCATCCTGAGCGCGCAAGGCACTTTCGACACCACGCGAGTGTTCGCGGCGATCGTCGTCCTTGCGCTGATGGGCATCGGGCTGTACGGCTGCCTGGCATGGACCGAGCGGCGCGTGACGCCGTGGCGGAAGGTGGACTGAGCGGGCAGGGTGCTCGCTGAAGGACGACGCCTTGCGGCGTGTCTTCGATGGGGAAGAGGGCTCGGTTCGTAGCGTCTGCAGCAGTCGTTCCGAGGAAGACAGCCTGCTAGCGCGCGGCCTGCAGCACCAGCGTGGCGGCCGCGAGATCTTCGAGCGCACTGCCGACAGCCTTGAAGACCGTCCGCTCAGCGCTGTTCGCGCGCCCCGGACGCGTGCCCTTGCACAGGTCGGCCAGCGTGGCCTGTACCGCCTCGCGGGCGAGGGTGCCGGCGGCCATCGCGTCGAGCAGGTCGCCGGCCTTCGACAAGGCCTCATCCGTATCGACGAAGGTCCGTGCGCCGGCAAAGCAGGCCGGGTCGGCCTCTCGCATCTGCGGCGTGAAGCTGCCGATCAGGTCCAGGTGCGAGCCCGGCGCGAGCCATTCTCCCTTGACCAGCGGCGAAGTCGCGAGGGTGGCGCAGCTCACGATATCGGCGGCGCGCACCGCGGCTTCCAGGTCGGCTGCGGGCTGCGCATTCCAGCCTTCGCTGCGCCATTGGGCTGCCAGGGCTTGGGCGCCGTCCGCGCGGTGGTTCCACACCTGGATCTCGTCGATCGCGCGCACGGTCGCATGCGCGCCCGGCAGCAGGCGCGCGACGCGGCCGGTGCCCAGCACCAGCAGCCGTCGCGCGTCCTTGCGCGAAAGGAAGGATGCGCCCAACGCTGAGGCCGCCGCCGTCCGGTGCGCGGTGATCTCGTTGCCATCCATCATCGCCAGGGGCACGCCGGTGTGTGCGTCGTAGAGCACATAGGTGGCGTGCAGCCCGGGCAACCCGCGCGCGCCGTTGCCGGGAAAGATGTTGATGGTCTTGATGCCGAGATAGCCCGCCTCGCTCCACGCCGGCATGATCAGCACCGTGCCGCGATCGGTGCCGGCCCCGACGGTGTGCACATGGCGAGCGGGGACCGAGGCCGCACCTGCGAAAGCCGTGCGCAGTGCGGGAATCAGGCGAGCGAACTCCAGGGCTGACCGGGTTGCATCGGCGTCGAAATGCTTCATGGCGTGGCGGGTCTCCGAGGCTGACGACGGTACCACTCGCCTAAGCTGGGCTGGCACGAATTCCTGGCGGCGTGGCGGCCGTCCGATATAGGCCTTAACGGCCATGTAATGCAAAGCTCTACGATTGCCGGGCGGCCGTCGGGTGTGCAAAATTTCACGTATGTCCGAATCGACGACCGCGCCCGCCAAGCTCGAGGATTCCGAGCTGCAGAGCTTGGCCGCCGAGTGGCGAATTCGCGCCATGCAGGGAGACCAACTGGCGCACCGCATGGCGCAGGCGCTGGAGGCCGAGCAGCGCCGCCGCATTCGCGATTCGGGCTTGCAGCCCCTGCCTCCGGCGCGTTCCTCCGCCTCGGCGCCCTGGTGGAAATTCTGGTGATTCGGCTGAAAGGCTTTTCCTGACCGCCGATGGATTTCGCGATTCCGCTCTCCCTGGCCAGCCTTTTGCTGGCAACCCTTCTTTCCAACGTGCTCGCCCGCTGGCGCGAGAAGGCCATGGCGTTCGACCCGGTCACCCGCGAGGCGCGCGAGCTGCTGCTGCGCGAACGGGCCGACCCCGTGCCGCTGTGCCCGACGCTCGGCCCCGAGCACTGGGCCCGCCTGGAGGCTGCACAGCCCTCATGGCGGCGGCAGGGGTTCGAGGCCGCACGCGCGGGCTACTTCGAGGCGCGCCAGGCTTTCTCCCGTAACGAGATCGACGGCGAGCTCTACTATCCAAACCCGGACTTGGTCGCCGGCGCGGCGCACCGGGTGCTGGTGCTGACCGAGCGTTTCTGACGTTCCCGGCTCTGCGCCGCGGCCCCCCTCAGTGATAGATCTTCTGGAGCAGGCGAATCAGCGTCTCGCGCTCGCGCGTCGTGAGTTTGGCGCTGGCTTCCGTTTCGAGCTCCACCACCGTGCGTTCGGCATCGCGCACCAGCGACTCGCCCGCCGGCGTCAGGTACAGCCCGATGGCCCGGCCATCGTAAGGGTGGGGGCGGCGTTCGATCAGGCCACGGCTGTCCATGGCGGAGATCAGGCTGACCAGGTTGGGCGGCAGGATGTCCAGCGTGGCGCAAAGCTGCCGCGAGGTGGCACCGGGGTTGTGTGCGAGCAGCGAAAGCACCGAGAAGTCCACCTGCTTCAGCCCATAGGCGGCCATGCGCTCCGAAAACAAGGTGCTCACGACCAACCACGCCCGGCGCGCGTTGTAGCCCACCAGGGCTTCGAGCACGCGGGTGTCGAGCCGGTCCGGCCGCGACGGCTGGGCGGAGGCTGCGGTAATGGCGGCTTTCTTGCGCTGGACAGGCATGGGCCGAGGGTAACTGCCTTTGCGCAGCACAGGCCTAGGGGCGTGCCCCTGATGCGGCGGCGCCCGGCGAGATGACCGCCTCGCAGGCGCGCTTGACCATGCCGAGCCGCATGTCGAACTCCGGCAGCACGAATCGGCGGAAGGCGGCGGCGGGCGCCGTCCAGCGCGGCGTTTCGGGCGCGGCATGCCCAATGCGCGCCCAGGCCCAGGCCAGCAGGGACAGCGCCACCACCCGCAGGTAGTCGTCGGCCACCTCGTGGGGCAGGGCCGGGTCGCGCTGGGCTGCCAGGGCGATCGTGGTGCCGAGGTAGCGCAGTTGCGCAAAGCGGCGTTGCACCTCGGCGTCGAACTCGCGGGCGGCATCGAGCTCGTCGCGCAGCTCGATCAGCAAGTTGGCCATGCCCGTGCCGCCGTCCGGCAAGAGCTTGCGCACCACCAGGTCGATGGCCTGGATCTCGTTGGTGCCTTCGTAAATCATGGTCACGCGGGCATCGCGCACCACCTGCTCGATGCCCCATTCGCGCACATAGCCGTGGCCGCCGAAGACCTGCAGGCAGGCGCTCGCGCCCTCGAATGCCTGCTGCGTGCAGGCGGCCTTCAGCACCGGCGTGATCAGCGCGCACCAGCGTTCGGCGCGCTCGCGGCGCGCGGGGTCGGCATCGTGGCGCGCGATGTCCAGCTGCAGCGCGCTGCGATAGGCGAGCAGGCGTGCGCCGTCGATCCAGGCGCGCTGCGTCTCGAGGATGCGGCGGACGGCCGGATGCTCCACGATCAGGTCGGCCGCCTCGGCGCCGCGGCTGGCCGGCGCCGGGCCCGGCGCGCGCATCTGGCGCCGCTCGCGGGCATAGGCATCGGCCTTCTGCCAGGCCGCGTCGAGCAGGCCGATGCCCTGCAGCGCCACGTGCAGGCGTGCCGCATTCATCATCACGAACATCGCGGCCAGGCCGCGGTTCGGCTCGCCGATCAGCCAGCCGGTCGCCTCGTCGAAGCGCATGGCGCAGGTGGGGCTGCCATGAAGGCCCATCTTTTCCTCGATGCGCTCGCAGTGCACCGGGTTGCGCGCGCCATCCGGCAGCAGCTTGGGCACCAGGGCCAGCGACAGGCCCTTGGGCCCGGCCGGCGCGTCGGGCAGCCGGCACAGCACCAGGTGCACGATGTTCGGCGTCAGGTCGTGCTCGCCGCCGGAAATGAAGATCTTGCTGCCGCTGACCCGCAGGCTGCCGTCGGGCTGCTGCAGGGCCCGCGTGCGCACCTGGCCCAGGTCGCTGCCGGCATGGGCTTCGGTGAGGCACATGGTGGCCAGCCATTCGCCGCTGGCGATCTTCGGCAGGTAGGCCTGCTGCAATTCGGCGCTGCCGTGGTGCCGGATGCATTCGTAGGCGCCATGCAGCAGGCCGGGCGCCATCGTGAGGCCGTGGTTGGCCGCGCTCAGCCATTCGAAGAGGATGGCCTCGAGCACGGCCGGCAGGCCTTGCCCGCCGTGCTCGGGTGCGGCGGCCAGCGCGAGCCAGCCACCGTCGACCAGTCCCCGATAGGCCTCGCGGAAGCCGGGCGGCGCGTGCACCTCGCCATCGACCCAGCGGCAGCCCGCCTCGTCGCCGATGCGGTTCAGCGGCGCGACCACTTCCGCCACGAACTTGCCGGCTTCGTCGAGCACCTGCGCCTGGAGCGCATCGTCGAACTCGGCGAAAGGCGCGAGCGCGCGCAGGCGCGGCGCGGCGCCGAGCACCGCGTCGAGCAAGAAGCGCGGTTCGTCGGGACGGGGCTGATAGTTCATCGGCAAGCGAAGCTGGAAGCGATTTCGGGGTCGCCCCCTGTGTAGACCGCCACGCGCGGGTACGGGCACAACGGCCGGGTGCGCCTCGGCGACCACTCCACCGGCACCTCGGTGTTGACGACGGCGGCGCCAGGGCCGCGGGCGCCGGCGGTGACGGCCTGCGGCGCCCGGCCCTGCTCGACCCAGTCGACCAGGGCGCTCAGCATGTCGAACTGGTCGGTGGCCGGTCCCCCTGCGCAATGGTTCATGCCGGGCACCGGGAAGTAGCGCGCAAAGGATGAAGCGTCGCCGCCGTGGTTCGCCTGCAGCTGCTCGTACCAGGCGGCCGTGTCGTCGGAAGAGAAGACCGGGTCGCCAGTGCCGTGGTAGACGATCATCTTGGCGCCTCGCGCACGCAGCGTGTCCAGCTTCGTGGCGTCCGGTGGTGCCATGAAGGCCATGGCCGATTCGCGGTAGATGCCGGAGCTTGCCTCGATCAGCGGCGCATCTCGGTCCATGTCGAAGCCCAGCGCGAAGGGCAGGCCACCCGGGCGCTCGGCCATCGGCGGCGTTGCGAAGATGAAAGCCACCGCGCCGGCGTCACGCGTCGCCGGGCTGGCGAATTTCCATTCGCGCCAGTTGGCGCCCGAAATTCCGGGATCGAAAGGAAAGCTGTTGTAGATGGCCCGGCCGCTGCGGGTGCGCGCACCGGCGAACACGTGAGCCAGCGCGGTCTTCTGCCCCGGTGCGAGGCAGCTGCCGTCGCGCGCGGCGCCGCAGGTGGGCACGTCGGCGTCGAGCCGGAACCGCGCCTGGCAAGCCTTCACGTCGGAGACGATGCCGTCGGCCAGCCCATCGAGAGAATCGCAGCGTGCGAGTACGCCGCGGGCTACCAGCTGCAGCTCCGCCGGGGTAAAGGCGCTCTGGAGATCCGGCTGGCCCGCGGGGGTGGCGGCGCTCGCGACTTGGGCGTACTGCTGTGCCCCGTAGAGCTGTGCGACCGCGGCCTTCGGAAGCTGGAAGCCAGGGTCGCCGGCCAGGATGCCGTCGTACTGCGCCGCGGAGCGGGCGGCCGCCACCATGGCGTGCCGGCCGCCGTTGGAGCAACCGCCGATGTACGAGCGGTCCGCGCCGCGGCCATAGGCCTGGGTGATCAGGTGCCTGGCCATGGGCGTGAGCTGCGCGACCGCGTTGTAGCCATAGTCCAGCCGCGCCTGCGGGTCGATGCCGAAACGCGGCCCCATCGAGCCGGCGTGGCCGGCGTCCGAGCTGATGACGGCAAAGCCCATTTGCAACGCGGTGCCCGCAGGTCCGCCGCCGCCGATGCCGCCGACAGCGGGCACGACCACGCCGTCCAGACCGCCATTCGCCTGGTAGAAGAACCGCCCGTTCCAGGCCTTCGGCAGACGCATCTCGAAACCGATGGCATAGCGCTGGCCGTCGACGGTACTCACGCGTTCGTTCATGTGGCCCTGCACCAGGCAATGCGCCGGCGCAGGGATGCCGGCGTTGCCCACGGGCACGGGACCCGCGGCGACTTCCAGCACCCGCGTCAAGACGGTGGCTGGCCAGGCAGCCTTGGCGAGCTCGGTGCAGGACTTCAGCGCACCGGGTTGCGCTGCCGACAGCTGCGGCATGGGTTCGCCGGGGCCGGCGGTGCAGGCCGCGAGCGCCGCTGCGAGACCCAGCGAGCCCAGGCGTCTCATGACTCCGCCGTGAAGCCGATCTGCTTGACGAGCGGACCCCAGCGCTCGTACTCCGCCTTCTGGTCGGCCGCCATCTCCTGCGGCGTGCTGCCGTTCGCGACCAGGCCGACGAGGGCGAGCGCATCGATCACCGACTTGTCCTTCAGCGCCGCGTTGATGGCTGCATTGGCGGCGGCGATGGCGGCGGGCGGCGTCCTGGCGGGGGCGTAGAAGCCGAACCACTCTTCGGAGGTCACGTCGGGATAGCCGAGCTCGGTGAAGGTGGGCACATCGGGCAGGTAGGGCGAGCGCTTGCGGCCGGAGGTGGCCAGCACGCGCACGCGCCCGGCCTTCAGGTACTGGAGATAGTCGCCGCTGGGATTCATGGCGGCAGCGATCTGCCCGCCCACCAGGTCGGTGATGCTGGGCACGGTGCCGCGGTAGGGCACGTGCTTCAGTTCAACGCCCGAGCGCAGGCCCAGCAGCGCGCCCAGCAGGTGCGGCATCGAGCCCGCGCCCGGCGAGCCGTAGCTGGCCTGCGCCGGGTTGGCCTTGGCCCAGGCCAGGAAGTCCTTCAAGGTCTTCACTTCGGCCGGCACGGCGGGGCCCACGGCCAGCCCATGGAACATGATGGCGCCGATCGATACCTGCGTGACGTCCTCGGGCTTGTAGGCGAGCTTGGGGTAGATGTACGGATACACCGAGAGCGCCGAGACCGGGGCGAGCGTGAGGACCGAGCCGTCGGCCGGCGCGCTCTTCAGCGCCTCCACGGCGATGCGGCCGCCCGCGCCGGGCTTGTTCTCGACGAAGCCGGGGTTCTTGCTGTAGGCGGTGCCGCCCAGCTTTTCGGCCACTCGGCGCGCCACGCTGTCGCCGGCGCTGCCGGCCGGGAACCCGTACATGATCTTGACCTGGTCCAGCGCCTGGGCCAGTGCCGATAGGGGCGCGAGGCCGCCCAGGACGGCGGCGCTGCCGAGGGTGTTCAGGAAATGGCGACGGTTTTGCATGGCGATGTCTCCTTGATGAATTCGGAAGTTCGGAAGCTCGGATGTCCGGTCGTCAGCGCGGCGCCATCCGCAACGCCCCGTCGAGCCGGATCACCTCGCCGTTGAGGTGCCCGTTGGTGACGATGTGGCAGGCCAGCTCCGCGAACTCCGAGGGCTTGCCCAGGCGCGGCGGGAACGGGATGGACGCGGCCAGCGACTGCTGCACGGGCTCGGGGAGCTCCTGCAGCAGCGGCGTCGCGAACAGGCCCGGCGCGATGGTGCAGACGCGGATGCCGTGCTGCGCGAGGTCACGCGCCATCGGCAGCGTCATGCCGACCAGCCCGCTCTTGGAGGCGCTGTAGGCCTGCTGGCCAACCTGGCCGTCGAAGGCCGCGACCGAAGCGGTGAACAGCATCACGCCGCGCTCGCCGCCTTCCAGCGGGTCGAGCTTCGTGCAGCGCGCCGCGTAGAGGCGGCTGATGTTGTAGGCGCCGACAAGGTTGACGTTGACGACCCGCACGAAGTCTTCCAGCGGCGCGGGGCTGCCGTCCTTGCCGACGATGCGCTTGGCGCTGCCGATGCCGGCCACGTTCATCAGGATGCGGGCCGGGCCGTGCGCGGCGGCGGCCTTGTCGAGGGCGGCGTTCACGCTGTCGGTGTCGGTGATGTCGCACGGGCATGCGACACCGCCGATCTCCGCCGCCACTTTCTCCGCGAGGCCGGCGTTGCGGTCGAGCACGGCCACCTTGGCGCCCAGGCGCGCGAGCTCGCGCGCGGTCGCCTCGCCGAGGCCCGAAGCGCCGCCGGTGACCAGCGCGGCCTGTCCTTCGATCTTCATGCCTTGTCTCCTTGGGGTTTGAGCGTGAAGGGCAGGGTGTCGGCGTGCAGCGCCTCGACTGTCCCGGCCCGGTGCTTGAGCACCGCGCGTTGGTTGATGGAGCCCTTGTCGGTGACCTCGCCCTTGTCGATCGAGGGCGGCTCGTGCTCCAGGTGCAGCCGCGCGATGCGGTTGGCGCTGCCGGTGGCGGTCCGGGCGAGTTCGTCGAGCACGCGCTGGAAATGCGCCTGCACCGGCGCGCTTTCGACGACCTCCCGCATGCCGGCATCGGCGGCAAGGCCTGCGAGCTGCCGGAGCTTCTGGGTCGGGAAGATCAGCGCACCGACTTCCTTGAGGTTGAGGCCGGTCAGCACCGCATCCTGCACGTAGGGCGCGCCGGCCGCGATGATCCTGGCGCGCATCGGGCCCACGCTGACGAAGGTGCCGGTGGCCAGCTTGAAATCTTCCGCGATGCGGCCGTCGAAACGCAGGCCGCGGTGAATGTCGTTCTCGTCGATCCACTGGACCGCGTCGCCGGTCCGGAAGAAGCCCTCCTCGTCGAAGGCCTCGGCCGTGGCATCGGGCGCGCGCCAGTAGCCGGGCGTGATGTTGGGGCCGCGGTAGCGCACTTCGGTCTTGCCGTCGGTGTCGACGAGCTTGATCTCGATGCCCGGCGCGGGCAGGCCCAGGTCGCCCGACTTGACCTCTGGCCCGGTGACGTAGAGCGCGAAGGGCCCCGACTCGGTCATGCCCAGGCCGGTGCCCATCACGATGCGCTCGCCGACTTCGGCCTCCTGCGTGCGGTGCAGGCTGTCCCACACCGGTTGCGCCAGGGCGGCGCCCGAATAGAAGAACATCTTCACGCGCGACAACAGGTTGCGGCGCAGCACGGCGTCGCTTTCCATGGCATGCGCGATCGCCTCGAAACCGGTCGGCACGTTGAAGTAGATGGTGGGGGCGACCTCGCGCAGGTTGCGCAGCGTCTCGGCCATGCCGGTCGGCGTGGGCTTGCCGTCGTCGATGTAAAGCGTGCCGCCGTTGTCCAGCACGATGCCGACATTGTGGTTGCCGCCGAAGGTGTGGTTCCAGGGCAGCCAGTCGACCAGCACGGGCGGCTCCTCGCCGAGCGCCGGGATCGACTGGCGCAGCTGCTGCTGGTTGGCGCACCACATGCGGTGCGTGTTGATCACCGCCTTCGGCAGCTTGGTCGAGCCGGAGGTGAAGAGGAACTTGGTGATGGTGTCCGGGCCGGTGGCTTGCATGGCCGTGTCGATGGCGGCCGTGGGCGGGGTGGCGGCGAGCTCCTTGAAAGCAGTCGCGGAACGGCCCCTGATCTCGCCCTCGCCGAACACCAGCTCGACATCGGCGGTGACCGTCGCCTCGATGGCGCGCTCGAAGCGCTGCGCGTCGGCGGCGAACACCAGGCCCGGCGTCAGCGTGCCCAGCACATGCCGCAGCTTCTCGAAGTCCTGGCTCACCAGCGAATAGGGCGGCGAGACCGGGCAGTACGGCACGCCGGCATAGAGGCAGCCCAGCGCGACGAGGGCATGCTCGATGCCGTTCTCGCTGAGGATGGCGACGGGGCGCTCGGGGCCCAGGCCGCGCGCGAGCAGGGCCTGGCCGATGCTGCGGGCCTTCTGGTGCGCCTCGGCGTAGCTCACGCGGATCCAGTCGCCGGTGCCGCCGCCCGGCAGGCGCTCGCGGCGGGCCATGAAGGTGCGGTCGGGCGCGGCCTCTGCCCAGTGGCGAAGGCGATCGGTCATGCGCTCGGCATGGGACGCAAGTTCGGCCTCGGCGCGCAGGTAGCGAATGCCGGGAGCGCCTTCGCGCAACACGGCGCGTGTCACGCCGAAGGCGAGCGGACGGTAGCGGATGATGGTGCTCATTCCTTTGTCACCTTGCCGGCGCGCCCTTCGAGGAAGGCGCGCACGCGTTCCTTGGCCTCCGGGGCGCTCTGCACGATGCCCGCCATCAGCGCCTCGGTGAAGAAGCCGTGGTCTGCAGGCTGTTCGCTGATGCGCGGCAGGGCGTGCATCAGCGCGTAGTTGGTGAGCGGCGCGTTGGTCGCAATTTTTCTTGCGAGCTCCAGGGCTTTCTCGAAGGAACCGCCTTCCGCCACCAGGTACTGCGCGAAGCCGGCGCGCTCGCCCGATTCGGCGTCGTAGACGCGGCCGGTCATCATCATGTCCATCATGCGTGCGGTGCCGATCAGCTTCGGGATGCGCACCGAGCCGCCGCCGCCGACGAAGATGCCGCGCGAGCCTTCGGGCAGGGCGTAGAAGGTGGTGGTGTCGGCCACCCGGATGTGGCAGGCGCTCGCCAGCTCCAGGCCGCCGCCGACCACTGCGCCGTGCAGCGCCGCGATCACCGGCACCGGCCCCCCTTGCACGACCTCGAGCGCCGCGTGCCACAGGCGGGAGTGCTGCAGGCCCTGGCCGGCGTCGCGTTCCTTCAGCTCCGACAGGTCGAGGCCGGCGCAGAAATGCGGGCCGTCGCCGTCGATCACCGCAGCGCGCACGGTGGAAGGCAGGCTCTGGAAGGTGTCGCGCAGCGCGAGGATGAGGGAATCGGAGAGCGCATTGCGCTTGGCGGCGCGCGTCAGGCGGATGATGGCGATCTCGTCGCGCAGCTCGAGTCGAAGGTCTGTGGTGGTGGTCATGGTTGCGCTCCCTTTCATGATCGATTATGGTTATGGAAAATAACTAATTCAAGTCGAGTTACGAGGCTCGGCATCCGGATTTACCCTTGGTGGCTGCACAACCTGGAGACAAGCTCATGGACCATCGCAACCTGATCGCCATCGACACCCACACACACGCCGAGGTGAGTTGCTGGAACCCGTTCGACAACTATGGCAACGAGTACGACCGCGCGGCGGACAAATATTTCCGATCGAGCCGTCGCCCGACGATTCAGGAGAGCATCGACTACTACCGCGAGCGGAAGATTGGCCTGGTGATGTTCATGGTCGACGCCGAGTCGAACCTCGGCCGGCGCCGCATCCCGAACGAGGAGATCGCCGAGGCGGCGCAGAAGAACAGCGACATCATGATTGCCTTCGCCAGCATCGACCCGCACAAGGGGAAGATGGGCGCGCGCGAGGCCAGGCGCCTGATCGAGGAGCATGGCGTCAAGGGCTTCAAGTTCCATCCGACGGTGCAGGGCTACCACCCCTACGACCGGATGGCGTGGCCGATCTACGAGGTGATCGCGGAGCACGCACTGCCGGCCGTGTTCCACACCGGCCACAGCGGCATCGGCTCCGGCATGCGCTGCGGCGGCGGCCTCAGGCTGGAATACAGCAACCCGATGCACCTGGACGACGTGGCCATCGATTTCCCCGACATGCAGATCGTGATGGCGCACCCCAGCTTTCCCTGGCAGGACGAGGCGCTCAGCGTCGCGACGCACAAGCCGAACGTGTGGATCGATCTCTCGGGCTGGAGTCCGAAGTACTTTCCGAAGCAGCTGGTGCAGTACGCCAACACCCTGCTGAAAGACCGCATCCTGTTCGGCAGCGACTACCCGCTGATCACGCCTGACCGCTGGATGAAGGACTTCGAGGACGCCGGCTTCAAGCCGGAGGTGATGCCGGGCATCCTGAAGGGCAATGCGGTGCGGCTGCTGAAGCTGGACGCTTGAAGCGGGATCGATTTCAGAGCCGACCCCTTCGACAGCGCTTATTCAAGGAACGGATTCCTGCTCCTCCGTCCCCAGGTTCCAGTCCTGACCCGAGCGCTGCTTGCGCTCTTCGCGTTCGCGCGCGATCTGCTCGTGGAACTGCTGGCGCCCTTCCTTCGAGGCGGCGATCAGCTTGGCGCGGTCCTTGTAATGCGGGTAGAGCTCCTGCATGAGCTCGATGTTGCGGCGACGAAAGCGCATCGCCGCCTCGCGCGCCTCGTACGCCGGCCAGCCCAGTCCCTCGAGCACCGAGCGGGCGCTGCGCAATGAGGACTCGAAGAGCTCGCGTTCGATGAATTCCACCTTGCGGTCCAGCAGCTGGTAGAGATGGCCCACATTGCGTGCGCGGGCAATGATTCGCGCATTGGGAAAATGCTCGCGTGCCATGTCCACGATGGCAAGCGACTGCTCCACGCCATCCACCGCCACCACCAGCACCTTGGCCGTGCCCGCGCCGGCGGTGCGCAGCAGATCCAGCCGGGTGGCGTCGCCGTAGAAGACGCGAAAGCCGAATTCGCGCAGGCTCTCGATGGTGTCGGGATCGTGGTCGAGCACGGTGAGCTTCAGGCCCTGGGCGCTGAGCATGCGCCCGAGGATCTGGCCGTAGCGGCCGAAACCGCAGATCAGCACCTTGGCGTCCTGCTGCTCGGAGATCTCTTCCATCATGGCCGGCACACCGTCGCTGTAGCGTGGCAGCACCCATTTGTCGAGCGCCACCAGCAGCAGCGGCGACAGCAGCATCGACAGCGCCACGGCGCCAATCAGGAACGACGCGACCCCGGGCGGCAGCACCTGCGGCCCGGCCGCCTGGAACACCACGAAAGCGAACTCGCCGCCCTGCGCGAGCAGCAGCGTGAACACCGGCCGCTGCTGGTAGGGCAGTCCCATCAGCTTCGCCAGCGCGAAGATCGCTATCGCCTTCAACAGCATGAAGCCGACGACGACCAACGCCATCAGCCCCGGCTGGGCCAGCAGTACGCCGAAGTCGATGCTCATGCCGACCGCGATGAAGAAGAGACCGAGCAGCAGGCCCTTGAAAGGCTCGATGTCGGTCTCCAGTTCGCGCCGGTACTCGCTCTCCGCCAGCAGCACGCCGGCCAGGAAGGCTCCCAGTGCCATCGACAGGCCGACGAACTGCATCAGCGCCGCGATGGCGACCACCAGCAGCAGCGAAGCGGCAGTGAAGATCTCGGGGGTGTCGCTGCGCGCGATCCAGCGCAGCAGCGGGCGCAGCACCAGCCGGCCGCCCATCACGATCCCGCCGACCACCGCAACGATCTTCAGCCCCTCCAGTGCGCGCTCGGCGCCTGTCAGGGCCGGCGCGGTCTCGGAGCCCATCGCCAGCAGGGGCAGCAGCGCGAGGATCGGGATCGCTGCCACGTCCTGGAACAGCAGGATCGAGAAGCCGGCCTGCCCGCTCGGCGTCGGCAGCAGGTTGCGTTCGCCCAGCACCTGCAGCGCGATGGCGGTCGAGGACAGCGCCAGGCCAAGCGCGGCGACCAGGGCGACGCGCCAGCTTGCGCCGCCCGCCCAGCCAGCCAGGAAGAGCAAGGCCGCGCAGGCGGCGACCTGCGCCGCGCCCCACCCGAAGATCGGCCGGCGCAGGCTCCACAGGCGCTTGGGCTCCAGCTCGAGGCCGACCAGGAACAGCATCAGCACCACGCCGAATTCGGCGAAGTGCAGGATGTCCGCCACGTTGGTCACCAGGCCAAGGCCCCAGGGACCTATGACGATGCCGGCCGCGAGATAGCCGATGATCGAGCCGAGGCCCAGCGCCTTGGACAGCGGCACCACCAACACGGCGGCGCCCAGGTAGATCAGCGAATTGACGAGCCAGGCCGGTGCGTGTTCCATCAGGCCTCCTCGTGTTCCAGCGGCCTGTCGGTGGCCGGGACTTCGCAGGCCGAGCATTCGGGGATGTCCTCCATCTCCGGCCAGTCCGGATAGCTCGCAAGGCGCTGGCTGAATACATCGATGTGCGCCGCCAGCATCTCCGGGCTGGCACTGCGCGCGCCATGGAAGAGCAGCGGCGGCAGGAAGCGCATGCCGCAAAGGGCGGCGGTCTGCTCGTAGGGCGGCAGGAAGGCGTCGAAAAAGTAGCGGTTGTAGCTTTGTGGGTGGTAGCTGCGCTCGGGGCCGCCGGTGGTGGCCACCAGCCAGCAGTCCTTGCCCTGCAGCGCCATGTCGCCGCCGCCATAAGCCCAGCCGTAGCTCAGCACCTCGTCGAGCCAGAGCTTCTGCAGGGCGGGCATCGAATACCACTGGATCGGATGGAGCAGCACCAGCAACTGGGCGCGCGCCAGGCGGGCCTGCTCGGCCTGGACGTCTATGGCGTAGTCGGGGTAGCTGGAATACAGGTCGTTGACCTCGACGCCGGGCACTTTGCGGGCCGCCTGCAGCAGCTGCCGGTTGACGCGCGAATCGCGCCAGTGGGGATGGGCGGCGAGCAGGTAGATGCCGCCCGCGGAACGGCCTGGGCCAGGTGTTGTCGTGGTCATGGTCCGCGAACATAGCGCAAGTCGGACAGCCGGCGGCCGCGGCTACGATGGCGCCTGTCTGTTCAGCCTGGAAGGAGCCTGTCATGCCGGTGGTCCTGGTCGCCAATCCCAAGGGTGGGGTCGGCAAATCCACACTCGCAACCAACATTGCGGGCTATTTCGCGAGCCGCGGCCATGCGGTGATGCTCGGCGACATCGACCGGCAGCAGTCTTCGCGGCTGTGGCTCGGCCTGCGCACGCCGGCAGCGCGCGAGATCAGGAGCTGGGAGGCTTCGGAAGATGGCGCGGTGGTGCGGCCGCCGCGCGGTACCACGCACGCGGTGATCGATACGCCGGCAGGCCTGCACGGCGGACGCCTCAAGGAGGTGGTGCCGCTGGCCGACAAGGTTCTGGTGCCGCTGCAGCCCAGCATCTTCGACATCTACGCCACGCGGGACTTCCTGGACAAGCTGCTGGCCCACCGGCATCTTGGCAAGACGCAGGTCGGCGTGGTCGGCATGCGGGTCGATGGCCGCACGCTCGCGGCCGAGCGCCTGCGTGAGTTCGTCGCGGGGCTGGGGGTGCCGGTGCTCGGCGAGCTGCGCGATACACAGAACTACGTGCAGCTGGCCGCGCGCGGCCTCACGCTGTTCGACATCGCGCCGGGCCGGGTGCAGCGCGACCTGGAGCAGTGGGAGCCTATCCGCCGGTGGCTGGAGGTTTAGCTCTCCCCCAGGTTGGCTCACTTCGTGTAGCCGCTCACCCCCTCACCGGGGGCAACACCAGCGGCCCGGCAAAGCCGGTTCCGCGGTGTTCCCCGAACTGTCACGCCAGCTACACCGGCGACGGCTGCAGCCAGATAGAGTGAAAGCATGAAGAAGACATTCCAGACCCTTCAGGATCTCGCCGCCTGCGTCGGCCAGGAAGTCGCGGTGAGCGACTGGATCACGGTCACGCAGGAGCAGGTCAACCAGTTTGCCGAGGCGACCGGCGACCATCAGTGGATCCACGTCGATATCGAACGGGCGAAGGCGGGCCCTTTCGGCGGGCCGATCGCCCACGGTTTCCTGACACTGTCGCTGCTGCCGCGTTTCTACGAGTCGGCTTTCGATGTGGTCGAGTCGCGCATGGGCGTCAACTACGGCCTCAACCGTGTGCGCTTCATGACGCCGGTGCCCGTCGGCAGCCGGCTGCGCGGGCGCATGAAGTTGCTGAGCTGCGAGCCGATTGCAGGCGAGGGCGTCCAGATGGTGTGGGAGACCACCATCGAACTCGAAGGCGCGCCCAAGCCGGCCTGCGTCGCCGAGTCGGTGGTTCGCCGCTTCCGCTGAAAAGCTGCGCGGCAGCAGGCTGCTCAGGCGAAGCCGTTCTGCCGCCAGGCCTCGAATACGGTGACCGCCACGGCATTCGACAGGTTCAGGCTGCGCTGGCCTTCGCGCATCGGCAGGCGCAGGCGCTGCGGCGCCGGGAAGCGCTCGCGCAGTTCCGGCGCAAGCCCTCGGGTTTCCGAGCCGAAGACTAGCCAGTCGCCGGGACAAAAATGCGTCTCGTGGACCGTGCACGTGCCACGCGTGGTGAGCGCGAACAGGCGCTCGGGCGCGGGTCGCTCTGCGGCCAGCAGCGCCTCCCAGCCTGCATGGCGGCGTACATCGGCGTACTCGTGATAGTCAAGGCCGGCGCGCCGCAGCAGCCGGTCTTCCATCAGGAAACCCAGCGGCTCGACCAGGTGCAGGGTGCAGCCGGTGTTGGCGGCCAAACGGATCACGTTGCCGGTGTTGGGCGGTATCTCGGGTTCGACCAAAACGATGTGGAACATGGGCCCGATTCTCGATTCTCTTCAAGACGGCGGATCGGTCCTTGCCAGCACGACCGCGGTCACGTGCGCGACCCCGCCGGTGCGCAGCACCTGCGCAGCCGAGAACAGCGAGGCGCCGCTGGTCATCACATCGTCCACCAGCACGACACGGCGCCCCCGCACGGCCTCTGCTCGCAAGGGTTCGAGCGCAAAGGCGCCGCGAAGGTTGCGCAACCGCTCGGCGCGCGCGAGGCCGCTTTGCGGCGGCGTTTCCCGGGTGCGCAGCAGCAGGGCGGGATCGGTCTTGCGCGGGGCCAGCCGGCGCGCCAGCTCGTACGCCTGGTTGAAGCCGCGCTCGCGCAGTCGGCTTCTGGCCAGCGGCATGGGCAGCACGAGGTCGGCCTGCTCCAGTGCAGGCTCGACCCAGGGGGCGCTTCGCAGCAGGGTCGCCAGCGGTGCGGCCCAGCCTGCGCGGCCCTGGAACTTGAACTGCGCAATGCAGTCAGGCCAGGGCCAGGTATAGGCGCAGGCTGCCAGGCACGCGTCCAGCGGGGGCGGATGGGCGATGCACTCGCCGCACCGTGCCACGCCCTGGGGTACGGGCAAGGCGCAGCTGACGCAGCGGGAGGCGGGCGGGGCGAAGCGCGTCACGCAGGCATCGCACACGGGCCGGGAGGGCCAAGTGCGGCACACCGCGCACTGGCTCGGCACGCGTCCGAGCAGCGAAGACAGCAGAGAAGCGCGCTCGCGCCTAAGGTTGGACATGGCTCAATATACTGAGCGCCCGATGGACACAACCCCCCCACAGCGACCGCCGACCATCGATGCCGTGGCCGCCGCTCGCTGGGGCCGCCTAGCGCCTGCCGGCGGTTCGCCCTGGCTGCACGAGGAGATCGGCCGTCGCATGGAGGATCGGTTGCAATGGATCAAGACGCAGCCGCGCCATTGGGCCGACTGGTCCCCGTTGCGCGGCGGGCTCGAGGCGCATGCGCTGCTCGCGCACCGATACCGTGATGCCACCGCCTTCGTGATCGAGCCGGAGCCGGCGCTGCTGGCGCCCACGCGGGCTGCGCTCGCTGCCCCCTGGTGGACCCCCAGGCGCTGGCAGGGCGCCCGGCCAAGCTTCGACGCGCCGCCGACGGACGGGGTCGACCTGCTGTGGGCCAACATGGCGCTGCACATGGCGGCCGACCCGCAGGCTCTCATCGCTCGCTGGCACCGCCTGGTGGCGGCCGACGGCTTCCTGATGTTCTCCTGCTTCGGCCCCGACACCGTGCGCGAGCTGCGCGTGCTGCACGAACGCCAGGGCTGGCCGCCTGCAAGCCACGACTTCACGGACATGCATGACTGGGGTGACATGCTGGTTCACGCCGGTTTCGCGGAGCCCGTGATGGACATGGAGCGCATCGTGCTCACCTGGCCCACCGCCGAGGCGGCGTTGGCCGAACTGCGCACGCTGGGGCGCAACCTTCATCGGGCGCGCTTTCCCGGGCTGCGGGGCCGAACCTGGCATCGCGCGCTGCGCCGTGCGCTGCCCGAGGGGGCTTTGTCCGCGGAAGGAGCGGGGAGGATTGCCCTGACCTTCGAGATCATCTACGGCCATGCCTTCAAGCCGGCACCGCGGGTGGCGCTGGCGGCAGAGAGCGCGGTTTCGCTGCGCGAGATGCGTTCGATGCTTCAGCGCGGCCGTCCCGGTGTCTGAGCTGAAAGGGCGCTGCAATGCCGGACAGCACCGCAGTCGAAGTCGAAGGGTACTCCGGTGAGGCGGCGCAACGGGGTCCCTTCGGTTCACCCGCTACAATCCGCTGTTGCGTGACCTCCGGGTATTGTCCCGTGATCGAGGCCTGTCGAACATGGGTTTGACGGCGATCGACGCACTGATTTGCTGAACTCGTTCGCCCGTGTCGAATTCCGTGTTTCGTTTTGCCACTGTCTCAGGCCAGAACATCCACTGGTTCCTGAAGCGCAACTGCTCGGTCACGCCGAGCCAGCTCGGCTGGCTCTACGCGTCGTTGTGCGCGATCTCGCTGGGCATCGGAACCCTCTTCTGGGTGCATGGCGCGCCTCTGGTGCTGCCCTTCGCCTGGCTCGAACTGGGTGCGGTCGGCTTCGCTTTTCTGCTCTATGCGCGCCATGCCGCCGACGGCGAGCGCATCGCGCTGCAGGGCGGCCGGCTCGTGGTTGAGCTCGAGAATGGCGGGCACTATGAGCGCACTGAATTCTTGCCGCACCAGGTGCGGGTCGAACCTCAGCTCAGCGACCGCTCGCTGATCGAGGTCTCGGGACAGGGTCGTTCGGTCAAGGTGGGGCGTTATGT
Source organism: Variovorax sp. PBS-H4 (assembly GCF_901827205.1). Taxonomy (NCBI): domain Bacteria; kingdom Pseudomonadati; phylum Pseudomonadota; class Betaproteobacteria; order Burkholderiales; family Comamonadaceae; genus Variovorax; species Variovorax sp. PBS-H4. Next base: position 5,379,211 of record NZ_LR594675.1, on the reverse strand, counting down.
GCGTCCGGAGTTGCGCGCGGCGCTGGCGCGCGAGATCCGGATGGCATTGCGTGGCGCCTGAAAGGGTGCGCATTGGCGCCGTGGGGACCGGTGGGTTACTTGAAATTTGAAGAAGTGAACACGATGAAGAGCAATTGGTGCAAGAAGAAGTGGCCAGCGAATCTGCTGCTGGCGGCCGGCGCAATGTGGGGCGGCGCCGCGCATGCAGTGAACGATCTTGCCGGCGGCCCGTCGGTGCGCCAGCTGAACTTGCCGGTGGGCGTTACCAAGATCGCGGAAGAGCAGCACTTCCTGCACACCGTGATGCTGGTGCTGTGCACGGTCATCTTCATCGCCGTCTTCGCGGTCATGTTCTATTCGATCTGGAAGCACCGCAAGTCGGTGGGCCACAAGGCAGCCAACTTCCATGAGTCCGTGGTGGTCGAGGTGATCTGGACCGTCGTGCCGTTCATCATCGTGATCCTGATGGCGCTGCCGGCCACCAAGGTCCTGGTGGCCCAGAAGGACACCACCAACGCCGACCTCACGATCAAGACCACGGGCTACCAGTGGAAGTGGGGCTATGACTACATCAAGGGCGAGGGCGAGGGGCTGGCCTTTATTTCCACGCTGGACAGCTCCCACCGGGCGTTGTCGGACGCCGGTGCCAAGGGCGACGTGCCCGACGACTACCTGCTGAAGGTCGACAACCCCATGGTGGTGCCGGTCGACACCAAGGTGCGCATCATCACCACCGCAAATGACGTGATCCATGCCTTTGCCGTGCCGCAGCTGGGCGTCAAGCAAGATGCCATTCCCGGCTTCGTGCGCGACACGTGGTTTCGCGCCGAGAAGGTGGGCGACTACTACGGCCAATGCCAGGAGCTCTGCGGCAAGGAGCACGCCTACATGCCGATCCACGTCAAGGTGGTTTCCAAGGGCGACTACACCGCGTGGGTCGATGGCAAGCGCAAGGAGGCCGCGGCCAAGCAGGACGATCCGGGCAAGGTCTGGACCCTCCCCGAGATCCTGGCGCGCGGCGAGAAAGTCTATGCGGCCAACTGCGCGGCCTGCCACCAGGCCAACGGCAAGGGCGCGGGCCCGATCAAGCCGCTGGACGGCTCCGCAGTCGTGCTCGACGCCGACCACAACAAGCAGATCCACGTGGTCCTGAACGGACAGAATAACGGCGCCATGCCGTCCTGGAAGCAGCTGAGCGACACCGACATCGCAGCCGTGGTGAGCTTCACCAAGAACAGCTGGTCGAACAAGACGGGCCAGCTGGTGCAGCCGGCCGAAGTGCTGGCGCAGCGTGGCAAGTAAGCCGGCGCTGCCTCACGACGCCACGACGAAGAGTTTGCAAGGATTATCACAATGAGCGCAGTCATCGATCCCCACGGCCACGCACACGGCCACGGCGACCATGCCCACGACGAACATCACGCCGCGCCTACCGGTTGGCGCCGCTGGGTGTTCGCCACCAATCACAAGGACATCGGGACGCTGTACCTGCTGTTCTCCTTCACCATGCTGATGGTGGGCGGCGTGCTCGCGCTGCTCATCCGCGCAGAGCTGTTCCAGCCTGGCCTGCAGGTCGTGAACCCGGAGCTGTTTAACCAGTTCACCACCATGCACGGCCTGATCATGGTGTTCGGCGCCATCATGCCGGCGTTCGTCGGCTTCGCGAACTGGATGATCCCGCTGCAGATCGGCGCCTCCGACATGGCCTTCGCGCGGATGAACAACTTCAGCTTCTGGCTGCTGATCCCGGCGGCACTGATGCTCGTGGGTTCGTTCTTCATGCCCGGTGGCGCACCTGCCGCGGGCTGGACGCTCTACGCGCCGCTCACGCTGCAGATGGGCCCCTCGATGGACGCCGGCATCTTCGCGATGCACATCATGGGCGCCTCGTCCATCATGGGCTCGATCAACATCATCGTGACCATCCTCAACATGCGTGCCCCTGGCATGACGCTGATGAAGATGCCGATGTTCTGCTGGACCTGGCTCATCACCGCCTACCTGCTGATCGCGGTCATGCCCGTGCTCGCCGGCGCCATCACCATGACGCTGACCGACCGCCATTTCGGGACCAGCTTCTTCAGCCCCGCCGGCGGCGGCGACCCGGTGATGTACCAGCACATCTTCTGGTTCTTCGGGCACCCCGAGGTGTACATCATGATCCTGCCTGCGTTCGGGATCATCAGCCAGGTCGTGCCGGCTTTCTCGCGCAAGCGCCTGTTCGGCTACGCCTCGATGGTGTATGCGACCTCCTCGATCGCCATCCTGTCCTTCATCGTGTGGGCGCACCACATGTTCACCACCGGCATGCCGGTGACGGGGCAGCTCTTCTTCATGTACGCGACCATGCTGATCGCGGTGCCGACGGCGGTGAAGATCTTCAACTGGATCGCCACCATGTGGCAGGGCTCGATGACCTTCGAGACCCCGATGCTCTTCGCGGTGGGCTTCATCTTCGTGTTCACGATGGGGGGCTTCACGGGCCTGATCCTGGCGATCGCGCCAATCGACACCCAGCTGCAAGACACCTACTACGTTGTCGCGCACTTCCACTACGTGCTGGTGGCCGGCTCGCTTTTCGGGATGTTTTCGGGCTTCTATTACTGGGTGCCGAAGTGGACCGGGGTCATGTACAACGAATCGCGCGGCAAGATCCATTTCTGGTGGTCGCTGATCTCGTTCAACATCACCTTCTTCCCCATGCACTTCCTGGGTCTTGCCGGCATGCCGCGTCGCTATGCCGACTATCCGATGCAGTTCGCCGACTTCAATGCCGTGGCCAGTGTGGGCGGCTTTGCGTTCGGTCTGGCGCAGGTGTATTTCTTCCTGTTCGTCGTGCTGCCGGCCATGCAGGGCAAGGGCGAGAAGGCTTCGCAGAAGCCGTGGGAAGCTGCAGAAGGCCTCGAGTGGGAAGTGCCGTCGCCGGCGCCGTTCCACACCTTCGAAAATCCGCCCAAGTTGGATGCCACTGCCACCAAGGTGATTGGCTAAAGGATGAGTGCCGTGGCGACGCCCGAACAAAAGAGGAACAACCGGCGCATGGGGCTCACGCTGGCCTCCATCGCGCTGCTGTTCTTCATCGGCTTCATCGTCCGCATGGTCTGGATCGGCCACTGAGTCGCACATGGGCATCGGTCAACGCATCCGTCGCGAAAACGTCCGCATGGTCGGCAAGCTGGCCGTCGTGGCGGCTGGCATGTTCGCCTTCGGCTACGCGCTGGTGCCTTTGTACCGCGCCATCTGCGAAATGACCGGCATCAACATCCTTGCGCTCTCCGAGCTCGAGGTGCCGGGCGGCGCCAGCGGCGGCAAGAACGTGCGCCTTCCGGACAACACACAGGTCGACACCAGCCGCACCATCACCGTCGAGTTCGATGCCAACGTGCGCGGCCTCTGGGACTTCAAACCGGCGCAGCGCTCGATGGAAGTCCATCCGGGTCAGCTCAACACGGTGATGTACGAATTCCAGAACGTGCAGAACCGGCGCATGGCCGCGCAGGCCATTCCCAGCTACGCACCGCAGCAGGCCGCTCCCTACTTCAACAAGCTCGAGTGCTTCTGCTTCAACCAGTACACGCTCGATGCGGGCGAGAAGAAGCAGTGGCCGGTTGCCTTCGTGATCGACCCGAAGATCTCGAAGGACGTAAAGACGATCACGCTGTCTTACACCTTCTTCGAGGTGGGCGGCAAGACGCCACCCCCTCCCGTCGCGGCCAATACCGCTACGTCCGCGCCGGCCGCGGAGCCGCGTTCATGATCATGGCCGAAGTACCCCCGCCCAGGAAAGGCTCCCTCTGGCGAACCGTCAAGGCGGTGGCCTGGGGCTTCTTCGGCGTTCGCAAGAACAGCGACTACCAGGAAGACATCGCCAAGCTCACGCCGCTGCACATCGTGGCCGTCGGGCTGGTGGCGGCGGTGCTCTTCGTGATCGGCTTGATCCTGCTGGTGAAGTTTGTCGTCGCGCCCTGACAGGGCAAGTGCCCCACAGATTTGAATCGAGAGAGAAGAGACCAGGACCTGATATGAGTTCAAGCACCCACGGCGCCACGCCCTATTACTTCGTGCCTTCGCCATCGCCGTATCCCGTGATGGCGTCGATCGGCCTGCTCTTCGTGATCTTCGGCGCTGCCCAGTGGATCAACGGCCATCAATGGGGTGCCTGGTCGCTGCTCGCAGGCATGGTGTTGTGGCTGGCCACGCTCTTCGTCTGGTTCCGTCGCGCGATCGGTGAGAGCGAGGGGGGCCAGTACGGCCACAAGGTGGACCTCTCCTTCCGCTGGAGCATGAGCTGGTTCATCTTCTCCGAGGTGATGTTCTTCGGCGCATTCTTTACCGCGCTCTGGTGGGCCCGCACCCACGCGCTGCCCACGCTCGGCAGTCTCGACAACGCGCTGCTCTGGCCCGATTTCAAGGCCGTGTGGCCGACTCTCGCCGCAGGCGCCACCGGCTCGCCGGCCGACACTGTCGAGCCTTTCCAGACTGTCGGCCCCTTCTGGCTGCCGACGATCAATACTGCACTGCTGCTGAGCTCTGGCGTCACCTTGACCATTGCCCATCACGCGCTGCGGGCGAGCCATCGCGCCCAGGCGATCCGCTTCATGTGGATGACCGTGCTGCTCGGCGCCATCTTCCTCGGCGTGCAGGGATACGAATATCACCACCTCTACACCGAACTGAACCTCAAGCTCAGCTCCGGCGCCTACGGTTCCACCTTCTTCATGCTGACCGGTTTCCACGGCTTGCACGTGTTCATCGGCATGCTGATGCTGCTGTTCATCACCTTGCGCCTGCGCGCCGGCCATTTCACGCCGGAACGCCACTTCGGCTTCGAGGGTGCGGCTTGGTACTGGCACTTCGTCGACGTGGTGTGGCTCGGCCTGTACTTCCTGGTCTACTGGCTTTGAGCTTGCAGGACGGCACAAAAGGAAAGCGCCGTAAGGCGCTTTTTTCATGGGGGTTGTGGAACGAGCACGACCTACTTGCCGACGGGCAGCCCTCCCGGCTGGATGTAGCCGAGCTTCCAGGCCAGCAGCAGGCACAGGAACAAAACCACCGACAGCCCGATCCGAACGGTGAGCGCACGCACCATTCCTCCGCTCTTGGCCCGGCCCTCTCGACCGTCCCTCAGCATGAAGAACAGCGCGACACCGAGGCTCGACAGGATGCCGATGAAGGCCAGGGCGACAAGGTATTTCATGATCTCGATTATCGGCCGCAGCGGCCCCCCCGCGGGGTGAACGAAGGAACGATGCCCACCGCGCGGCCGTCGGGCACCGGGCGTTTCTGGCTGGTCACCCTGGCGGCCTTGATCATGCTCGCGGCGACGGTGTCGCTGGGCCGGTGGCAGCTGTCGCGCGCCGCGCAGAAGGAGGCGCTGCAGGCCGAAATGGAGGCGCGCAAGACACTGCCGCCGCTTGGGCAGAACGAATTTCTCGCGCTCGATCCAGCGACTTCCGCCATGCACCGGCCGGTACGCCTGCGCGGCCTGTGGCTCGCACCACACACGGTGTACCTGGACAACCGCCAGATGCATGGCCTCCCCGGTTTCTATGTGCTGACACCGTTTGCCATCGAGGACAGCAATCAGACGGTGCTGGTGCAGCGCGGCTGGGTGCAGCGCAATTTCAACGACCGCACGCAACTCGCCCCCATCGAGACGCCGAGCGGGCTGGTCGATCTGGTGGCCCGGGTCGCGCCGCCGCCGGCCCACCTGCTCGAGCTGGGCAAGGAAGCGCTGCCGCCCGCCGCGGCACCGGGGTCTTCGCCCATCCGGCAGAATCTCGATCTCGAAGCGTTCCGCGAGCAAACCGGGCTGCCTTTGCGGACCGATGTATCGCTGCTGCAGACCGGCCCGGCCTCCGAGGGATTGCAGCGAGCCTGGCCGGTCCCGGCGCTGGGCATCGAAAAGCACTACGGCTATGCGTTCCAGTGGTTCGGGCTCGCCGCCCTCGTCGTCATCCTCTATGTCTGGTTTCAACTCATCGCCCCCTACCGCAGCGCACGCCGCCTCCGCCATGGCCGATGAACCGCTCGGGCTGACGGTGCATTCGATGCCCTCGCCGCGGCAGGCACTCGATGGCGTCGAGGGCCGGCGCACCGTCTACGGTCGCTGGAAAATGATCCTGGTCATGCTGTGCTGCGCGGCACCGGTGATCGCTTCCTACTTCACTTACTACGTGATCCGGCCTGAAGGGCGGCGTGTGTATGGCGAGCTGATCGACCCGCAGCGCACCATGCCCGAGCTGACCGCCACGAGCCCCCAGGGGACGCCGGTGCGTCTGTCCACCCTGAAAGGCCAGTGGTTGCTGGTCACGGTGGCCGATGCGGGCTGCGACGCGTTGTGCGAGCAGCAGCTCTACCTGCAGCGCCAGCTGCGCGAAAGTCTTGGCCGCGAAAAGGACCGGCTCGATCGCGTCTGGCTGGTGAGCGACGCGGCGCCGATACCCGTGCGCCTGGACGAAGGCCTGCATGGCGCGACCGTGCTGCGCGTGCCGGCAGCGCAGCTGGCGCAGTGGCTGGCGCCCGCGCCCGGCCACACATTGGCGGAGCACTTCTTTGTCATCGATCCCATGGGCAACTGGATGATGCGCTTCCCCGCCCGCATGGATACCGCCGGCGCAAGCCGCGCCAAGCGCGACCTCGAGCGGCTCTTGCGCGCCTCGGCGTCCTGGGACGAGGCGGGCCGCTAAAGGCGCCGCCCGGCACGCACAGCATGGACACGAACTCGCTCTACGACCTCAAGCCGGTCGCCTGGCTCCTGGCTGTCGGCGTGTTGCTCGCGCTCGGCCCGCTGATCTGGGTCTGGCGTCGCGGCGCCGGCCACGGAACCGCCCGCCGCTTGCACATGCTGACGGTGCTCACGCTGTTCCTGACCTTCGACCTCACCCTGTTCGGCGCCTTCACGCGCCTGACCGATTCCGGCCTGGGCTGCCCCGACTGGCCCGGCTGCTACGGGAACGCCAGCCCCGTTGGAGCGCGCCACGATATCGCGATGGCGCAAGCGGCGCAGCCCACCGGCCCGGTGACGCACGGCAAGGCGTGGGTGGAGATGGTGCATCGCTACCTCGCCACCGGCGTCGGCTTCCTGATCCTCGTGCTGGCCGTGACCACCTGGGTGGCGCGACGAAACCGGCGGTCGGAACAGGCTCGCGAACGCCCGCTGAGCGCCTGGTGGCCCGCTGCCACGCTGGTCTGGGTCTGCCTGCAGGGCGCATTCGGCGCGCTGACGGTGACCTGGAAGCTGTATCCCGCCATCGTCACACTGCACCTGCTTGGCGCCATCGTGCTGCTGGCGCTGCTCTGCATTCAGGCCGTGCGGTACCGGCAGGCAGCGGCCGAGCGGCAGCCCACCCCCATTCCCTGGGCATTGCGCACTTTGCTGATCGTGGTTGGCGCCTTGCTGCTGCTGCAGATCGCGCTGGGAGGCTGGGTCAGCACCAACTACGCCGTCCTGGCCTGCGCCGAATTTCCCACATGCCAGGGCAATTGGTGGCCGCCGATGAACTTTGCCCAGGGCTTTCACATCTGGCGATCGCTGGGGGAGGGCGCCGACGGGGCACCCATCGATTTCGCGGCGCTGACGGCCATTCATTACGTGCATCGCCTTATGGCGTACCTGGTCTTTGCCGCGATCGGTCTGCTCGTGTGGCAGCTGCGCGGGACCGCGCCGCTGCGCGCGCAAGCCAGATGGCTGGCCGGCCTGGCGCTGCTGCAGCTTGCCACCGGCCTCGGCAATGTGCTCCTGGGCTGGCCGCTGGTCGCCGCCGTGCTGCATACCGGCGGCGCCGCGGCGCTGGCCGTGGTACTGACCTGGGCCTTGTGCGAGAGCCGACGCGCCCCGAACACGATAGCTGCCGCTGCGAAGGCGCGGGGCACCGCGGTTCGCGGCGCGGAGGTCATCCAATGAGTACGCCGGCCTCGATCCACAGCCACAGCGCGGCCAGCGTCCTGCGCCAGTTCTATGCGCTGACGAAGCCGCGCGTGGTGCAGCTGATCGTGTTCTGCGCGCTGATCGGCATGGTGTTGGCGGTGCCGGGCGCTCCCACCTTTACCGACCTGCGGCGCATCGTGGTGGCTTGCATGGGCATCTGGCTGGTTGCGGGGGCCGCCGCCGCATTCAACTGTTTGGTCGAGAAGGGCATCGACGCCAAGATGAAGCGCACCGCCTGGCGGCCCACGGCGCGCGGCGAACTGAGCGACCGGCAGGCACTGCTGTTCTCGGGGGCGCTGTGCGCGGCCGGCTCGGCGCTGCTGTGGTTCGCGGTAAATCCGCTCACCATGTGGCTGACCTTCGCGACCTTCGTGGGTTATGCGGTGATCTACACCGTGATCCTCAAGCCGCTCACTCCACAGAACATCGTGATCGGCGGCGCTTCCGGCGCCATGCCGCCAGTGCTGGGCTGGGCCGCGATGACAGGCGAGGTGAGCCCCGAGGCGCTGATCCTCTTCCTCATTATTTTCCTGTGGACCCCCCCGCATTTCTGGGCGCTGGCCCTCTACCGCGTGGAGGACTACCGCAAGGCCGGCCTGCCGATGCTTCCGGTGACGCACGGCAACGAGTTCACGCGGCTGCAGGTGCTGCTCTACACCTTCATCCTGTTCGCCGCCTGTCTCATGCCCTTCATCTATGGCATGAGCGGCTGGCTCTACCTGGCGGTAGCGATAGCCGTGAGTATCGGCTTCACCGGCTACGCGTTCGCGCTCTGGCGCAGCTACTCGGACACGCTGGCGCGCAAGACTTTCCGCTTCTCGCTGATCCACCTGAGCGTACTCTTTGCGGCACTGCTGATCGACCACTACCTGCGATGAATGAATCCATGAACAAGCGCCACGCACTTCGCCTGATGGCCTGGACGGGGCTGGCGGCGTTTGCGGGCACTGGCCTCGCTGCGTGCTCGGAAAAGAAGCCCAGCTTCAATGCGGTGGACATCACCGGCGCCGACTATGCCAAGGGCTTCACGCTCACTGACGCCGACGGCAAGCAGCGCACGCTGGCCGACTTCAAGGGCAAGGTCGTCGTCATGTTCTTCGGCTATGCGCAGTGTCCGGATGTCTGCCCGACCACCATGAGCGAGATGGCGCAAGTCAAGCAGCAACTGGGCAGCGACGGCGACAAGCTGCAGGTCCTGTTCGTCACCGTGGATCCAGAGCGCGATACGCCCGCTGTGATGAAGGCGTACATGGAAGCCTTCGATCCGGGTTTCGTCGCGCTGATTCCAACACCGGAGCAGCTGGCTGCGCTCGGGAAGGACTACAAGGTCTACTACAAGAAGGTCGAAGGCAAGACGCCGACCAGCTATTCGATGGACCACTCTGCCGCCAGCTTCATCTACGACACCGAGGGCCGCCTGCGGCTGTACGCCCGCTACGGCGCCGGGGTGCCGGCCATGGTTTCGGACATCAAGGCCCTGCTGAAGGCCGGTTGACGCGCGGGCCCAGGCGCGCTGCGCATCGGCCGAGCGTTGGGCGGGCGAGCCACAAAAAAAAAGCCCGGGCGGTGCCGGGCTTCATGAATGCCATCGAGGCGAGGCTCAGGCGAATTCCGCCAGCGCCTTCTTCATCTTCTTCATGGCCGCCGACTCGATCTGACGAATCCGCTCGGCGCTCACCCCGTACACCGCGGCGAGGTCATGCAGCGTCATTCCGCCCGAGCCGTCGTCGTTGACCTTGAGCCAGCGCTCTTCCACGATGCGGCGGCTGCGATCGTCGAGCGTCGCCAGGGCGGTCGAGATACCGTCGGTCGACAGCCGGTCGCGCTGACGGGATTCGATCTGTGCCGTGGGCTCCTGCGAGGCATCAGCCAGGTAGGCAATGGGACCGAAGCCGTCGTCGCCGTCATCCGAGGGACTCGGGTCGAGCAACACATCGCCTCCGGACATGCGCGTTTCCATCTCGAGCACTTCCTCGGGCTTGACGTTCAGCCGGGTCGCCATCTGGGAGACTTCGTCCGCGCTCAGCGTGTCGCGGTGGGTGTCGCCGTCCGCAGAGCCGGCCTTGAAACCTTGCTTCATCGAGCGCAGGTTGAAGAACAGCTTGCGCTGGGCCTTGGTCGTGGCGACCTTGACCATGCGCCAGTTCTTCAGGATGTACTCGTGGATCTCGGCCTTGATCCAGTGCATGGCGTAGCTGACCAGGCGCACGCCCTGGTCAGGGTCGAAGCGCTTGACGGCCTTCATGAGGCCGACATTGCCTTCCTGGATCAGGTCGCCATGTGGCAATCCGTAACCCAGGTACTGCCGGGAAATCGAGATCACGAGGCGCAGGTGCGAGAGCACCAGCGCGCCGGCGGCTTCGAGGTCGTTATGGTCGCGCAGCCGGCGCGCATAGCGCTGCTCTTCTTCCTGCGTCAGCAGGGGGAGCCGGTTGGCTGCGGAAATGTAGGCGTCCAGGTTACCCAGCGAAGGCACCATCGACCATGGATTGGCGACGGCGAGCTGGTTGGCGGGGGCTCCGGACATGACTGTCATTGGGCAAACTCCTTCATTCGGGGCATATTAGCACTCGGTTGGAGAGAGTGCTAAGCCTAAGGGTTCCCCCGGAGTTTCAATCGGGGAGATAGTTACAACCTATCTGCGTTGTGGGCCTATGAAATAGGACGGCGCCGACTCGACGCTCCAGGATTCAGCCCGTCACCAGCGGATGCCCAGGCGCAAAAACAACCGGGACAGCACGAAGAGCGGTCCAACCCACAGGTACTGGAGATCTTCGAAGAAGGAGGGCTTTTTGCCCTCGATCTTGTGGCCGATGAACTGGAAGACCCAGGCCACGACGAAGATGGTGGCTGAAATCGGAAGCACAAGGTCCCCCATCGCATGCACCGCGGCCAGCGCCAGCACGATGCAGATTCCCATGCCGATCAGGAAGCTTCCGGAGCGCAGCATCAGGTAATAGACCGCACTGGCGCCCACGAAGGCGTACGCCACCCAGGGATGGAGGGCGTAGAGCAGACCGCCGATGCTCAGCATGATGGCCGGGATGGCAACCATGTGGATCGCCTCGTTGGTCGGGTTCCGGTGGCTCTCGCCGTAGTGGGCGAGCAGCCGGTCGACCTTGCGGTCGGTGTCCTGCAGCGGGGGCGCGGCGCTGTCCATGGCGGTCTCCTGGCGGGCTCTGCGGCCCTCGCGCATGATGCCAGAAGCGACCCGGCCGGCGCTAGCCCATCAGGGCCTGGGCGAACTCCCGTGCCTTGAACGTCTCCAGGTCTTCCAGCTTCTCGCCAACGCCGATGAAATACACCGGAACCGGCCGCTCGCGGGCGATCGCGCACAGCACGCCGCCCTTCGCCGTGCCATCCAGCTTGGTGATGACCAGTCCTGTCAGGCCCAGCGCTTCGTCGAAGGCCCGCACCTGGGCCAGGGCGTTCTGACCCGTGTTGCCGTCGATCACGAGCAGCACCTCGTGCGGCGCCGTGGCGTCGGCCCGGGCGACCACGCGCTTGATCTTCTTGAGCTCGTCCATCAGGTGCAGCTGGGTCGGCAGACGGCCGGCCGTATCGACCAGCACCACGTCCTTGCCACGTGCCTTGCCGGCGTTGACCGCGTCGAAGCTCACGGCGGCGGGATCGCCGCCTTCCTGGCTCACGATCTCCACGGTGTTTCGGTCGGCCCAGACCAGCAGTTGCTCGCGCGCCGCAGCGCGGAAGGTGTCGGCCGCCGCCAGCAGCACCGAGGCGCCCTCGTTGGACAGGTGCTTGGTCAGTTTGCCGATCGAGGTGGTCTTGCCCGCGCCGTTGACTCCCGCCACCATGACCACGGTAGGGGTGTGCTCGCCGATCACCAGGTCCTTTTCGAGGGGGCGCAGCAGATCGGCGATTGCCTCGGCCAGCAGCAGCTTGACCTGAGAGGCGTCGGTCGCCATGGCGCTGCGCACGCGCCGGCGCAGGTCGTCCAGCAGGTATTCCGTGGCCTTCACGCCCGTGTCGGCCATCAGCAAGGCCTCTTCGAGCTCCTCGTAGAGGGCGTCGTCGATCTGGGCGTTGACGAAGGCGGCGGTGATGCTGTTGCCGGTCTTGCGCAAACCCGTCTTGAGTTTGCTGAGCCAGCCACTGCGCTCGGGAGGCGGGGCTTCCACGGGCGCCGCCGGTGGCGCTGGCGTGCTTGCCTCGGGAATAGGGATGGGAGCGGGAGGGAGCGGCTCGGGCGCTTCGGGCGTGGCCGGAGGAAGGGCCTCCGCCGGCGGCGCCTCGGCCGGCTTGGTGCCGAACCAGCTGGACGGCGAGAACACCGACCTGGCGGGCGCCGGCGGCTCGGCGGGCGTCTCGGCAGGTGCCGGCGCCGGCGCGGAGCTGTCAGGGGCCGGCTTTTTTTTGAAGAAGCTGAACATCGGGGCGTTTTTACAATCCGACCCATTCTATGAAACACCCCTCGCCACGCCGCGCTGCGTCTGGTGCGGTGCTGGCCTCGGTGCTGATGGCGCCCTGGGCCGGGGCCGCCCTGGCGCAGACATCCCCGCCGGACGCCGTCCCCGCTTCCACGCCCGCCGCCGCCATCCAGCCGGTTCAGGCCCGCCAATTCACCCTCTCCAACGGCATGACCCTGATCGTCAAGCCCGACCGGCGCGCCCCGACCGCGGTGCAGATGCTGTGGGTGAGGGTCGGCTCCTTCGACGAGGTCGACGGCACCTCCGGCGTGGCGCACGTGCTCGAACACATGATGTTCAAGGGCACCAGGACGTTGAAGCCCGGCGAGTTCTCGCGCCGGGTGGCCGCCTTGGGTGGGCGCGAGAACGCCTTCACCACGCGCGACTACACCGGCTACTACCAGCAGATCCCGGCCGACAAGCTGGAGCAGGTGATGGTGCTGGAGTCCGACCGCTTCGCCAACAACCAGTGGGCGGACGAAGAATTCAAGCGCGAGATCGAGGTCGTCAAGGAAGAACGCCGCCTGCGCACCGACGACCAGCCGCGCGCCCTGCTTGGCGAACAGCAGAACGCCGCCATCTTCATCGCCTCGCCCTACCACCGTCCGATCGTCGGCTGGATGAGCGACCTCGACGCCATGACGCCGGCCGACGCACGCGCTTTCTTCCAGCGCTGGTACGTGCCTGCCAACGCGGCGGTCGTGGTGGCGGGCGATGTCGATGTGGAGCGGGTGCGCGCCCTGGCCGAAAAATACTACGGCCGAATCCCGAGCCGCGCCGTACCCGAACGCAAGCCGCGCATCGAGCCGCCGCAGCGTGGCATCCGGCGCCTCGACTTCAAGGCGCCGGCCGAGCAGGCCTATGTCTCACTGGCTTTCCGCGCGCCGCAGATCCCGGCCACCGACCAATTCGATGGCGCCAGCGATGCCTATGCGCTCACGGTGCTCTCAGCCGTGCTCGACGGCTATCCCGGCGCCCGGCTCGACCGGGCGCTCACGCAGGGGCCGGGCCGCGTGGCTGACTCCGCCGGCGCGTACGCGGGCTTCGTCGGCCGCGGACCGCAGATCTTCGCGCTCGATGGCGTGCCTGCCGCCGGCAAGACGCCGGAAGCGGTCGAGGCCGCGCTGCGGGAGCAGGTGGCGAAGATCGCCCGCGAGGGCATCGGCGCTGCGGAGCTGGCGCGCGTCAAGACCCAGTGGACGGCCAGCGAGACCTACAAGCTCGACTCGGTAATGGCGCAGGCGCGCGAGCTCGGCAGCCACTGGGTGCAGGGCCTGCCGCTCGACGCCAGCGCGCGCATCATCGCGCGCCTGCAGAAGGTGACAGCCGAAGAGGTGCAGGCCGTGGCGGCCAAGTATTTCGGCGACGACGAGCTGACCATTGCCACCCTGCGGCCGCTGCCGCCCGATCCCCAACGCCGCGCCCGCGGCTTCGCGGCGCCTGCGGGCGACCTGCGTTGAAGACCCGGAGCGCCCCACCATGCCGAGCTTGAAAAACACCCGAACCCTCCTGTGCCTGGCGTGCCTGTTGCTGAGCGGCGCTGCAGCGCATGCGGCCGTGCCCATCGAGCATTGGACGCTGCCCAGCGGCGCCAAGGTCTACCTCGCTGCGACCGACGCCCTGCCCATCGTCGACGTGCAGATCGATTTCGATGCCGGCAGCCGGCGCGATCCACCAGCGCAGTCCGGGCTGGCCGGCGTGACGGCCGGCATGGTCGAAAAAGGCATTCGTGCGAGTGGGCGTCCCGTCGCCGCGGCGCCCCAAGGCGGGACAGCCCTCTCGGGGGGCAGCGAGGACACGCCGGTGCCGAGCGAGGGGGCCTATGAACCGGCGATGGACCAGAACGCGCTGGGCGAGGCATGGGCCGATCTCGGCGCCGACTTCGACGCCAGTGCCAGTTCCGACCGCATGAGCTTCTCGTTGCGCACACTGTCCGAGCCGGCGCTGCTGGCCAAGGCGGTGCAACTCGCGGCGCGCGAGATCGGCGAGCCGGCCTTTCCCGATGACGTGTGGCAGCGCGAACGCGAGCGCCTGAACGCCTCGATCCGCGAAGCCAACACCAAGCCCGCGACGCTCGCGGCGCGCACCTTTTCGCGAGACGTGTACGGAGACCATCCGTATGGACTGGACACGACCGAAGCCACGCTGGCACGCATCGACACGGCTGCGATGCGCCAGCGGTACGAGCAACTGATCCAGCCCTGCCGCGCCAAGCTCAGCATTGTCGGCGCGGTCACCCGCGCGCAGGCGGAGACGATCGCGAGCACGCTGCTGTCGCGCCTGCCAACGTCTGCGGGCGGCTGCGTCGCGTTGCCGCCGGTGGCCGAGGTGGCGCCGCTTGCTGCCGCGAAGGACGAGCGCCTGCTCTTCGACTCGGCGCAGGCCCATGTCTGGATCGGTCAGCCCGGCTACCCACGCCGCGACCCGGACCATTTCGCGCTCACCGTCGGCAACTACATCCTCGGCGGCGGCGGCTTCGTTTCCCGCCTGACCGAGCAGGTGCGCGAGAAGCGCGGCCTGGCCTACAGCGTCTACAGCACCTTCTCGCCGGGCCTGCACGCGGGCGCCTTCCGCATCGGTTTCCAGACCCGGCCCGACCAGGCCGACGAAGCCGTGAAGGTCTCACGCGAGGTGCTCGCCAGGTTCGTCGCCGAAGGTCCGACCGCGGCCGAGCTCAAGGCCGCCAAGGACAACCTGATCGGCGGCTTCCCGCTGCTGCTCGACAGCAACCGCAAGCTGCTCGGGAATGTGGCCAACATTGCGTGGAACGACTTGCCGCTCGACTATCTCGAGACCTGGACCGCGCGCGTGAACGCGGTCACCGCAGCCGACGTCAAGGCCGCCTTCGAGCGCAAGCTGCAGCCTGATCGCATGGTCACGGTGGTGGTCGGCGGAAAGCCTTGAAGCCCGTGGCTGCCGCTTGGATACCATCCTCGCCTGACGGAGCAACAAGGAGCGGCGAGATGACGATGGATGGGGTGGACGGCGAGATGCATGGAACCGGGATGCAGTACGTCGGCCGCGATGAATAAGCGGACGCCGTCCCGCGGCGGCGGCGCGAAGCCGGCCCCGAGGCCTTCTGCTGCGCTGCGCAACGAAGTCCGCATCATCGGCGGCCGATGGAAACGCACGCGCCTGGCCGTGGCCGACAAGCCCGGCCTGCGCCCCACGCCCGACCGCGTGCGCGAGACCCTCTTCAACTGGCTCGCCAGTCTTGCCGGCGCCAGCGGCGGAGAGCTCCCGGGCTGGCACTGCATCGATGCCTTCGCGGGTACCGGTGCGCTCGGCTTCGAGGCGGCTTCCCGGGGCGCAGCCTCCGTGCTGCTGTGCGAGCAGGACGCAGCACTGGTCGCGCAATTGCAGGCATTGAAAGCAAGGCTGAAAGCCGATGGCGTGCGCATCGAGCGCGGCAACGGCGTCACGGCGCTCGAGCGAGTCGCACCGGGCAGTCTGCATGCGGTGTTCCTCGACCCACCCTTCGAGAATACGGCGCTCTACGCGCCCGCGTTGCGCGCCGCCGCGCGCGCTCTGCGGCCTGGAGGCGTGGTCTACCTCGAAGCGGCGAGTCGCTGGCCCGATGAAGAATTCGCAACCCTGGGTCTCGGCGTGTTCCGATATCTCAAGGCCGGCGCAGTGCATGCGCATCTGTTGATGCTTGCGCCTGACACCGCTGCATAATCCGCCGGATTCGGCCGCATCGGCTGCACAGGAGGAAGCAACCATGTCCAGCAACGTGATCGCGGTATACCCCGGCACTTTCGACCCGATGACGCTCGGCCACGAAGACGTGGTGCGCCGGGCGACTCAGCTCTTCTCCAAGGTGATCGTCGCGGTGGCGGCAGGGCATCACAAGAAAACGCTTTTCACGTTGCAGGAGCGCATCGACATGGCGCGCGACGCGGTCGCGCCTTTCAGCGACCAGGTCTCGGTGGAAAGCTTTGCGGGCCTGTTGCGTGACTTCGTCGTGGCCCGCGGCGGCAAGGCCATGGTGCGCGGCCTGCGCGCCGTGACCGACTTCGACTATGAGTTCCAGCTTGCCGGCATGAACCGCTCGCTGATGCCCGAAGTCGAGACCGTGTTCCTCACGCCCAGCGACAAGTACCAGTTCATCTCCAGCACTTTCGTGCGCGAGATCGCCGTGCTCGGGGGCGAGGTCGACAAGTTCGTCTCGCCCAACGTGCAGAACAACCTGATGGCCAAAGTCCGAAGCCAAGGGCCTGCCACAAGCCGCGAATGACGCACCGGCCGCGCCTGCATGCGCTGGGCGACGCGGCCTTGCTGTGCGAACTGCCGGCGCCCGCGACGCTGGCGCAGCAGCAACAGATCTGGGCGCTCGCGAAAGAGGCGCTGCAATGGCGTGGCGTGCACGAAGTGCTGCCCGGCATGAACAACCTGAGCCTTCTTTTCGATCCCGAAGAAATCGATGCGGCCGAGCTCGAGATGCAGGTGCTGTCGGCCTGGCCGCACCTGGCGGATGCGCCAATCGAAGGGCGCGAGATCCGCATTCCGGTGGCCTATGGCGGCGAGGCCGGGCCCGACCTGGCTGATGTGGCGGCCCACAGCGGCCTGTCGCCGGCGGAGGTGGTGCGGCGCCACAGCGGCGCCGACTACGTGGTCTACCTGCTCGGCTTCCTGCCCGGCTTCGCTTTCATGGGCGGTTTGCCGCCGGAACTGGCGACCCCGCGCCGTGCCGAGCCGCGGGTGGCGGTGCCGGCCCGCTCGGTCGGCATCGGCGGCGCGCAGACCGGCATCTATCCGCTGGTCTCGCCCGGCGGCTGGCAGCTGATCGGCCGCACCTCGCTGGAGCTCTTCGATCCGCGTGCCGCCGAGCCCACGCTGCTGCGCCCCGGCGACCGGGTGCGCTTTGTCGTTGAAAGCGCCGAATTGTGAGTGCCGCGGGTGCGCTCACGGTACTGCGCCCCGGCCTGCTGGCCTCGGTGCAGGACCTCGGCCGCCACGGGCACCGGCAGCAGGGCATCTGTCCAGGCGGGGCCCTCGACGCGCTGGGGCTTGCGGTGGCCAATCGGCTGGTGGGCAACAGCGACGGCGCGGCCGGCCTCGAGCTCACGCTGGGCGGCTGCGAAATCCGCTTCGACAGCCCAACCCGCATCGCGCTGACGGGTGACGACTTCGGCGCACGCCTGGACGGCGCGCCGCTGTCGCCCTGCTGGAGCGTCCCGGTGCAGGCGGGCCAGGTGCTTCGGCTCGGGCCCGCCAACGAATGGAGCGCGAAGGCGGGTCTGCGAAGCTGGCTCGCCGTGGCCGGCGGCATCGACGTGCCGCCGGTGATCGGCTCGCGCAGCACCGACCTCAAGGCCGGCTTCGGCGGCCATCTGGGGCGCGCGCTGAAAAAGGGCGACCGCCTGCCGCTCGGCGAGTCCAACCTCGACGCCGCCCGGCTGGAGCGCCGCGCGTTCGGCCTGCGCGCGCCCGCGTGGGAGCAGGACGTGGACGGTGCCGTCGTCCTGCGTGTGATGCCCGGCCCGGAGTTCGAGCAGTTCACCGTCGCTGCACGCGAGCAGCTCTGGGGTGCATCCTGGCGCATCACGCCGCAGAGCAACCGCATGGGCAACCGGCTCGAGGGCCCCGAGCTCAAGCGCAAGCGCAGCGCGGACATGCTGTCCTCCGCCGTGATCCCCGGCACGATCCAGGTGCCACCGTCGGGCCAGCCGATCATCCTGATGGGCGATGCCCAGACCACCGGCGGCTATCCGCGCATCGGCGTCGTGATCCGCGCCGACCTCTGGAAGCTTGCTCGGGCGCCGCTCAACGGTCGCCTGCGCCTTGTGCAGGTGGACGCCGTTGCGGCCTTGCAGGCCTGGGCCGGGCAGCGGCGCTACCTCGCGCAGATCGGGCAAGCCCTGGCCGCTGCGGGGTGGCCGGTGCCGGCGCAAAATCCGGCGGAAGGAGATAGCCACCATGCGGATTGACCTCAATGCCGACCTCGGCGAAGGCTGCGACAACGACGAGGCGCTGCTCAAGCTCGTGAGCTCGGCCAACATCGCGTGTGGCTGGCACGCAGGTGACGCAACAACCATGCGCCAATGCGTGCGCTGGGCGCTGGACAACGGCGCTGCCATCGGTGCCCACCCCAGCTTCCCGGACCGCGAGAACTTCGGCCGCAGCGAGATGCACCTGCCGCCCGAGGAGATCGTCTCCGGCGTGCTCTACCAGGTCGGTGCACTGGCGGCCATCGTCAAGGCCGAAGGCGGCACGCTGGCGCATGTCAAGGCGCACGGCGCGCTCTACAACCAGGCCGTGAAGGACCCGGCGCTGGCCGACGCCTTGTGCGAGGCCGTGAGGCGCTTCGACCCCGGCCTGCGCTTCTTCGGCCTCGCCGGCAGCGGCATGATCGGCGCCGCCCGACGCGCGGGCCTGCAGCCGGTCGAGGAAGTGTTCGCAGACCGCGGCTACATGCCCGATGGCAGCCTGGTGCCGCGCAGCCGGCCCGGCGCCCTGATCGAGGACGAAGAGCAGTCGCTGGCCCAGACGCTGTCGCTGGTTCGGGATCGCCGCGTGACCGCGATCGACGGTTCGGTGGTCAGCGTCAACGCCCAGACCGTGTGCCTGCATGGCGACGGCGCGCATGCGCTGGCCTTTGCGCGCCGCATCCGCGAGCGCCTCGAGAGCGAAGGCATCACGGTCGCCGCGACCGCCTGAGCGTCTGGCTGACCCGTGGCAAACGTGCTGCTGACGGGCTTCGAGCCCTTCGACCAGGATGCGTTGAATCCCTCGTGGGAAGCAGTGCGCGCACTCCAGGGCTGGCGCTGCGCAGGCGCGACGGTGCAAGCGCGCCGCATCTCCTGTGTCTTCGGCGTCGCGCTGCAGGAGCTCGATGCGGCCATCGGCGAGCTGCAGCCGCAACTGGTGATCGGTGTCGGCCAGGCCGGCGGGCGCGCCGAGATCACGCCCGAGCGCGTGGCGATCAATGTCGACGACGGCCGCATCTGCGACAACGCAGGCTGCCAGCCCATCGACATGCCCGTGGTGGCGGGCGCGCCGGCGGCCTACTTCTCGACGCTGCCGATCAAGGCGATGGTGCGCGACTTGCGCGCAGCGGGCATCCCGGCCGCGGTGTCGAACAGCGCCGGCACCTTCGTCTGCAATCACCTCTTCTTCGGACTCATGCATCGCCTCTCGACTCGGCCGCTCGCAACGGGCGTGCGCGGCGGATTCATCCACATTCCCTACCTGCCTGAGCAGGCCGCGCGCTTTCCCGGGGCGCCGAGCATGGCACTCGACACCGTGATCGCCGCGCTGCGCATCGCCGTGGCGACCGCGCTTACGGTGCGCCAGGACGTCCGCGAGACTGGCGGCCAGCTGAGCTAGGACTTGAATTCGTCGGCGGTGATGCCGAGCTCGCGTGCCCGCCGTCCTAGGCCGCAAGGCGCCGCAGCCACGGCATCAGCGCGGCATTGACCTCGACCGGCTTCTCCATGGTCAGCATGTGGCCGCAGTTCTCGATCCACACGAGCTCGGCCTGCGGGACCAGCTGTGCGATCTCCTTCGAGCATTCGGGCGGCGTCAGGCGATCGGCATCGCCGCAGATCACGAGCACCGGGCAGCGCAGCGACGGGAGCGATGGACGCTGGTCGGGCCGCGTCATCAGCGCACGGTTCTGGCGAATGAGCTGCTGGGCGCCGGCATCGAGGACGAGTTCCACATAGCGCCGTACCAGCGCCGCATCGCCGGCCTGCTCGGGATGGAAGGCGAAGGCCGCATTGAACTGGATCACGTCGCGGGCCTCGCCCTGCTCGAAGAGCTCGATCGCCGAGCCGCGCAGCTCGTACATCTCGGGGGTCTCGGGCCGAGGGTTGGTGCCCAGCAGCGCGAGGCCGATGATGCGCTCCGGCGCCTGGCGCGCAGCCTCCATCGCGATCATGCCGCCCATCGAGGCGCCGCAGAGGACCAGGGGGCCTTCCTGCTCGCGCAGCACGGCCTCGGCCATGGCTTCGATGCTGGGATGGCGCATGTGGGCGTCGCTGACGCGGACGTCGATGCCGGCGGGCAGGGCGCGCAGCTGGGCTTCCCAGAGGCGCTCGTCGCAGGCGAGGCCGGGCAAGAGGACAAGGCAGGACATGCGCCGATTCTCGGCCATCCACGCCGTCCACCTCGTGTCGCCGCCGCCATGTGTTGCGAGGACAATAGCTTCATTCCATGTCCACAGACCTCATCCTGATCCGCCACGGCGAGACCGATTGGAATCGCGAGCTGCGCTTCCAGGGCCACATCGACGTTCCCCTCAACGACACCGGCCACGAGCAGGCACGCCGTCTCGGCCTGCGAGTCGCGCATGAGTCGGTACAGCACCTGGTCAGCAGTGATCTTTTGCGTGCCCAGCAGACGGCGGCGCCGGCGGCGCAGCAGCTTGGCCTAGAGATCGTCACCTCGGTCGAGTTGCGCGAGCAGAGCTTCGGCGTTGTCGAAGGCATGCGCGCGGACGAGATCCAGCACCTGCACCCGCGCGCCTGGGAGGATTGGCTCAAGTTCAGCGAGGACCACCGCATGCCCGGGGGCGAATCGCCACGCGAATTCCATGCGCGCGTCATCGACGCATTCGGCCGTATTGCTGCCTCGTACAAGCGACAGACCGTGATGGTGGTCACGCACGGCGGCGTGCTCGACATGGTCTGGCGGACCGCGAAGGAGCTGGGCCTCAACGGCCCACGCCAGAGCGCGATTCCCAATGCAGGCTTCAACCGCATTCGCATCGCCGACGCCAGCCGCCCCGCACTGATCGAGATCGTGGACTGGGCCGATACCGCGCATCTCGATGGCATGCCGGCGCAGCCCAACTACGACCAGCGGCGGCACCTGGGCAAGTCGTAAGCCGCATGGCGCTCTGAAGGCGGCCTGGAACCCTGAGCCGCTTCAAGGCTCAAATGAGGACCGGCGTTCCGGCCGGCAGGAGGTACGACCATGTTCCAACTGAGACATTGGCAAGACCCGGTGAACGGAGCACTGGGTGCCTGGATGCTTCTTTCGCCCTGGATCCTGGGCTACGACGCCGAGCCGGCCGCGATGCCGAACGCGGTGATCGTCGGTGTTGCGCTGATCGCCGCCGCGCTCGGCGCCATGCTGCTTCCCCGCGCCTGGGAGGAATGGACCGAGGCGGCCCTCGGCCTGTGGCTGATGGCGTCCCCGTGGGTGCTGCGCTTCAACGGAAACGCCGACGCCATGCTGACCGCGGTCCTCACGGGCCTGGTGGTGCTGGTGCTCGCGGCCTGGACTCTGCTGACCGACGAGGAATACAGCCGCTGGTGGCACCGCGCGGCGCACTGAGTACGGCTAGGCCGGACGCCTGGCCAGAAGCGCCCAGACACCGGCGGCCGAGAGCAGCGAGCCGCCCGCCAGGTGGAAGCGCCGCTGCGCGCGCGGCGAGCTCAGGAGGCGGCGCGCCGTGGCCGCGAACACGGCGTAGAGCGTTGCATTGAGCGTTGCCATCGCCACGAAGGTCAGGGCCAGGATCCAGAGCTGGCGGGAGGCGTCCGCGCCCGGCTGGATGAACTGCGGGAGGAAGGCCACGAAGAACACGATGCCCTTGGGATTGAGGGCCGTTACCAGCCAGGTATTGGCGAACAGCCGCCACCGCGAGCGCGGTGCGGCCGGCGCCGCCAGCTCGGCGGAGGACACGCCAGCCCGCAGCAGCTTGATGCCGAGATACAGCAGGTACAGGCCGCCGACCCACTTCACCGCCGTGAACAGGAAGGCGGATGCCGCGAGCAGTGCGCCGAGCCCGAGCAAGGACACCAGCAACGCGGTCGAGTCGCCCAGTGCCACGGCGGCGACCAGCGGCACGTTGGCACGCCGGCCGTGCGCCATCGAGTAGCTGATGACGGTGAGGATGGTCGGGCCGGGGATGATCAGCAGCACCGCCGATGCGGCCACGAAGGCAAGCCAGATTTCAATTGACATGCGGGGTCTCCTTGGATGATTGGCTTGTGGCGCTCCGCAGAGGCTGCGGCAGTCCCAGCGACGCGCAGACCTCGTCGGCCTGGCGCCGCAGGCGCCGCGATTCCGGCTGGGCGTTGACCCGCTGCTGCAGAAGACCTTGCGCGCTCGCCAGGGTCGCTTCGGTCCCGGTGGCGATCAGGGCATCGAGGTACAGCTGCTCGAACAGATCGCGCTGCGCGTGGCTGCCGCCGATTTCGGCCAGGCGCGGCAGCGCCAGGCCCAGCCCTTCGACGGCGCCGGCAGCATCGCCCCGCGCATGGGCCAGGAGGCCGCGGGCGGCGGGTATTGCCACGCGCTGCCAGCTGGCCCGGGTCGAAGGCGCGGCCTGCGGCGCGAAGGACTCGATGTTGTGCAACAGGCGCTCGGCCTCGGGACGGCCGGCGCGCGCCAGCCCGTAGAGATACTGCAGGTCAAGGAAAGGCAGCACATGGTCGTCGAGCCGCTGCGCCAGGTAGCCGGCCAGCGCCTGCCACCGATCGCCGACGTCGATGCCCGCGAGTTCGAGGCGCGCGAGCAGCGACACGGCGCCGATCTGGTCCTGCGAGTAGTCCTTGGCCACGCCCCACACCTGCTCGTCATAAACGGCGAGCGCCTCCGCGTCGCGGCGCAGGTCGATCAGGAACAGCGCCACATGCCACCAGTTGTGGGTGACCATGAAGGAGTTGAGGTCGACCCAGCTGTCGCTCACGCCCCGCATGAAGTCGAGGCCCTCGGCAAGCCGGCCCTCGGTCAGCATGACATGCCCGAGCGCATGGTGGGCCCACGGCTCCTTGCGCTCCATCGCGATCGCGCGGCGTGCGCTGGCTTCGGCTTCGCGCATGAAGTGGCATTGCTCGTAGCCGAAGGCGGCCATGCCGTGCAGGTAGGGCACGTCGGCCGCGGCTGGCAGGCCTGCCAGCGCGAGCCGCAGCATGCCGGGGCAGTCGCCGATGTTGAAGCAGTGGTACTGCCCCAGCTTGAGCGAGGCCAGGTCGCGCGGGTGCTCGCGGGCCTGCTCGTGGTGCAGGGCGATGGCCCGCAGGATGTCGCCGTCGGCCCAGGCCGACACGGCCGCGATGTAGCGCTGCTCGCGCGGGCTGGCGCGGGAGGCGCCGGCCCGCGCACGTTCGAGAAAGGGGCGCGCATTCGGGACCGCATCGCGCGACTCGGCGAACAGGTGCAGCGTCGCGCAGTAGGCCTGCACGAGAGGGTTGTCGTCCTGCGCCGCCGCCAGCACCCCGGCCGCGCGCGCCTCGCAGGCGATGAAACCCTCGACGAAGTCGTTGATCGCGCGCAGGCTGGCGGGGTCGGTCAGGGTGATGGGGTTGCCCAGGCTGTCTTGCATGGGGGCATTTTTACCCAGGGCCTGCTCCTTGTCGTGCGAGCCGCTCGAGCCTCCGGCCGCGTCTGACATCGGCGCGCTACGATCACCCATGAAAAAGACATTCCTGCTGCATATCGAAGGAAACATGGCCGGCCGGCTTCTCGCAAGGCCCGGCCATCGCACTGCGTGGGGCGCAGACGTGGACGACACGGCGTCATGACGGGCATCCAGGCCAAGCGCAGGTTCATCGTCATCGCGCTGCTATGCGTGGCGCTGGGTGGTGCACTGTTGCGACAGCTGTCCGAGCCCGGTTCGACGCGCCGCGACGTTGGCACCCTGTTGATGCTGCTGTGGCTGCCGATCATCGGCAACGTCATCGCCTGGCTCATCGCCAAGGTGCGGCGCCCGCTGGCTTCGGAGCCGGCAGGGTTTCAGTGGGGCAGCACCTTCCAACCTCACATGCTCGTCGAGTTCACGATGCGCACGCCCCAGCTTCCCTCCGAAGATTCGCCAGTCCTCGAAGGCGAGCATCGCTGCGTCCTCGTGGTGGACAACGAAGGCTTTTCGGCGCGCTGGATCGTTGCGCGCGGGCAAGCGTTCAGGCGCGGAACGGCGCAAACGTTCCAGGTCGAGTTCCTGAAGCCGGCGATCGCACTTGAGCACTTCCAGCGCGACACCGCATTTCGGATGCTGGCAGGCGAATCGTTCGTGGGCGAAGGCCGCGTGCTTGGCTTGCTCGGGTGAGCCTCTGCGGAGGCGGGCATGTGATCGTGCGCCACGTCGCACCTTGATCCGTGACCGCGTGTTCGCCAGGTCGTCTAGACCCCGGCTTGCTGGTGGCGGTACTCCTGCGTGAGCCCGCCATAGCCGTAGGCCGCGGCGCGGGCGTCGATCAGGTGCACGTACGACACTTCGTGCAGGTTCTTCCGCAGCGCCGCCATCGCAGCGTAGACCTCGCGCAGGTAGCGCGCTTTTTCGGCCTTGGTGTTGGTTTCGTCGGTGATGCTGATGTCCAGGTGGAAGGCCGACTTGCCGAGCTCCGCCAGCGATCGGCCGCCGATGAACCAGGCGTCTTCAGCGATGTACTGCACGGTGGTGGCGATCACCGGCAGCTTCTTATCGAGGACGCCCTGGGTCAGCTCCGCGACAGTGTCGACGACGCGGCGGGTGAGTTGGGCGTCGGGCTGGCCGGAGAGGTGGATCACGATATGAGGCATGGCATTTTCCTTTCGACTCGGTGAGGGTGTCATTGTGGAAAGTTGCTGTCCATCGGAAAAGCAGGAAGATATGATGGATATCATCGATTTTCATGGTGGATAGGCGTCATGCAAATGATGGATCTGGAGCAGCTCAGGACCTTCGTCGCCGTTGTCGAGGCGGGCAGCCTCACCGCGGCCGCGCCGCAGGTGTTCCTGTCGCAGTCCGCCGTGAGCGAGCAGATGCGCAAGCTCGAGGAGCGCGCCGGCCAGTCGCTGCTGACGCGCAGCAAGGCCGGCGTGGCGCCCACCGCTGCAGGCACGCGGCTGCTGGGACATGCGCAGCGCCTGCTGGCGCTGGCAGATGAAGCCCTGCGCGACCTCCGCGGTGAAACCCTGCAAGGGGAGCTTCGGCTCGCGGTGACCGACTACTTCAGGCCGGGCGAGCTGGCGCGGCTGCTGGGCCGCCTCGGCGAGCGCTATCCGCAAGTGCGGCTGCACGTGAGCGTCATGAAGAGCGGGGCCATCGAGGCGGGCTACGCGCAAGGGCAGTTCGACCTGGGCTTGTCGATGCGCATCGCGGGGCAGGGCGGCTCGGCTGCGGCCGCAAAGGTCCCGGCGCTGCGCCGCGAATCCCTGGCCTGGATGGGCGCGACCGGCCTGCGCGTCGCCCGCGGCGAGCCCTTGCGCCTGCTGGTGCTCCCGGACACCTGCTCGCTGCACCAGTTCACGATCAAGCTGCTGAAGCAGCGGCGCGTCCCCTTCGCGGTGGCGCATGTCGCCTCGGGTGTCGCAGGTCTTCAGTCGGCCTTGGCGGCCGGACTCGGTGTTGCCTGCCTCAACGAGTCATCGCTGTGCGAAGGGGTGGCGCGCCTGCCGCCGCCGCACGGGCTCCCTGCGCTGCCGAGTGTGGGGTTCCATTTTCTGCCGCCCCGACGTGGCGAAAGCGAGTTCGTGGCCCGGGCGCGGGAGCTGCTGGCAGCGCACCTGGTCTGAGGTGCGCGGCGCTGTTCAGGCGCCTGGCGGGCGTGGCCAGGGCCGTTGCGGCCCACGGATCAACTCGAAGGCGCGCGAAACCTTGAGCACGCCCAGGTCGTCGAAGCGCTGGCCCGCGATCTGCAGGCCGATCGGCAGGCCGCCGCGGCTATAGCCGCAGTTGATCGAAGCGGCCGGCTGCTCCGACATGTTGAACGGCACTGTGAAGCCGATGTGCTCCAGCGGCCGCAGCGGGTCGTTGGTGGGCGAGGGCAGCTCGGCCGCCACGGGCAGGTTGGGCGCCGTGGGCGAGATCACGTAGTCGTACTTGGCGCAAGCCGACACTGCCGCCAGGCGCGTGGCGTGGAACTGGCTGAACGCGCGGAAGACATGCTCGCCGCTGAAGCCGGCCGCGCTTTCGGCCCATGCGCGGATGTAGGGCAGCACCTTGGCGCGCCGGTCCGCGGGCAGGGCGTTGATGTCGACCAGCGAGCGCATGCGCCAGAAGTGGTCCATCCCATCGAGCATGGCCTGCGACATGAACGGCTGCAGGACCTCGACCGAGGCGCCGGCGCGCTCGAACAGGCGTGCCGCCTCCTCGACGGCCGCGCGGATCTCGGCATCGACTGCCAGCCCGCAGCCCGCATCGAGCAGGAGGCCGATGCGCAGCCCGCGCAGATGCTCTGCACCCGCGTCGAAGGACGACCAAGCGAGATCCTGCGGCGGCAGGCTCATGCTGTCGCGCGCGTCCGGCTGGGCGAGGACCTGCATCATGAGGGCGGCATCGGCGACGCTGCGCGTCATGGGCCCGGCGGCGCGGCCCATGTAGGGCGGGTCGATCGGGATGCGGCCCAGGCTGGGCTTGAGCGTGAAGATGCCGCACCAGCCGGCAGGCAGCCTGAGAGACCCGCCGATGTCGGTGCCGATGTGCAGCGGGCCGTAGCCGGCCGCCGCTGCGGCACCGGCGCCGGCGCTGGAACCGCCCGGTGTCTTCGTCAGGTCCCAGGGATTGCGCGCCAGGGCATGGAAGCTCGACAACCCGGACGACAACATGCCGTAGTCGGGCATGGTGGTCTTGGAAACGATCACCGCGCCCGCTTCCTTCAGCCGCGCCGCCGGCGGCGCGTCAGCCGCGGCGGGGCGCAATTCGACGGCGGCCGTGCCGGCAGGCAGGGGGTCGCCGCGGGTGGCGATGTTTTCCTTGATCGTGGTCGGCACGCCATCGAGCGGACCCAGCGGCTCGGCGCGCCGCCAGCGTGCCTCGGAAGCGCGCGCCTGCTCGAGCGCGGCCTCCGGACGCAGCAGCCAGGTGGCCTGCAGGCTCGGCTCCCAGCGCGCGATGTGGTCGAGCACGGCCTGCGTGACCTCGACCGGGGAGAGGCTGCCCGTCCGATAGGCGCCGGCCAGTTCGTGGGCCGACAGGTCGTTCAGCGGCGAGCTCACGACCAGGACAGCGCGGCAAGGTCGTTGACGAAGATCGGGCTTTCCTTCCACAGCCCCTTGACGCCCTTCTTGGCGACGCTGGGGAATTGGGGCTGGTAGAGGAATCCGTTCGCTGCGTCGGTGGCGAGCAGCTTTTGCGCCTCACCCAGCAGCTTGTTGCGTTCGGCTTCGTTGGCGGTTGCCTTGATCTTGGCGTAGAGCGCGGTGAATTCCTTGGACTCGTAGCCCCAGTAGTAGTCCGGCTTGGCGTAGTTGCCGAGGTCGAAGGGTTCGACATGCGACACGATGGAGAGGTCGTAGTCGTGCGGCCCCCCGTAGGTGTTGCTGAGCCACTGCGCCCATTCGACGTTCTGGATCTTCACGTTGATGCCGATCTTGGCCAGCTCGGCCGCGATCACTTCGCCGCCTTGGCGCGCGTAAGGCGGCGGCGGAAGTGTCATCGTGAGTTCGAGCGGCGTTTTCACGCCCGCTTCGGCCAGCAGCTTCTTGGCTTTGTCCACGTCGTACGGATTGATGGCCGTGGTATCCACGTAGCCGGGGGCGCCGGGCACGTAGTGGCTGCCGATGGGCGTGCCGAAGCCGTCCGCGGCGCCCTCGATCACCGCCTTGCGGTCGATCGCGGCCAGGATGGCGCGGCGCACGCGCACGTCGTTGAGCGGCTTCTTCCTGCTGTTGATCGCCAGGATGGTCTTGGCGCGCGAGCCGCCCTGGATGACCTGGAACTGCGGATTGTTTTTGAACTGCGCTACCGCGCGCGTGCCGATGGGCTTGAACACGTCGACATCGCCCGCCATCAGCGCTGCAGCCTGCGCGGCGGTGTCGGAGATGAACCGGAACGTGACGCGCCGGAGCTTGGCTTCGGCCGGATTGCGGTAGCCGTCCCACTTGCTCAGGACGACCGAAGAGCCCTTGGCCCAACTGTCGAGCTTGTACGGACCGGTGCCGACGGGTTTGGTGGCGTTGGTGTCGACGCTCTTGGGCTCGACGATGATGGCGGTTGCCTGGCCCAGCAGAAAAGGCAGGTCGGGATCGATCTCCTTGTTGATCAGCACCACCGTGTTGTCGTCGACCACCTGCGTGCTCAGGTTGGCAAAGGTGCGCTTGTCCTTGTTGGTGCTCTTCTCGGCCCCGGCGCGGTCGAACGCGAACTTGACGGTCTGCGCATTGAAGGGCTCGCCGTTCTGGAACTTGACGCCGCGGCGCAGCTTGAAGGTGTAGGTCTTGAGGTCGGGCGAGACCTCCCAGCTCTCTGCCAGGAGCGGCGTGACCTTGCCGTCGGCGTTGATCTTGGTCAGCGTCTCGTAGACGTTGTAGTGGGTGATTTCCGCGATGGCGGACGCTGCGCCGGTGGTCGGGTCCAGGCCCGGCGGCTCGAGCGTCATGCCGATGACCAGCGTGTCCTTGCGACCCTGCGCCAGCCCCGCCTGTGGAAGGGCGAGCGGCACGGCGGCGAAGGCAGCGGTGGTCAGGAGGGTGCGGCGTTTCAACATGGTCGAGGCTCCGGGCAAAAAAGCTGAGAAGGGGGAATCCGACGTTACATCATGAGAGCGCGGCGCGTGCTCGGGACAAGCACCTGCTCAGGCAGGGGCCGCCGAGGGCTCCGCGCGCGGCACGGCCGCGAGCAGGGCTTGCGTGTACGGATGCTCGGCATGTGCAAACAGGTGCTGCGGCGCACCGCGCTCCACGACGAGGCCGCGGTGCAGCACGCAGACCTCGTCGCACAGGTGGTTCACCACCGCGAGGTCGTGGCTGATCAACAGGTAGCTGATGCCGAACTTCTGCTGCAGCTCCTGCATCAGGTTCAGCACCTGGGCCTGCACCGAAACGTCGAGCGCGCTCACCGGCTCGTCGGCGACGATGAGCTTGGGCCGCGTGATCAGCGCCCGGGCAATCGCGATGCGCTGGCGCTGGCCACCGGAGAACTCGTGCGGGTACTTGTCGAGGTCGCCGCTGCGCAGGCCCACGGCCGCCAGCGACTCGCCGGCACGCTCGCGCTGTTCGGCGCGGCTGGTCCTGGCCAGCGCCTCCAACGGCTCGGCGACGATGCGCGACACGGTCTGGCGCGGATCGAGCGAGCCGTAGGGGTCCTGAAAGACCATCTGCACATCGCGGCGTGCGCCGCGCAGCCCATCCACGGACAGGGCGTGGAGGTCGCGGCCGAGCAGCTTCACCGTGCCGGCCGTGGGCTTGTCGAGCGCCATGACCAGGCGCGCGATGGTCGACTTGCCCGAGCCGGATTCGCCGACGATCCCCATGCTGCGCCCGGGCTGCAGGCTGAAGCTCACGCCGTTCAGCGCCTTGACGGTGGGCGGCGGACCGAAGAGGCGCTCGCGCGGCATCGGGTAGTGCCGCACCAGGTTGTTCACCTCGAGCAATGCCGTCATGCCCGCGCTCCTTCGGCGATCACATCGCCCAAGCGGATGCAGCGCACTTCATGGCCGTGCGGCATGGGCGTGGGCGGCGGCCGCGTTGCGTGGCAATCGTCGATGGTGAAGCGGCACAGGCCGGCGAAGGGGCATCCGCCCGGCAGGTCGGCCAGGTCGGGAACACTGCCGCGAATGGTCGCCAGCTTCTGCCCGCGCGGCGCGCCGAGCGCTGGCCGGGCGGCAAACAACCCCTGGGTGTAGGGGTGGGCACGCTCGGCGAAGACGGCGGCCGTGGGCCCGCTCTCGACCACGCTGCCGCCGTACATCACCAGCATCTTCGAGACGTTCTGCGCGATCACGCCCAGGTCGTGCGAGATCAGGATCAGCGCCATGCCGCGTTCGGCCACCAGGCCCTGGATCAACTCGAGGATCTGCTTCTGGATGGTGACGTCGAGCGCGGTGGTGGGCTCGTCGGCGATCAGCAGGTCGGGTCCGCAGGCCAGGGCCATGGCAATGCCGATACGCTGCCGCTGCCCGCCCGAGAACTGGTGCGGGTAGGCGTCGAGGCGCGAGGCCGCGTCCGGAATGCCGACGCGCTCGAGCAGGGCCAGCGCCTCCTTGCGGGCGCCGGAGCGCGACAGGCCGCGGTGCAGGCGCAGCGGCTCGCCGACCTGGCGGGCGATGGTGTGGACCGGGTTCAGTGCCGTCATGGGCTCCTGGAAGATCATGCCCATGCGGTTGCCCCGGATCTCGCACATCGCGCGCTCGGGTAGGCCGACGAGCTCGGTGCCGTCGAAGCGGATGCTGCCTGTGACTTTGGCGCTCGCAGGCAGCAAGCCCATCAGTGACTGCACGGTGATCGACTTGCCGCAGCCGGACTCGCCGACGATCCCCATCGTTTCGCCGCGTTCGAGCGTGAAGCCGATGCCGCGCACCGCTTCGGCCGGGCCGCGCTGCGTCTGCAGCTGAACATGGAGGTCGTCGACTTCGAGCAGGGGCATGTCGGTAAGAGGTCAGCGGGTGCGCGCGAGGCGCGGGTCGAGCAGGTCGCGCAGGCCGTCGCCCAGCAGGTTGAGGCCGAGTACCGCCAGCGCAATCGCCATGCCCGGCCACACGGCCAGCAAGGGAGCCTGGAACATCATGGTCTGCGCCTCGCTGAGCATGCGGCCCCACGAGGGCTGCGGCGGCTGGGTGCCAAGACCGAGATACGAGAGGGCGGCTTCGGCCAGAATCGCGATCGCGAAGCGGATGGTCGATTGAACGATCAGCACTGCCGAGATGTTGGGCAGCACGTGCTGCATCGTGATGGCAAAGGCGCCTTTTCCGCAGGCGCGCGCTGCGGCGACGTATTCGCGTGACCAGATCGCGTTGGCCGAGGCGCGCGTGATGCGCGCGAAGGTCGGGACGTTGTAGATGCCGATTGCGATGATCGCGTTGACGATGCCGGCGCCGAACACCGCTGTCATCATGATGGCCGAGAGGATCGCCGGGAAGGCCATCGAGAAGTCGGCGAAGCGCATGATGGCTTCTTCCACCCAGCCGCGGCGCGCGGCGGCCAACAACCCGAGCGCCGTGCCGACCACCAGGCCGATGCCGACCGCAATCACGCCCACCAGGATGGAGGCACGCGCGCCCACCAGCAGCAGCGAGGCCACGTCGCGCCCGAAGGTGTCCGTGCCCAGCCAGTGCGCAAACGTCGGCGGCTTGAGCTTGTTGGCGATGTCCATCTCGTAGGGCGACCATGGCGTCCATACCAGGGAGACGGCGGCGGCGAGGACCAGCAGCAGCGTGAGCACGCCGCCGATGGCAAAGCTGCGGTGCCGCATCGCGCGGCGCCAGAAGCCGGGCACCTTGAGCGCGGCCGCGCTCGGGACTTGTGCGGGGAGCGCGCTCATATGTCGGAGGCCTTGATGCGTGGATCGATCACGGCGTAGAGCACATCGACCACGAAGTTGACGATGACCACCATCGCCGCCAGCAGCATCACGCAGTTGCGCACCACGATCAGGTCGCGGTTGCTGATGGCCTGGAAGATCAGCCTTCCGAGCCCCGGAAGGTAGAACACGTTCTCCACCACGATGGTGCCGGCCAGCAGCTCGGAGAACTGCATGCCCATCACGGTGATCACCGGGATCAGCGCGTTGCGCAGCACATGCGTCCACAGCACCGCCCGCTGCGAGACGCCCTTGGCGCGCGCGGTGCGGACGAAGTCCTCACGCATCACCTCGAGCACGGCCGAGCGCGTGATGCGAGCCAGGATCGCGGCCTGCACCACGGCCAGCGAGAGGGCAGGCAGGAGCAGCGCCTTGAGCCCGGCGAGCACGCCGTCGTTCCAGCCCTCGAAGCCGCCGGCCGAGAACCATTGCAGCTGCACCGAGAAGACCAGGATCAGCAGGATCGCGAACCAGAAGTTGGGAATGGCGATGCCCACCTGCGTCAGCCCCATCAGGCCGACGTCGCCGAGCTTGTTGTGGCGCGCGGCCGCGGTCACGCCGACCAGCAGGGCGAGCACGGTCGTGAGGGCCATGGCGAACAGGGCGAGCGGCACGGTGAGCGCGAGGCGCTCGAGGATCAACTCCATCACCGGCGTGCTGTAGGCGTAGCTGTCGCCGAGGTTTCCCGTGAGCAGGCCGCCGATCCACTGCCAGTAGCGGGTCCAGGCCGGCTGATCGAGCCCCAGCTTGGTGGCGAGAGCCGCCACCGCCTCGGGCGAGGCGTCGGGACCCATGAGCATCTGCGCGGCATTGCCGGGCAAAATTTCGAGTACGAGGAAGACGATGACCGATGCACCGACGAGGGTGGCGATCAGCGTCACGAAACGCTTGAACAGGAAGAGGCTCACTGGAAATACCTTCGCCTTCGGCTGCGGTGCTGTTGGCCTTGGGAACGGCCGTGCGGCTCATGGGGCGGGCCGCAGCATAACCCGGCTGACGCAATGAGCGTGCCGGGGCAATGTCGACCTCCATGTTCGACGCTTCCCTCATCACTGCCCCCACAGGGGGCTTCGGCCGCCTTGGGGCGGCCCGGCAGCGGCCGACCGATAATCCGAGCCATGGCCCTCATGATCACCGACGAATGCATCAACTGCGATGTCTGCGAGCCGGAGTGCCCCAACGATGCGATCTACATGGGCGAAGAGATCTACGAGATCGATCCGCACAAGTGCACCGAGTGCGTAGGCCATTTCGACGAGCCGCAGTGCGTGCAGGTGTGCCCTGTGGCTTGCATTCCCAAGAACCCTGCCCATGTCGAGTCGCAAGAGACCCTGTGGCAGAAGTTCGAGCGGCTGGCAGCCGCCAAGGGGGCGGGGGCCGAAGGCAAGCCCCCCGAGGCGGCGCAGGCCTAGCTTTTCTCGCCGCTGCTGCGTCCGGCCTTTTCGGCCTTCTCCGCTTTCTTCTTTGCTGTGGCCACCGGGTCATGGGCGCTGAAGTAGCCGGGGTCTTTCTTGCTCTTCTTCTTTTTCTTCGCGCCGTCGGGATCGGCATCGGCCGCGGATTTCTGCGCTGGCGGCCTGCTGTCGATGAGCGTCGCATGGCGGCCGGGTTGCGACTTTTCCTGCTGCAGGCGCTCGCGTTCCAGCCGGTCGCCTGCGATGCGGGCCTCGCGCGTGGAGTCGTCGGCCTCCCGCTTCTGCCCGGCACCGCGCGTGTCGCCGAGCGCGAGTGGCTTGCCGTCCGGGCAGGGTTGGTCGCTGTAGGTGTTGCCGCAGCGCCAGGCGGCCGTGCCCGCCGCTGTCGGGGGTGCGGCCCACGAGGCGCAGGCCGCCATTGCCAGGACGATGATCCCGTGTGTCGAGTTCTTCTTCATTCTTCCTTCTCTCCCTTTCGTTTCAATGGTTCGCTCAGGCCGGAGCGGACGGGCCGCCTTCCCCAGGCTCTCGGCGCGGCGGTTTGGGACGCGGCGGTTTGCTCGTGTGGATAAGCAGCGTCGCCTTGTCCATTTCGCCGGCGACCAAGGCAGGGAAGGCGTGAAGGGTGCGGGCGATCGCGTCCTCGATCGCCTCGCGTTGTTCCTTGAGCGGCTTCTTCAGCACCCAGCCGACCACCTCGGACTTCACGCCCGGGTGGCCGATGCCCAGGCGCAACCGCCAGTAGTCGTCAGTGCCCAGTTGCGCATGGATGTCGCGCAGCCCGTTGTGGCCCGCATGGCTGCCGCCTCGCTTGAGCTTCGCCTGGCCGGGTACCACGTCGAGCTCATCGTGCACGACCAGGATCTCGTGGGGCTCGATCTTGAAGAAGCGTGCGAGCGCAGCCACCGACTTTCCGGAAAGGTTCATGAAGGTCTGCGGCTCGAGCAGCCACACCGGTTGGCCACCCATTTGCATGCGCGCCACCAGGCCGTGGTAGCTGCGTTCCGGCACCAGCGTGAGCTTGCGGTCGCGTGCGAGCGCATCGATCCACCAGAAGCCCGCGTTGTGCCGCGTGGCTTCGTACTCGGGGCCGGGGTTGCCGAGGCCGACGAACAACTTGATCATGGGGCGGAATTATCGGCGCCACTGCACGCCAAAAGAAAACGGCCCGCGCGTGGCGGGCCGTAGTGGCGAAGCAGGCCCGAGGCGGTTACTTCTTCTTGGCGGGCGCGGTCTTGGCGGGCGTCTTAGCGGCCGCTGGCGCCGCGCCTTCGGCAGCAGCGCCTTCCGCAGGCGCGGCCTCTTCCGCGACCAGCGGCGACACGGCCGAGACCACCACCGGGTTGCCCTTGCCGTGGCTGATGTACTTCAGGCCCTTCGGGAGCTTGATGTCGCTGACGTGCAGCGTGGCGTTCTTGGTGAGGCCGGAGAGGTCCACTTCGATGAACTCGGGCAGGTCAGCCGGCAGGCAGTTGACTTCGATTTCGGTCATCACGTGGTTCACCAGGTTGTGATCCAGCTTGACGGCGGTGGATTCTTCTTCACCCTTGAAGTGCAGCGGTACCTTGACCGTCATGCGGGTGCGGGCATCGACGCGTTGGAAGTCCACATGCTGAACCATGGGGCGGAAGGGGTGGTACTGCACGTCGCGCAGCAGCACCTTGCTCGTGGCGCCACCGACTTCCATCTCGAGAATGGAAGAGTGGAAGGCTTCCTTCTTGAGGGCATGCCACAAGGCGTTGTGATCGAGCTCGATCAGCTGGGGCTGGCCTTCACCCCCGTAGACGATACCCGGCGTCTTGCCCGAGATGCGGAGACGGCGGCTCGCACCCGTGCCCTGCTTGGCGCGCTCGTAAGCGACAAATTTCATGACTCACTCCTGTGGAAGTCGACCGCGACCAGTGCGACTCCGGTTTCAAAAAGGGCGCCACGCAGGGCGCCCGGCTTCTTGCTCAGGCCCTGGACACCTCTCAGAAGAGGTTTTCCTGGTCCGAGAACAAACTCATGACCGACTCCCCCTTGGCAATACGCTGGATCGTTTCGGCGATCAGCGGCGCCACGGAAAGCTGGCGGATCTTGGCGCATCCTGTCGCACCATCGTTCAGCGGGATCGTATTGGTCACGACCACTTCGTCGAGCGCGCTGCCCTTGGCAATGCGCTCGATGGCCGGGCCGGAGAAGATCGGGTGCGTGCAGTAGGCGTACACCTTCTTGGCGCCGCGTTCCTTGAGCACTTCGGCCGCCTTCACCAGCGTGCCGGCGGTGTCGATCATGTCGTCCATGATCACGCAGTTGCGGCCATCGATCTCGCCGATCACGTGCATGACTTCGCTCACATTGGCGCGGGGACGGCGCTTGTCGATGATGGCGAGGTCGCAGTTGAGCTGCTTGGCCAGTGCGCGGGCACGCACCACGCCACCGACGTCGGGCGAGACCACGATGAGGTCTTCGTAGTTCTGCTGGCGCAGGTCGCCCAGAAGAACCGGCGAGGCATAGATGTTATCGACGGGGATGTCGAAAAAGCCCTGGATCTGGTCCGCGTGCAGGTCCATCGTCAACACGCGGGCCACCCCCACGGTCTCGAGCAGATTGGCCACCACCTTCGCAGAGATCGGCACCCGGCTCGAGCGCGGACGGCGGTCCTGGCGCGCATAGCCGAAGTAGGGGATCACGGCACTGATGCGCTCGGCAGAGGCGCGCTTGAGCGCGTCGACCATGATGAGCAGCTCCATCAGGTTTTCGTTCGTTGGCGCGCAAGTGGACTGGACCACGAACACGTCGCGCGCACGCACGTTCTGGTTGATCTCGACAGTGACTTCACCGTCCGAGAAGCGGCCGACGCGGGCGGCGCCCAGCGAGGTGCCGAGGTTGTGTGCGATCTCGGCGGCAAGGCCCGGGTTGGCATTGCCGGTGAAAACCATGAAATCAGGATGGTGAACCTGCATGAGCGTCCCGGCAAAAAAGGAAATGGCCCGTTCGAGGGGCCGCCAATACTCTCGTGAACGTGAAGATTTGGCAGGGGAGAAAGGATTCGAACCTTTGCATGCTGGAATCAAAATCCAGTGCCTTAACCAGCTTGGCGACTCCCCTACACGGGTTGGCGGCCGGAGCCACCCACCGATATATGTCGCATCAGACCACAAAAGTGCTCTGACTTTCTAGACCGCCCAACCCGCTAGGGGATGAATGGCCAGATTGCTGCACTTGCGAAGCTGCCAACCCGAGGGCGCATCGGCCAGTTCCACATCATGCGGCATCGCTGCAAACACCGAGCTCCCTGAACCGGTCATGCGAGCCTCGAGACCCTGGCTACCGAGCCACTCGATGGCATCGGAGACCGCGGGACAGAGCCTTTCAGCGACCGGCTGCAGATCGTTGCGTCCGAAGTAGAGACTCTTGATCTCGCCTCCATCTCGCCCGGCATGTGCAGCAAAGCCAGAAATTATAGCAGCGGGCGTGGCGCGTTGAAGTTCCGGCGCTGCAAAAATGAGACGAGTGTCGAGGCCCTGGGCCGGCTTGACAACGACGAAGCGTCCCGGCGCCACATCGATCGGCGTGATCTGCTCCCCGATGCCTTCGACCCAGGCGTTGTGCCCGCGCAGGAAGAAGGGCACGTCGGCCCCGAGTGCAAGGCCGATCTGCTCCAGTTTCGACAACGGCAGGTCGAGGCCCCAGAGGCGGTTGAGCGCGAGCAGGCACGTGGCTGCGTCCGAGGACCCGCCTCCCATGCCGGCTTGCGCCGGCACGCGCTTGGCGATGCCGATGTGGGCGCCCTCGGGGACTGCGGCAAAAGCCTGCAGCGCCTTGGCGGCGCGCAGCACCAGGTCATCTTCCGGCAGCGGTGTCGTGAGGTCTTCCCGTGTCAGGCGGCCGTCGCTGCGCTTCTCCAGGTTCAGGGTGTCGCACCAGTCGATCAGCATGAACACCGACTGCAGCAGGTGGTAGCCATCCGCGCGCCGGCCGGTGACGTGCAGAAAAAGGTTGAGCTTGGCCGGGGCCGGAAGATCGTAGAGCGCCTTCATGCCCGTTCGAAGACGATGCGCAGATCCGCTCGCGGCTGCGGCGACTCGCGCGTGGCCTGCAGGCGCCCGTCGCCGATTCGGGAAAGGTCCGGCCGCCAGCCGGGCACCCGGTCCTCACGCCCGGCCAGCCAGCCGAACAGCGCGCCCACCGGGATGACGGCGCCGGTTGCGGCCTCGATCAGCGCGTCGACGGAGTCGAAGCGCAGCGTCTGGCTTCCGTTCTTCAGCAGTGCCTCCCGCGGGGACCAATGCAGTTGCGCCAGCGTATTGCCGATCGGACTCGTGAGGACGAGTTCACCGGCCTGCGGGGCGCCACGAAGTTCGAACAGTGCGGAGAAGGTCTGCACCGGTTCGCTGTCGACGCGCAGCGAAAGCCTGCCGCTCCAAGCCTGCCCGGCGTCTGCGTCCTTGGACGGGCCTCCAGGGCTGGCGCAACCCGCGGCCAGCAGCAGGCCGGCCCAGCCAGCGCATAGGACGAGACGGCGGTTCAAAGCTTCACGCGCAGACGCTTGAGCGTCTCTTGCAAGGTCTCGTTCTCGGAATCGACCAGGTAGGCCTCCTTCCAGATCGACATAGCGCGATCGCGCTGACCCTTGGCCCACAGGACTTCGCCAAGGTGCGCACCGATCTCCGGGTCGGGTCGGCGCTTGTAGGCGGTCTCGAGGATGCGCATGGCTTCGTCGGTGTTGCCGAGCCTGAACTCGACCCAGCCGAGGCTGTCGGCAATGAACGGGTCCTCGGGTGCGAGCTGCACGGCCTTCTTAATCAGGGTGCGCGCTTCCTCGAGGCGGATCTTTCGATCGGCCAGCGAGTAGCCGAGCGCGTTGTACGCGTTCTGGTTGTCAGGCTTGAGCTCCATCAGGCGGCGCAGCAAGCGCTCCATCTCGTCGAGCCGGTTCAGCTTCTCGGCCACCATCGCCTTGTCGTAAATGAGGTCCGTGTCCTCGGGCTTGGCCGAACTGGCCTGCGCCAGCATGTCGTATGCGGCCTGGTACTGCTTGGCATCGCGCAGCAGTTGGACTTCGGCCATGAACTTCTGCTTCTTGTCTTCCTCGGTACGCTCCGGCAGGGACCGGACCAACTCACGCGCCTGCGGCAGCTTGCCCTGGCGGGCCAGCAGCGCAGCACGTCGTGTCTGCGCGCCTGCCAAGTCCTCGGTGCTGTCGATGCGCGACAACCAGTGCTCGGCGCCGACGAAGTCCTTGCGGCGCTCAGCCAGCTGCGCCAGCAGCAGGAAGGCCTGCGTCTGGCCACGTTTGCGCGCTTCGGCATCGGGCTGCGCGTCCTCCATGGTGACGTAGCGCTTGAGCGAGGTCTCGGCCGCTGCGTCCTGGCGTGCCTGGGTCTGCAGGCTTCCCAGCAGCAGCCAGGGTTCGGGGAGCTCCGGGCGCGCGGCGGTCAGCGCGGCGAGTTCGGCGGTGGCATCGGTGTAGCGGCGGCCTTCCACCAGCACGCGGGCGTAGGCGATGCGCATCTCGGGCTGGACCTTGGGTCCGGCCAGGTAGCGCTTGACCAGCGCCTCGGCCTCGGGCTGGGCGGGGTCCACCATTTCCAGGGCGAGCATTGCCGGTCCGTCCGCCGAGGGATCGATCTCCTGGCCTTTGCGCGCTGCTTCCAGCGCGCCGGGTGCATCACCGGCCGCCAGCCGCAGTCGACCCACCGTGGCCCAGGCGGCGCCGCCGGTCGCCGGGGTCGTGAGTTCGTCGGCAAGCGCCTGTTCGACCACCGAGACCGCCAGCTTCTTGTCGGTGGCGCGGGCATAGTGGCGAGCGATGACGGCCATGAGGAAGGGCCGCTCCACCTGTGGCGTCGCTGCCAGCTCGGCCTTCAGGGGTTCGACGGTCTCGCTGATCCGGTTCAGCGCGACCAGGATCTGCAGCTCGAAGCGTCGCGCCTCGCGCGAGTCGGGCAGACTGTCTTTCCAGGCGCGCGCCGCGGCGAGCGCGGCATCGCCGGAACGTGCCTGAAGTGCGATTTCCACGGCACGCTGGAACAGCTTGGCATCACGCGAGCGGCGCGCGGCGTCCAGCACCAGCGCGTAGCCCGAGCCCGGATCGCCCGAGCGCGCCGTGAGTTCGCCCATCAGCACTTCATAAAAGAGCTCGGCCGTCATCGCCGAGGCCTGCGCCTTGTCTTCGCGCTGTGCTGTGGCGGCAGCGGTCGTCACAGGCGGGGCCGCTGGTTCGATGAGCGGAGCGGGGCTGGTCGGTGCCGCCGGGGCGGGCGTCTGGGGCTGCGCCTGCGCGCCCAGCGAGAGGAAGGCCAAGAGCGCGGCCGCCGCAAGGCGGGATCGGCGGAGCGAAGGGGTCATCGAGCCATAATAATCCAAGGTTTTCGAGCAACGGCTGCACGGGGGCTTCGATCTCTCCTTGTTTTCATGTCGGCCTTTCTCCATGCCTGAACTACCAGAAGTTGAAGTGACGCGGCGCGGCTTTGCCGAACGGATTGCTGGTGCGCGCATCGAAGCCGTGCGCCTGGGCAAGCCGCTGCGCTGGGCCTTGGCGGCGGATCCAGCAACACTGGTGGGGCGCACGGTGCGCGCCGTTCGCAGGCGTGGCAAGTACCTTCTGGTCGACATGGATCCGGGGCTGCTGCTGATGCATCTGGGCATGTCCGGCAGCCTGCGCTTCGACATGCCACTGCCCGCGCCCGGCATCCACGATCATTTCGACATGGTGACGTCCCGCGGGACCCTGCGGCTCAACGACCCTCGGCGCTTCGGTGCGGTGGTGTACGTGGAGGACGAGGCGGCGCCACTGGCGATCAAGCTGTTGGGTGGACTCGGAATGGAGCCGCTCGACCCGTCCTTCGACCTCGATCGTTTCCATGCGGGCCTGCGCCGGCGCAAGGCCTCGATCAAGCAGGTATTGCTGGCCGGCGACGTCGTGGTGGGCGTCGGCAACATCTACGCCTCCGAAGCGCTGTTTCTGGCCGGCATCCGTCCGAGCTTGTCCGCTTCCCGCCTCAGCCGTCCGCGGGCGGCGCGGCTGCATGCGGCGGTGCGGGACGTCCTGGCGCGGGCGGTCGAGCGCGGCGGTAGCACCCTGCGAGATTTCTCCAATGTGGACGGACAGAGTGGCTATTTTCAGCTGGAAGCGACGGTCTACGGGCGTGCCGGCGAGCCCTGCAGGACCTGTTCCACCCCCGTTCGGCAAGTGCGGCAGGGCCAACGATCGACATATTTCTGCCCGAACTGCCAAAAGTACTGAAAGCCCGGCAGACTACTGGCACGCCACCGCCATGCGGGTGCTAATATTTGTAAGCAACCCTTACACACCTTGACTCGCTCATTCAATCAGCAATTCGACCAGCACGGCGCCTGGCGGCGCAACTTCGCGCACCGCCTCAAATGGTTGGCCCGCTGGCTCGACGAGAACGAGCTGCTCGACCAGAGCGTGGCCGAGCGTCTGCGCGAACTCGAATCGCAAATGCGCACCAGCAAGGTCATGGTCGCCTTCGTGGCCGAGTTTTCACGTGGCAAGTCCGAGCTGATCAACGCGATCTTCTTTGCCGCGTACGGCCGCCGCATCATGCCGGCGAGTGCGGGCCGCACGACGATGTGCCCCACCGAGCTGGGCTACGACGCCGGCGTCGCGCCCTGCCTGCGGCTGTTGCCCATCGAAACCCGGCTGGAGCCGCATTCGCTCGCTCATTGGCGCGACAAGGCCGAGCACTGGACCGAGATCCCCATCGACGTCGAAGACGCCGAGCAGCTCTCGCAGACCATGAACAAGGTCGCCGAGGTTCGGCGCGTGCCGCTGGCCGAGGCGCGCTCGCTGGGCTTCTGGAGCGACGAATCGCCCGACGACAATCCCGTGCCCGACGGTGAAGGCCAGGTCGAGATCCCGCGCTGGCGCCATGCGCTGCTGAACATGCCGCACCCTTTGCTCGAGCAGGGGCTGGTCATCCTCGACACCCCGGGCCTCAACGCCATCGGCGCAGAGCCCGAGCTGACGGTCAGCCTGATTCCGCAAGCCCATGCCGTGGTCTTCATCCTCGCGGCGGACACGGGGGTGACCCGTTCCGACCTCGCCATCTGGCGCGAGCACCTCATCACCGAGGGCGATCCGGGCGAGACCCGCATCGTGGTGCTCAACAAGATCGACACCATGTGGGACACGCTGAGCACGCCGGCCCAGATCGATGCCCAGATCCAACGTCAACGCAAGGGCGCCGCGGAGCTGCTGGGCGTGCCGCTCACGCAGGTGCTTCCGGTGTCGGCGCAAAAGGGCTTGCAGGCCAAGATCCGGCGCGACGTGCCTTTGCTGCAGGCGAGCCGCCTGCCCGCCCTGGAGTCCGTGCTCGGCGAGGGGCTGCTCGGCAAGCGTGAGCGCATGCTGCGCCTGGCGGTCGATGCCGGCATTTCTGCCTTGCAGGCCGAGGCGGCGCGCATCCTCAAGGTGCGCCAGCGCGACCTGTCGGAGCAGGCGCTCGAGCTGCAGGGCCTGCGCGGCAAGAACGTCTCGGTCATCCGCCACATGCGTACCCGCATCGAGCAGGAGCAAGCCGAGTTCGAGGGGAGCAACACCCGCATCCTGGCGCTGCGTTCGGTACAGGGAAAGCTGCTGCGCGAGGTGTATGCGGTGCTGGGCAGTACTGCGCTCAAGGCCGACATGGCTCGCCTGTCGTCTTCTCTCAAGCGCCCCGGCATCAAGTTCAACGTGCGCAAGGTGTACGGTGCGACCTTCGACGCACTGCGCAACAACCTGCGCGAGGTGCAGGCGACCACCGCCGAGATCCAGTCGATGCTGCACGCCACCTTCCGGCAGCTCAATGCCGAGCACGGCTTCGCGCTTCAGGCGCCGGCCGAGCCGGACTTGACTGGCTTCCAAGAGCAGCTGAGCCAGATCGAACGCAGCCACATTCACTATCTCGGCATCGGCAACGTCCTGAAGCTGGCGCAACCCGACTTCTGCGACAAGCTCGTGCGCGCGCTGGCAAGCCGGCTGCGCGTGGTCAACGAGGCTGCCATGACCGAGGTCGAGCGCTGGAGCAAGGGCGCCGGCGCCCAGCTCGACACGCAGCTGAAGGAGCGCCGCCGCAACTTCACCAAGCGCATCGAGACCGTCGAGCGCATCCAGAGTGCCGCGGGCAACCTTGACGAGCGCCTGGCCGAGCTCGCCACTCAGGAGGCAGGCTTGGCCGAGCTGCACGTGCGCCTGCGCGAGTTCACCGCGCTGCTGACGAGCAACGAGGCGCCCTCCGCGGCTGCCGCGCGCGGCGAACTCAGTGCCGCTTGAAGGCTGGAAATCCGCGGGCCTGGGGCTGCCCGAGGACTTCGCCGCGCGCGTCGTTGCATGGCAGCGCAGCCACGGGCGCAGCGAGCTGCCGTGGCAGAACACCCAGGACCCGTACCGCGTGTGGTTGTCCGAAGTCATGCTTCAGCAGACCCAGGTCTCGACCGTACTGGGCTACTTCGCCCGTTTTCTAGAGCGCTTTCCGACGGTGTCGGCACTGGCCGCCGGCAGCGAGGACGAGGTTCTCGGCCTTTGGAGCGGCCTGGGCTATTACAGCCGCGCGCGGAACATGCACCGGTGCGCCCAGGAGGTGGTCTCGCGCTTCGGCGGCGTTTTCCCGCGCACGGCCGCCGAGCTGCAGACGCTCCCGGGCATCGGCCGTTCCACTGCTGCCGCCATCGCCGCATTCTGCTTCGGCGAACGTGTCGCCATCCTCGACGGCAACGTCAAGCGCGTGCTGACGCGGGTGTTGGGCTTCGAAGGCGACCTGGCGTCCGCGGCACAGGAAAAAGTGCTGTGGGACCTGGCAACGGAATTACTGCCCCCGCCTACCCAAAAGAGCGCCATCGCCGGCTACACGCAAGGCGTGATGGACCTGGGCGCAACCGTCTGCCTGCCACGCAAGCCCAGCTGCATGATCTGCCCG
Source organism: Variovorax sp. PBS-H4 (assembly GCF_901827205.1). Lineage (NCBI taxonomy): Bacteria > Pseudomonadati > Pseudomonadota > Betaproteobacteria > Burkholderiales > Comamonadaceae > Variovorax > Variovorax sp. PBS-H4. Next base: position 5,336,363 of record NZ_LR594675.1, on the reverse strand, counting down.
GCCAGCGAGCTGTGCGTGGGGCGGCGGGCGGGCACGCCCGAGCGCTTTCCGGTCAAGACGCGCAAGCTGCGGCGCAGCGCCCAGTCTCTTTGGATGCTGAAGGCGCTCGACACGAAGGGGCGTGTCTGGCTTGAAAAGCGTCCGTCGCGCGGGATCTGGGCCGGCCTCTACTGCCTGCCGGTCTACGAAAGCCGCGCCTTGCTGCTGGACGAGCTCGCGCCCGATGCGCAAGGTGCCGCCCAGGACGATCCGGCCTTCCTGCATGTGCTCACGCACAAGGACTTGCACCTGCACCCGGTGTCAGTGGCATACGCGGCCGAAAGCCCGCCGAGCGGATCGGGGCGCTGGTTCGAGGCCGGCGAATGGCGGGCATTGGGCTTGCCGGCGCCCGTGCGCAAGCTGCTCGCGGCCGACGACTAGCCCAGGGCGTCCAGCTCCCGGTGCCGCTTGAGGGCGGCCCAGCGTGTGCTGAAGCCGCGGGCCAGCTGTTCGACCAGGAAGACCGAGCGGTGCTGCCCGCCGGTGCATCCGATCGCCACCGTCACATAGCTGCGATGGTCGCGTGCCAGCGCATCAAGCCAGCGATGAAGGAATTGCTCGATATCGCCTTGCATGCGCGCAACGTCGTCGTGCTCGCGCAGCCACTCGATGACGGGCACGTCGCGGCCTGTCAAGGGCCGCAGCGCGGGCACGTAGTGCGGGTTGGGAAGCATGCGCACATCGAACACGTAATCGGCGTCGAGAGGTACGCCGCGCTTGAAGGCGAAGGATTCGAAAACCAGCGTGAGCGCACTCTCGGGCGCGGCGATCAGCGCCTTGATGTAGCTTTGCAGCTGAGCTGGCCGAATGATGCTGGTGTCGATCACGTCCGCACCATCGCGCAGCTCGGCCAGCAACTCGCGTTCAAGCTCGATGGCCTGCACGAGGACGCGCTGCTGCTCGGGAACATCCGTGCGGCCGTCCTGGCGCGACAGGGGATGCCGGCGGCGCGTTTCCGAATAGCGGCGCACCAGCGCGTCGGTGGTCGAGTCGAGAAACAGCGAGCGCAGCGACACGCCCTCGTTTCGCAGCCGTTCCAGCTGCTGCGGAACGAGGGGCAGCGAAATGCCGCTGCGCACATCCATGGCGATCGCGACGCGTCCCGCCTGCTGCTCGCGCCGCAGGGCGACGAAGGGCACGAGGAGCTCGGGCGGCAGGTTGTCGACGCAGTAGTAGCCTGCATCTTCGAGTGCGTGCAGCGCGACGGACTTGCCCGAGCCCGACATGCCGGTGATCAGCACCAGCTCCAGGCCCAACGGAGTACCGTCGCCGTCGGCTGCGGTGCTGTTCGCATCGGGAGCGGGCATGCGGCTCACGCAGAAACCTCCGGTGTCTTGCTGCCCAGCATTTCTCGCGCGTGCGCGAGCGAGGTCTGCGATACGCGCTCGCCACCCAGCATGCGGGCGATCTCGCGCGTGCGGCTGTCGCCATCGAGCACCGAGACGTTGCTCTCTGTTCGGATGCCGCCCTGGCCTTTCGCGCTCGTCTGCTGCTTGGCGACCAGCAGGTGATGATCGGCGCACGCAGCGACCTGTGGCAAGTGGGTGACTGCCAGCACCTGGCGATCGCGGCCCAGCTGCTTCATGAGGCGGCCCACTGTCTCGGCCACCGCGCCGCCGACCCCGGCATCGACCTCGTCGAAGATCAGCGTCTGCGCGGCGCCGAGCTGGCTGGTGGTGACCGCGATCGCCAGCGCGATGCGCGAGAGCTCGCCGCCGGAGGCCACCTTGCCGATCGCGCGTGGCGTGCTGCCTGGGTGACCTGCAACCAGGAAGGCCACGTCCTCCAGCCCATGGCGGGCGGGCTCGGCCAGCGTCTCCAGCGAGACCTCGAAGCGCCCGCCCAGCATGCCGAGGCCCTGCATGGCCTGGGTCACGGCCTGTGCCAGCCGCGGGGCCGCCTGCTTGCGTGCCTTGCTCAGCGTTTTGGCGGCCTTCCGGTAGGCCTGTTGCGCCGCAGTCTCGGAGCGCTCCAGCGTTTCCAGGTCACTTTGGGCATCCAGGGCCTGCAGATCGGCCTGCCAGCTCGCGAGCAGCGAGGGCAGCTCGGCCGGCGTGCGCTTGTAGCGGCGGGCGAGCGACATCCACAGGCCCATCCGCTCGTCGAGTTCGGCAAGCCGCTGCGGGTCCGTGTCGGCCTGGCGCAGATAGCCGTGCAGGGAATGCGCGGCATCGGAGGCCTGGGCCACGCTCGAGGCCAGCACTTCGCCCAATTCCTTGAAGGCCGGCTCGATGTGCTCGCAGTTCTGCAGCAGTGTGGCGGCCCGGCTCAGCGCTGCCAGCGCACCGCTCTCGTCGTCTTCGAGAGCCCCGCAGGCGCCCTCGGCGGCGTCGATGAGCGCCTGCGCGTTGGAGATGCGGGTGTGGCTCGCCGAGAGCTCTTCCCATTCGTCGGCACCGGGGGCCAGCTTCATGACCTCTCCCACCTGCCATTGGAGGCGTTCGCGCTCGCGCTGCAGCGAATCCTGGGCCGAGCGCGCCTTGTCCAACGCTGCGATGGCCTGGCGCCACCCTTGCCAGGCCTGCGCTACGGCCGCAACAGCATCTTCGGCGCCAGCATAGGCGTCGAGCAGCCGGCGCACCGCCTCGGGACGCGTCAGGCTTTGCCAGGCGTGCTGGCCGTGGATGTCGAGCAGGCGGTCGCCAAGCTCGCGCAGCTGCGTCGCGGTTGCCGGGCTGCCGTTGATCCAGCCGCGGCTGCGGCCTTGGAGATCGACCGTCCGACGCAGCAGCAGTGCATCGCCGGCTTCGAAACCGCCTTCGTCGAGCCAGGCGGCGAGCGCAGGCTCGGCATCGAACTCGGCGCTGACGTCGAGGCGCTCCGCGCCTTCGCGCACCGCGCCGGCATCCGCCCGATTGCCAAGTGCCAATTGCAGCGCGTCGATCAGGATCGACTTGCCGGCGCCGGTCTCGCCTGTCAGCACCGTGAAACCGCCGGTCAGATCGAGTTCGAGGGCGCGCACGATCACGAAGTCGCGCAAGGCAATGCGTCGCAGTGCCATGGATCAGGAACCTCCTTCGTTCCAGTGCAGTTTCTTGCGCAGCGTATCGAAATAGCTCCAACCCCGAGGGTGCAGGAAGCGCACGCGGTACTCCGACCGGCGCACCACGATCTGGTCGCCGATGGCCATGGTCGCCAGCGACTGCATGTCGAAATTGGCGCTCGCGTCGCGGCCGCCGACGAGCTCGATCGACACTTCGTCCGCGTCGGGCAGCAGGATCGGGCGGTTGGAGAGCGAGTGCGGTGCGATCGGCACCATCACCCATCCCGGCACAGCCGGATGCAGCAGCGGACCGCCGGCAGACAGCGCGTACGCGGTGGAGCCCGTGGGCGACGCGATGATGATGCCGTCGGCGCGATGGTTGGCGACGAAGTGATGGCCGACCGAAACCCGCAGTTCCACCATGCCCGACGTGGCGCCGCGGTTGACCACCACGTCGTTCATGGCAAGCGCCTTGAACACCGAGACGCCTTTGCGCACCACGGTCGCCTGCATGAGGCTTCGGTGGTCTTCCTCGTAGTCGCCGGCCAGCATCGGGATCAGCGTGGTCTGGTAGTCGTTCAGCGCGATGTCGGTGATGAAGCCCAGCCGACCACGGTTGATGCCGATCAGCGGCAGGCCGTAACATGCAAGTTGGCGCCCGATGCCGAGCATCGTGCCGTCGCCGCCCACCACCAGGCCCAGATCGCACTGCCGGCCGATCTCCTCGACCGACAGGTCGGCGTAACGCGTGGTATGCGCATCGCCCTCGTCCCGCTGCTCGACGAACACCTCGCAACCCTGCGATTCGAGAAAGGCCCCGATGCCTTCCATGATCTCGTCCAGCGCACCGGCCGGCGGCCGTGCGCCGGATGCCTGGTACTTGCCGATCAATGCGACGCGCCGGAAGCTGGATGTCATCGGTAAATTACAACACTAAAATCTTTCAATGCTGGACGAACGCGCCAAGTTGCTGCTCAAGACACTGGTCGAGCGGTACATCGCCGAAGGGCAACCGGTGGGCTCCCGTACGCTCTCGCGGGCTTCGGGGCTCGAGCTCTCGCCTGCAACCATTCGCAATGTCATGTCGGACCTGGAAGGGCTGGGGCTCATCGTCAGCCCCCACACCTCGGCTGGCCGCATTCCGACGGCGCGGGGCTATCGCCTGTTCGTCGACACCATGCTGACTGCGCAGCGCGAGCAGTTCGCGGCGCCCAGCCTGCCGCCGGACCAGCCGCAGAAGGTGATCGCCAACGCGGCCCATTTGCTCTCGAACCTGTCGCAGTTCGTCGGTGTGGTGATGGCACCGCGGCGCGCCTCGGTGTTCCGGCAGATCGAATTCCTGCGGCTGTCCGATCGCCGCCTCCTGGTGATCATCGTCTCCCCCGATGGCGACGTACAGAACCGCGTGATTTTTCCTGAGGTCGACTATTCGCAGTCGCAGCTGGTCGAAGCCTCGAACTACATCAATGCGCACTTCGCCGGCCTGTCGATCGAACAGGTGCGCGACCGGCTGCAGTCCGAAATGGAGCAGTTGCGCGGCGAGATTGCCGCGCTGATGCAGGCGGCCGTGCAGGTCAGTTCAGAGGTGCTGACCGAAGCCCAGGACGAAGTCGTGATCGCGGGCGAGCGCAACCTGCTTTCGGTCACCGATTTCTCCAGCGACATGAGCCACCTGCGCCGAGCCTTCGAGCTGTTCGAGCAGAAGGCGCAGCTGCTTCGCCTGCTCGACGTCTCGAGCAAGGCGGAGGGCGTTCGGATCTTCATCGGCGGGGAAAGCCAGGTCGTGCCCTTCGAGGATCTCTCGATCGTCAGCGCGAACTACGAGGTCGATGGCGAGGTGGTGGGAACACTGGGCGTCATCGGGCCGACGCGCATGCCCTATGAACGCATGATCCAGATCGTCGACATCACGTCGAAGCTGGTCACCAATGCGCTGAGCCACCGCAAATAGGGCAGGGCGAGCCTCCCACTAGAATCCCTGCTGCGTGGGCCGTTAGCTCAGTTGGTTAGAGCAGCGGACTCATAATCCGTTGGTCCCTGGTTCAAGCCCAGGACGGCCTACCACTGCAATGAGAAAGCCTGCCATCTGTCCGGGAGCAGGCTTTTTTCGTTCGCCGGCCGAGCCTCCCTGGCCTCGCGGGCAAACTGAACCTGGCGATGCAGGTTCTTTAATCGACGCAGACAATTCGGGGGCCGATCCCGCTGAACGTCATCCAGCCAGGGGTCGATCCGCAGTAGCTCGAGCGGTTCATGACGGGCCGCCGCTGAGCAACGCAACAACGCACGAAGGAACGAGCAATGGCAAAAAGCGTCGGCATGGTGGGCATCGGCATGATGGGCCACGGAATCGCGAGCAACCTCCTCAAGCATGGGCACGAACTACGAGTGCTGGACCATCCTGGCAACCAGCCGGTGGACGACCTCAGGGCAAAGGGCCTGCTCGTGCTCGCCAGCGCCAGCGAGGTCGCTGCCGCGTCGGACGTCGTGATTTTGGTGTTGACGGGATCGCCGCAGGTCGAGGCCGTGCTCACGGGGGAAGACGGCGTCCTGCAGGGACTCCGGCCGGGGGCCGTGGTGATCGACTGCTCCACGGCCATTCCGTCGTCCACGGTGCGTATGGCGCAGGCGGTGCAGGCTGCAGGCGGCCGCTTCCTCGATTCACCGATGACGCGCACGCCGAAAGAGGCCGCGGAAGGGCGCCTGAACCTGCTGGTCGGCGGCGACGTCGCCCTGCTCGACGAGGTCCTCCCGCTCCTGCGTTGCTTCGCCGAGAACATCACGCACATAGGGCCCGTGGGTGCGGGACACAGCATGAAGCTTCTGCACAACTATGTGTCGCTCGGCATGGTGACGCTGCTGTCGGAAGCCGCCGCGTGCGCCAAGACGAACGGCGTCGGAGCCGAAGCGTTCGTGGAAGTGCTGGCGAAGGGCGGCGGCGGTGGCATCGCGCTGGAGCGGCTCAAGCCGTTCCTGCTTGCTGAAGATACGTCGGGGCTGAGGTTTTCGATCGCCAATGCACGCAAGGACCTGGATTACTACAACACCATGGCCAAGGACGCGGGCGCCTACAAGACAGTCGCCGCCGCCGTGCTGTCCGCGTTGGAAACCGGTTTGGCCAAGGAGCCCGACGCGCTGGTGCCACAGCTCGCGGCGCTCTTGGCGATGAAGTGACCGCCTGGGTTTCGCGCGCAGCGTAGACCAACCGTGCCAGTGGCCGTGAGGATTCGGGCATCGCATCGTACGTGCAGGAAGACGGCCCTGTCTGCATGCTATACTCGCAAGCTGTGCGGCTGTAGCTCAGTTGGATAGAGTACTTGGCTACGAACCAAGGGGTCGTGGGTTCGAATCCTGCCAGCCGCACCACTTTTCAGAGGGTTAGCCCGCTAGCGCGGACTAACCCTCTTCTCATTTGCGCGACTTTCTGCGCGACTTCTAACGCCTAGCCGTTCACCACCCGCAGCAGCGTCGTGCGGTCGAAGGTGTTGGTCGCCTTGTTCGCGGCCTCCACCAGTCGTTCCACCGTCGCGGTCGCGTAGTGCTGCGGCATCCCCTCGATCGCATGCCCCAGGAGCAGGGCGCGATCCTCCTCGGCGACACCGCCGTCCCCGATCTTCCAAGCCGCGTCGTTCAGAACCAGCGCATGGTCGCGCTTGCCCTTGAACTCAGCGGCCGGAATCACGAAGACGCTGCGCTGCAACTCAGGCACCGGCACTTCCCAGCTCCACCGCAGCCCACAGGCGTTGTCGTCGCGTGCGCCGGTGTTGAGCGCGAAAAGCGCTGCGCACTGAAGGTGGGTCGCAAGGACCGGAAATCAGCTTCGCCTGCTCTGCCCATGACAGCGGATACGGCTTTCTCCGCTGTGTGTCTCGAAGGTATCCAACGAGTCATTGCGGACCTCGCCCATGGGCCCTACAGCCTTCCCCTCGGAAAGCGGAGTTCAAGCGCGGAAACTTTGATCCGTCGCGATTTGAGGTTTCATCGACCAGTGGCGCGAGCGCTCCCACCATCAAAACGCCCCCAACCACATGGGCTGATAGCAAGGGGTCGTCCGCGCCCGAATCGAACGAATACTATAGAGAAACCGACCCTGTAAATTGCGTGAGTCCGAAGGATGCAAGAAGTGGGCAGCGGCAGCTACTCAATAACTGTGGCTTCAATGTGCGGGTGGCGCATTGCGTAGACCCCGTAGGTGGAGCATCAGAAGTGGCCCGCCTCCTCCGGTGCGCAAGTCTGGAGCATCCCGACGTGGTGCATATTTGGGGTAGGAGTGACATGAATTTTACGTCACTTGGCTTGAGTGGTTTGCTGCAGTCTAAGGACGTCCGCACCCACTACTTTGTGGCCTGTAAAGCAAGAGATGGAGACACAAACCGAGCTTTTGATCCGACGTTCAGCCAGTTGCACATTTCGTCTACAGGTGTCACGGCCAAATGCTTGGAGCTGATCGACAAAACTAAGGCAATCAAACCGCGGCAGGTGGTCTATCGACATCCTCGCTTTCCCGCCGACCCAAACTGGCAGCAGAAGATTTGGCTGAGTTCAGAGTAGTCGGCCTCGCTTCGCAGCGACGTGAGCGATCTTCAAGCCTCCGTGGAGGCGTGGCCAACGCTGCATCATCCCGGCGCCAACTTCGATGAGCCCTATTGGAGGCCGCGCACGAGCAGCCGTTCCCATGGTGCGAGTGGTTGCGCTTCCGCGGCGCCGATGGCGAGCCTTGGGGCTTGGCCGGTCTCTGGAATGTCTGGATCGACAAGGCCATGGATCCCGATCGAGGCCGCCGACTTCGCCCAATAGCTGGAAGGCACGTCGAACAGGCGCAGCAGCTGCTCAGGCTCGCCCCGGCCGAGATCTTCGACGCGGGCCAGGCGCCGCCAGCCCCGCTGCCGCAGCCGAAGCTCAAAGCGGAGAGGGCGCAGCCGAAGAGCCCTCCCGCTGAACCACTCTTTGACTAAGCGTAATGACCGACCGTGCCACGCCAAACCTGCCGTCACGAGATTTCGAGGCGACATTCCAGTTCTATCGTCAACTTGGCTTTGAGCAGAGTTGGCGCGATGACGGCTGGATGATTCTCAAACTGCGCCAAATTTCGCTCGAATTCTTTCCTCATCCCCAGCTTGATCCGGCAACAAGCTGGTTCAGCTGTTGCTTGCGGCTGGACAACGTCGAGTCCTTCTTCAACAACGTCGTGAACGTAGGTGTACCGGAGGCAAAAACCGGTTGGCCGCGTGTGCATAGACCGATGCGCGAAAGTTGGGGCGGTCTGGTGGGGGCCTTGATCGACATAGATGGGACCTTGCTGAGGCTGGTCCAAGAATGAGTCCGATCGGAAATCGCTTCGAGGCATGAGGACAGGCGCAGCCGAATCTAGTGCAGGCGACTAGCAAACACGTCGAGGGCAGGATCGACTGAGGTAAAGACGATCGCCCACTTGACGTGCGCGTCGGGGTTGCATTCGCATGGTGCTGCTGCGCCACCGCAGGTGCAGCCGCCCTTGTCCGCGATCAGCTCCGAGGGACGGTCCGGGTGGCTTTCATTTCTTCTTCAGGAACTCGCGCACCTTATCGGCCTGGTTGCCCACCGCGGCGACCGCCTTGCGCAGCTCGTCCTCGGTGACGCCAAGCGACTTGGCCCAGTCCCTGACCTCGTAGTCTTCGTTCAAGTTGATGCGCGCGCGGTCCTGGCCGCCCACCTTTGTCTTGTCGTCTGTCATGTTGTTGTACTCCTTCAGCCAATCATCCGGATGTGGCTGCCAGCGCCGCTCGGTCGCCGACATCTCCTGGATATGTCTTACGCGTGCTGCACGGCCGTTCATGCAGGCGATTTGCGCATTTGACTGACAGCAGACTTGTAGGCGAAATGTGCCTCCGGTTGAACGCGCTGCGCCGCTTTCACTGTGGCCGAGACTTCCGGGCTTGCCCCGGTAGTCGTCGGAGGAGATCCTGTGCGACTCAACGGCTAGCCCGCTGGGAGACGGCTAGGATCGTCCGGGTTCCGCGAGTTTGTCCGCACCTGCGCTTTCGGCCACGGCCGTGATCCCGCCCGCAAGGAACGTGTACAGGCTCTCGGTCATGTGAGCGACTTCCTTGGAGCCGAAGCGACCCTGCGATAGCGTCTCGACCCGATCGGGCCGCGCGCAGACGGTGCACATGGCGCCCAACAGGAAAAAGAACGCTTGGTGCAGGCGTTCGTCGGTGACTTTCGGCAGAGACCGCTTCATCTCGGCAACGTACTGGCGAGCCACCTGGTTGAAGTGCTTGTCCGTCAGGTAGCTCCACTCCGCGCTGATGGCGATGGCGGCGATCAGCCGGGTGTAGTTGGACCACCCTGCGTCGCCCTGGCTCGCACGCTCCATGATGGCTCCGACGAAAGCCTCGACCAGTTTGCGAATGGCGATCGGCTTTCCCTTGCTGCGATCGCGAAGGCGATCGAGCCGCTCCATGCGCTCCTCGTTCAGCACAGACGAACGACGCCCGAGCACATGGTCCAGCAGTTCCGACTTTGCGCCGAAGTGGTAGCCGATGAGGGCGAACTGGCATTCCGCCAGCGTCGCGATGTCGCGCACCGAGGTGGCATGGAAGCCGGCGTCGGAGAACAGCTTCTCGGCGCAGTCGAGTATTCGCTGGCGGGTCGCCTCGCTGTCCGCCCGTCGCTTCGGACCTGTCGAACCGGCGCCCGAGGGGGGGTGACGCGGGGGGGAATTGGCCTTGATTTGCATTGCTCCACCATCTTATACGACCGTACAGGAGGAGCCGTGGTACAGCCACCCGCATGGCCAGACGCTGCTCGATTCCTTCGTGCAAACCCTGACACGTATAGGCTGACTTTGATCCTAGACTTTATCCATACGTATAGTCAACGACCTTCAACACGCCGAATCTCGGGTGTGAAGCCATCAACCGCAACGCATGCATTCAACCCGGAGACCGACATGCAGAAATTCGTTTTTCAGAACAACGGCGAGGCCGTGTCGCAGGACACGATCCGTCGCATGGAAGTGCGCCGTGCCAGGCACATGATGAGCCTGCTCACGGACAAGCTGGGTGTGGAAGGCATGGCGAAGCTGTTCGCGAAGGAACTGGAGGAATCCGACGCGGAGAAGGAATCGTGGGCTGCGGCGTCCAAGGGCGAATACGTCGAATCGAAGGCGACCGCGCTCGTGTCCGAAGGCAACAGCGCGGAATTCCTGGACTGGGTGCGAACCGGCTACAGCGGCGCCAACGGCAAGGCCATGCAGCGCGCTCACCCGGACCATCTCGGCAAGCTTCTGCTCGAGGGCGGGGCGATCGGCATCCTCGAAGTCGCAGGCCACACCGCGAAGCCAAGTCTGCTGCGATTGGAAGTCCTGCCGGACGACGCCGAGTTGCCGGTCCCCATGGACCCCGCGTTTCCCCACAGGTGGCTGGGGCGTGGCGTCTGCAGGAATGGGCAGACCTTCGCCTACATGGCGCATCAGCTGCGTGACACGCCCTCCGGCTTCGAAGCCCGGTTCATCGTCTGGTGGGGCGCCGCCGCGCCGCAGGCCCTCGTGTCCGGCCACGTAGACCACTTGACGGTTGAATGGTCGAACTGGCTGCAGATGTACCTGGAGACGCGGAAGCAGCCGGCCGACCTGATGCCGATCGCGCTCACGGTCAACACTTGAAGTTGCGCACGCACCCTCGAAGCGCCCAAGGAGCCTGCATGAACACGACCACCTCCCTGACGCGCCGGCACGCCCTCATCGCGACCTGTGCGGCTCTGTCGCCGGCACTCGGCCGGTCCCAGACCGCGCTGCCTGACATGTTGCGGATGATCATGCCGTTTCCGCCGGGGAATGCACTGGACGCTTCGGCCCGCTGGTTCGCAGAAGCCTATCGCACCGTGACCGGCCGCAATGCGATCGTCGAGAACAAGCCCGGAGCCGCGGCCACGATTGCGGCCGCTGAAGTGTCCCGCTCCAAGCCGGATGGATCGGTCGTCCTCTTCACGACGGCTGGTCACTTGACCACCGCCGTTCTCATGAAGAAGATCCCCTACGAGCCCATCGATGGCTTCACCCCCGTCACGCCCGTCGCGGTGGGCGAGGGGTTCATCATGGTGACGAGGGCGGGCTCCCGTTTCAACAGCGCCCGGGACGTGCTCGACGCGGCGAAGAAGGCGCCGGGCAAGATCAGCTACGCATCGGCGGGCAACGGCAACTCGACGCATGTCGTGGGAGCGTTGTTCGCGAAGTCTGCCGGAGTGGACCTTCTGCACGTCCCCTACCGGGGCGACTTCTTAACGGACCTCCTCTCCGGCGTCGTGGACATCATGTTCGTCGGGACCGCCGTCGTGTGGCCATTCCTCGAGTCGAACAAGCTCAAGGCGCTCGGGATAACGGGGAGCAATCGTGCGGCCTCGCTTCCCCAAGTACCCACCTTCGCAGAAATCGGGGTGAGGGACGTCGACCTGCCTTCGTACCTGACGATCCTGGCGCCGCCGAACATGCCGCCGGCCATTCTGGCTGCGCTGCACGACGGCATTGCCAGGACGCTGCGCGATCCTGCCCTGGCGTCGAAGTTCAAGAGCAATCGGTTGGAGCCATGGATCCTATCGCCGGACCAATTCAAGGCTCACATGCGAGGCGAACTTGCAAATCTGCAGCACGTGCTCCCGCCTCTCGGCATCCAGATGGACATCTGACGGTCACGGCCCGAAGTGAGCAAGACCAATCCTCTGAACGGCTTCGCCGTCGAGCGCGCGCGGATCGGCTACGTCGGCCGAGACTTGCAGCGTCCGGAGTGCATCCTGGCCGAGCCCGACGGCACGCTCTGGGTTGCAGACGCGCGCGGCGGCGTCACCCGCATCGCCTCTGATGGATCGCAGCGCTTCATCGGGCAGAAGGTCAACGGGGGCTTCCAAGGTCACTCTGAGGCCACCACCCAGGACCTCGAGGCCAAGTTCACGCAGGGCACGCTGCCGAACGGCCTGGCGATGGCGGCAAACGGGGACATCCTGATCTCGAACTTCGGAGCGGATCTTCTCGAGGTAATGACACGCGAAGGCACCACCCGCACCTTGTACGACAGTATCGACGGGATGCCCATCGGGAAGGTCAACTTCGTGCTTCGGGACTCGCGCGACCGGATCTGGCTGACAGTCTCCACTCGCGTGAACCCATGGACCGCGGCCTTGACATCGAGGGTGCGCGACGGATATGTCGCCGTCGTGGAGCGAGGACGCCTGCGCGTGGTTGCCGACGGCTTTCACTTCACCAACGAAGTTCGCCTCGATGCCCGCGAAGAGTGGCTGTACATCGTCGAGACCACCGGGCCGCACATTACCCGGATGCGGCTGGATGCTTCCGATCCCGAAGAGGTTCGCCTCACCGACCGCGAGATCTTCGGTCCGTCCCACCTCGGCGGGATGCCGGACGGCATCGCCTTCGATGCACATGGCAATCTCTGGTGCACGCTCATCATGGTCGACCAGCTCATCGCGCTCACCCCGGACGGCGACCGGCGGCTGTTGCTGGACGACGGCGACCCAGCCGCGAGTTGCAATCTGCTGGAGCGCTTTGGAGCAGGAACGCTGCGCCTCGGCGACCTGCAGGAGGCCCATGGAACCATCGCACCGTGGATGGCGAGCGTCACGTTCGGCGGACCCGACCTTCGCACCGTCTTCCTGGGCTCCCTCAGAGGGACGCGCATTCCCTTCTTTCGTGCACCCGTGCCAGGTTTGCCGATGATCCATTGGCACCAGGCCCGCTGAACCCGCCATGCCCAACAACGTCATATCAGTTGCGCGATCACCGGCGCTGTCCGTACGCCGTCGATGTCTTCTCACCTTCCGATCACACCAGAGGAGATCGCCCGGCAAAGCGTGGAAGCGGCCGATGCCCGCGCGGCCATCGTCCACCTGCACGCGCGAGACCCGCGAACTGGACATCCCCCGTCCAGGCACCAGGTCTTCGTCGAAGATCCTTCGGAGGGTCACAATCGAGCTCAACTTCTCCGCAGCTGAATAGGTGGCACCCATGGACGCTCCGCTCTTCGACCGGGACCTTCCCCGAACACCCGCCAACCACGCGCCGCTCTCTCCGCTGCCATTCCTCCAGCGAAGCGCCGAGGTGTACCCGCAACGCCTGGCCATCGTGCACGGGGACCTGCGCCGCGCCTGGGCCGAGGTGTACGCCCGCTGCCGCCAGTTGGCTTCCGCGCTGCAGCGGCGCGGCATCGGCAAGGGGGAGACCGTCGCGGTCATGCTGCCCAATACGCCGCCGATGGTGGAGGCGCACTTCGGCGTGCCCATGGCCGGGGCGGTGCTCAACGCCCTCAACACGCGGCTGGACCCGGAGAGCATCGCCTTCATGCTGGACCACGGCGAGGCCCGCGCCGTCATCGTCGATCCGGAGTTCGCGCCCGTGCTGAAGAAGGCGCTGGCATTGCGCAAGAGCAGCGCGCCGCTGCTGCTGGTGGACGTCGAGGATCCGGTCTACACCGGGCCGGTGGAGCGCATCGGCGAGCTGACCTACGAGGTGCTCTTGGCCGAGGGAGACCCGCAGTTCGCCTGGAGCCTGCCGGAAGACGAGTGGGACGCCATCGCCCTGAACTACACCAGCGGCACCACCGGCAACCCCAAGGGCGTCGTCTACCACCACCGCGGCGCGGCCACGAACGCCGTGTCCAACATTCTCGAGTGGGACATGCCCAAGCACGCCGTCTACCTCTGGACGCTGCCGATGTTCCACTGCAATGGCTGGTGTTTCCCCTGGACCGTCGCGGCGCGGGCAGGCGTGAACGTGTGCCTGTGCAAGGTGGATGCCGGCGCGATGGTGGACGCGATCCGCGAGCACGGGGTCACGCACTACTGCGGCGCGCCGATCGTGCATTCGATGCTGGTCAACGCGCCCGACGAGCTGAAGAAGGGCTTGCCGCGCGGCGTCAAGGCCATGGTGGCCGGCGCGGCACCGCCCGCCTCGATGATCGAGGGCATGGAGCGGCTCGGCTTCGACCTCACCCACGTGTACGGCCTGACCGAGGTCTATGGCCCGGCGACCGTCTGCCCCAAGCACCCTGAATGGGACGGGCTGGACATCGGCGAGCGGGCGCGGCTGAACGCTCGCCAGGGCGTGCGCTACCACCTGCAGCAGGGCGCCGTCGTGATGGATCCACGGACGATGCAGCCCGTGCCGTGGGACGGCGAGACCATGGGCGAGATCATGTTCCGCGGCAACATCACCATGAAGGGCTACCTCAAGAACCCCAAGGCGACGCAGGAGGCGTTCGCGGGCGGGTGGTTCCACACCGGTGACCTCGCGGTGCAGTACCCGGACGGTTACATCAAGATCAAGGACCGCAGCAAGGACATCATCATCTCCGGCGGGGAAAACATCTCCTCGATCGAGGTGGAGGACGTCCTGTACCGGCATCCGGACGTGCTGGCAGCCGCCGTGGTGGCGAAGCCTGACCCCAAGTGGGGCGAGACGCCGTGCGCCTTCGTCGAGCTCAAGGCGGGCGCGAAGCTCGCGCCCGAGGACATCGTCGCGCACTGCAAGAAGCACTTGGCCGGGTTCAAAGTGCCGCGAGCCGTGGTCTTCGGCGAATTGCCCAAGACCTCCACCGGCAAGATCCAGAAGTTCGAGCTGCGACGGCTGCTCGAGTCCACTTCCGCCCTGGACGTGTGAGCAGCAACTGCCTTGGACATTCAGCCCCTCGGCGTTCGAGCCTTTGCCGGCCAGGAGGGCCGTTCCCGTGCTCGTCGCGCGCGGGCCTTGATCAAGTTACCGGCGGGTTGCCCCTCTTCGGGCGCTCTGCCGGATCGCTTGGTCTGCCCCGGTATTTCCGACGGTTCGATCAGCAGTCTTTCCACGGTTCGATCAAAAATTTCATCCCCGTCGCGGGACGTGCGCAGCTTTTGAGTACTTCGGGTGAGATGACCTCCGCCAGCGAAACACTTCGCGTGTACCGGCTCGCAAACGTGGTTGTCACTTCTGCAGCAACCCGGGCTTTGAGCCGGTCAAGGGTTTGCTGTCGTGTCACCTTCAGATACCGAAGAAGAAGCCAGCCGCCAGCGGCCCATGCGGTGCCGATGTCGCGCGGTATCTCGATTGGGCGAGGATCAAGAGTGCCGTAGACATACAGCTGCTTGAGGACGTCGGAGCCATAGCGGGACACCACCTGGCCGGGACGGCGGCTGATGGCCGCTTCCATGCAACTCAAGATCTGCCCCCCGCTGCTCCCGCCGATGGGGTCGAGGACAATCGTCGCTCCGGTGGCCACAATGGCGTCGACAAGTTGCTCTCTGAAATCGTCGGAACTTGAATTGCACACGAAGCGTGCACCCTGCCCGCGCAAGAGCTCCGCCTGCTGCTCCGATCGCACAACGTTGACGAGCGGGATATCGTCAGCAAGACAGACCCGAAGCAGGATCTGCCCGAGATTTGACGCAGCAGCGGTTTGGACAATCGCTGTGTGGCCCTCACTGCGAGCTGTTTCAACCATCCCTAACGCAGCCAGTGGATTGACGAAGCAAGAGGCAGCCTGTGCAGCAGTCGTGCCTTCGGGAAGAACGAGGCATTCCGCTGCGGGTATGCAGCGATAGCGAGCGTACATGCCCCCGGCCATCGCTGCGACCGTTCGCCCCATCAGGGACTGCGCAGCATGTGAACTTCCTGCCGCCACGACAGTACCTGCACCTTCGAGCCCGACCGGCGTCGAAGCATCCCTGCGCGATTGCATCGCCTTCAATGAAGCCGCAGGCACGGGCGCTACGAGTTCCGGCCCACCAGCGCCGTCGGCAGTCCACGCCCGACTGAGGTCCGCGGCGCCAAGCATAAGACCAATGTCGGACGGATTGACCGGAGTGGCTTCGACGCGAACAAGCACTTCTTCGGGCTTCAACGCTGGAACTGCCTCTCTGACAAGAGAGAGCACAACCTGTCCATCGGAATTAATGACAGAGCGCAGTTGAAGTGACGCGGCGTCCTGAACTTGATCGTGCACGTTGAATACCGGTTAATTGGTTGCAAAGGCCAGCTCGATTCGTGATTGCGGTGAGGGCTGCCGCACACCAGCGCGGCGACGAGCGGGCGCGGCATCGCTCAGCCGACGCGCTGGAGGTGCCGCATCGCGTCCTCCGTCGGCTACGCCTCGATGAAAGGGGCCGGCATCAGAAGTCTGCTCTCCTGCCGGATGAATAGAGGAGCGACCTCCGCGACATACGCCTGCCACGCAGGGAGGTCGGCGAGCGCGGCGCGCCGACGCATCCGGTCCTCGAACGAACTGAATCCCCAAATGAAGATCACCTGGTTCAGGTCCCCGACTTCCGTCGTGTAGCACCCGGCCAGGTGCCCGAGCACGTCACACTGAAGCGACTTGCCTTTCTCTGCGTAGATGGCGAGGTAGTCCTTCAGGCGTGAGGGCGGCAACTGGTAAGTCCGCATCTCGAAGAGCATCTTATCTTCCGCCCGAAATGTCGATGACAGCACCATGCACGTACGACGAGCGTTCCGACGCCAGCCAGAGCACAGCCTCGGCGACTTCGTGCGCAGTGCCCGGGCGCCGCATCGGGATCGTCGGCGCAATGCTTTCGATGAGCTTTGCGCCTCCGAACTCATTGTGCATTTCGGTGACGATGACACCGGGTCGAAGGCTGTTCACCCGAACGCCGAGTGGACCGAGCTCCTTGGCGAGCGCGATGGCCATGCCGTCCAACGCGGCTTTCGTGGACGCATAGTGCGCAAGCTCGGGCATGCCGCCATGACGTGCCGCGGCCGACGAGACGTTCACGATCGAGCCGCCTTCGCCCCCGCTGGCGCGGCTCATGCGCCTGACAGCTTCGCGGGAACAGTAAAACGCGGAAAACACATTCGTCTCGAAGATCTGCCGCAACCTGTCCTCGTCGATTTCAGTGATCGAGCATCGACCACCGGAGATGCCGGCGTTGTTCACCAGCGCGGAGACAGGGCCCAGTTCCTGGTCAACTTCGGTGAAGAGCTTCGCGGCTCCCGCGCTGGTCGACACGTCAGCGCAGATGGCCACGGCCCTGCCTCCTTGACGAGCGATATCCCGCACGAGCGCTTCCGCGGCATCACGATCACTCCGGTAGTTCACTGCGACCTCGTAACCTTCCTTCGCACCGAGGAGCGCAATCGCGGCACCAATACCCCGGCTGGAACCGGTCACAACAAGCACTTTCGACACGTTCGTTCCTTCAGAAGTTGACGCCTGCGGCGCCCTTTAGCTGCAGGCGCTCGCGCGCCTCGTCGGCAGACGCGATCTCCAGCCCCAATCCTTCGATCAGCTTTCGCACGGCCCGGACCTGGTCCGCATTCGACTCCGCCAGCTTGCCGGTGCCGAGCCAGATGGAATCTTCCAGGCCGACGCGCACGTTTCCGCCCATCGTTGCGGCCTGCGTCGCCACTCGCAGCTGCGCCGCGCCTGCCCCGATCACTGACCAGTGGTACTGGTCCCCGAACAGCCGGTCGGCCGTCCGCTTCATGTGCACCACATCCTCTGGATGCGTCCCCGCTCCTCCCAGGATGCCGAGGACGGACTGGATGAAGAGAGGAGCCTTCAACATTCCGCGGTCCAGGAAATGCCGCAGGTTGTAAAGGTGCGCGGTGTCGTAGCACTCGAACTCGAAGCGGGTGCCCGTCTCATACCCGACCCGCAAGACATGTTCGATGTCCTTAAAGGTGTTCCTGAACACGAGGTCGCGGGTGCCCTCCAGGAACGGCGCCTCCCAATCGAACTTGAAATTGCTGAACCGCTCCAGCATGGGATAAATGCCGAAGTTCATCGATCCCATATTCAGCGAGGCGACTTCCGGCTTGAACTCGATCACAGGTTGAATGCGCTCGCTCACCGTCATGCCGGGCGCACCGCCCGTGGTGATGTTGATCACCGCATCGCATCGCTCCTTGATCTCCGGCAAGAACTTGCCGAATGCTTCCGGCGACTGGTCCGGGCGCCCCGTGACGGGGTCTCGCGCGTGCAAGTGGATGATGGCGGCGCCAGCCTCGGCCGCACCCACTGCTGCGTCCGCAATCTGTCGGGGGGTGATCGGCAGGTGGGGCGTCATCGAGGGCGTATGGACACTGCCGGTAACGGCGCAGCTGATGATCACTCGGTGTTGTTTCACGAAATGGGTCTCCTGGAGGGATGAATCACGCTCGGGGCGGGATCACGGGAAGAAGGATGGAAGACGGATGCGCCGGACCGGTATGGATCGTGACCCGCCCACCGAACACCGACCGCGGACGGTCGCGCTCGTCGTCATGAACGAACGCCCCACAGCCTCGCATTTCGTGTCTCGGGTGCAGCGCCATCACGGGCGGGCCGGCGTATTCAAAGTCCTTGCCACGGATGCTCAGGGCCAGCCGGTAGCCCGGCGGCACCACGATGCTCGTCGGCCAGATCTCCACGTCGACTGGATAGACCTCGCCGGGCACGAGCGGGATGATCTCGTCGTGGGCATGCCAGGGCCGCCAGGGCTTCGAGCGCCCTGCGTCCAGCTTCCGGTGCGACGCACGCAGCCAACCTTGCGCGATCGGTGTGTTCGGATCGTTGGCGCCTTGGAAGGTGACTTCCTTCATGTCGGGTGTGAACAGGCGGACGGTAAGAAACAGATCCGCGTCGGTGGTCTCGGAGGACACGTAAAGACGGGCTGCCAAGGGCCCCGTCACCTCGAGTTCGCTGGTCGACGACGGCAGCATGAACACCAGGCCTGGCCCGAGCGCGTCGTAGGTGACGGAAGCGTTGTCAACCGGAACGGCACTGCCGAGGACCGCATGCCCTGGCTCCAGGTAATACCGGGTCCAGCGCGTGTCCGGAATGGGCCATGCCTGCTCCTTGCGCGCAACGAACCTGTCCACGTGCCGGATCTGCAGGTTCACCGGAGGTTCGGCGTCCCAGCCGTTGTTCGCGCCCTTCAGGAAGTGATCGAAGAACCTTTTCTGCAGGGCGACTGAACTGGCGATGTAGAACGAAGACCAGTGGTCGCCGCCATGCATCTCGAGCCACTTCTGCCTCGAACTCGCCTCCGTAAACCCTTCGATGTTGCCCCGCAGATGCAGGCCGTGCCCTCCCCAATTGCCCGCCGAGAGAAGCGGAACGTCGACGCAGTCCCATCGTGCCGCCCGAGTCTCGAAATACGGGTCCGGGAGGGGCCGGCTCGTCATCTCGTGTTCAAGGTCCACCCGGTTGAGCCGGAGAGCCTCGTCACCCAGGGTCTCGGGGCCGGCAACCAGCTCACCCGTCACGCGACTGCGCGGACCGCGGTCACCGGCGCCGTGCTGGACGTTCACGACCTGGGGTCCGAACCAGGACTTCCACAACGCCGTGCAAGCGATACCGCCATGGCGCACGGCGTCCCGATAGATGTCGGCGGCGCCTTCCCAGACACAGATCGCCGACAGCGCCGGAGGACGGCGCGATGCAGCAAACCACTGGTTCACGCCGTAGTACGAAATCCCGTTCATGCCGACCTTGCCGGTGCTCCATGGCTGTACTGCGGCCCAGGCAATCGCCTCGCAGATGTCGCTGCTCTCTCGCTCCGACCAGGGATCCAGCAGTCCGGGCGAGCGGCCAGCGCCGCGGCTGTCGACGCGGATGCACACATAGCCATCGCACACCCATTTCTCAGGATCCACCGTTTCCCAGTTCTGGTAGCGACCGCTGGATCCCTCCGCCACATCGGGATGGCTGCGGACCATGCCTTCCCAAGCAGCCGGATAGCCTTCCTGGAACGCCAATCCCTTGCCGTAAGGGCCATAGCTGAGGATCACGGGGTAGCGCCCCGTCTCCACCGGACGAAACACGTCGGCACGCAGAACCGTCCCGTCATCCATCGTGATGGGGACGTCCCAGTCCACAACGACGGCGTCATCGATCGCGGCAACTTCAGACTCGTTCACTCGTTTCATTGCGTTGTCCTTTGGCTTGTCATGCCGGCAAGAATAAGAATGGCCCTCGCGTTCGGGAAATACCGTCGTGGCATGGCTGACATGCACTGGACGGTGGCGGTCATGCGAGGGGCACGAAGGTCAAAACAAGCGGGCGACCGGAAGGTCGCCCGCTTCGATGGACTCGCGACTTTCAAGTCTGGATGTTCAGCGACTTGATGAGGGGCCGCCACTGCGCCTCGTCCGCTGCGACCTGGCGCGCGAATTCCTGCGGCGTGCTCGGGGTCGGTTCTATGCCCCTCGCAAGCAACTTCGAGCGCACGTCCGCGTCGCGGAGATAGTTGCTCGCGTACAGCGCCCACTGGTCCAGCACCGGACGAGGCGTCCCTTTCGGCGCAAACAACCCGAGCCACACCCCGAGTACCAACTTCAGGCCCGTCTCCGTCAATGTCGGGACATCAGGCAACTGGGACAGGCGTTCGTTGGTTGCCACTGCGAGCGCGCGGACTTTTCCGCCATCGATGAGGCCGCCGGATGACGCAACACTGTCGGAGAGGAAGTCGATCTCTCCGGCAATCAGCGCCTGCACGGCCTGCGGCGTTCCCTTGTACGCGACAGGCGTCGCTTTCGCGCCAACGGTCCGCAGGTAGATTTCGCCGATCAGGTGCGACATCGAGCCAGGACCGATCGTGCCGTAATTCAACTTGCCCGGATTGGCCTTGAGTGCCTCGGCAAGCTCCTGCGCGGTGCGGTACTTGGAATTGGCCGGCACGATCAGCACCCCGTCGATGCGGCCGATGCCTGTGACTGGCTCGAAGTCGGCCGTGCCGCTGTAGGGGGACTTCATGATGACGGCGGGCCCCGTCACGATCGAGGTCGTGGAGCCGTACAGCAGCGTGTAACCGTCCGGTGCGGCACGCTGGGCGAGTTGCGTGCCGATGGTGCCGCTTGCGCCGGGGCGGTAGTCAATGACGAGCGGCTGACCCGTGGCCTCGTGCATCGAGTTGCCGATTTCTCGTACTTCCGCATCGCCCGGCGATCCGGCCGGGAACGGAAAGATGAGCGTTACCGGGCGGCGTGGATAGTCGTGGCTACCCTCTGCGTGCAGTTGGGTTCCCAGCATCGACGCGATCGATCCGGCGATCATGTTTCGCCTGTTCATACGACTGTCTCCTGTTGTAGTCATGTGACTCGAGGAGAGGTTAGCAACCGGGCGATAGCGGCGGAAATGCTTTCTCGGCATGGAGTCCATGCCGATCCGGGTGTCACGTTGAAGGTGGCGGAGGGCGCCCGTCCTCTGACGGCATGAACCCCTTCAACCTGGCGAGCGGCCAGCGACCTGTAGATATCTGCTCGTGCGCAACTTGACGAAGCATGAGCTGCATTCGCTGGCCTGCAACGGACAACCCCTGTTCGCGACCGTTGATCAGGAGCCAGGAGATCACCACGCCCTCGATGGGTGCCATGGAGATGGCACCCCGCTCGAGCAGGTCGCTCCCTGAACACAGGGGCAGGGTTGTGAAGCCCAACCCTGCTTCCACCGCCTTCAGCACCAGTTGCCGAGTGTTGACCTCCATCGCAACGTTGAGGCGGAAACCGCGCTCGGCCATCGCACTTTCCACGCGCATGCGGCCCACATTGGGGCGGCTCATCGCGACCATCGGCCGATCGACAAGATCTTTCAGGGTCAATGGCCGGTCCATGGCAAGACCTGATCCGGGTGGGCCCAACAGACACATTGGCTCTTCGATGAATGGGTAGGCTTCGAGGCTGGCGAGCGGTTCGCCGGAGGCGACCACCGCCAGGTCGGCCTTGCCCTGTGCAACCATCGACCAGGCGTCGAGGACTCCGCTCGAACCTTCGAACACTCTGAGCAAGACGTTGGGGAAGCTGGTCCTGAAACGCTGCATGACCGGAAATGCGAGCAGCTCCGACATGGATGGAGGCAACGCGATCGTCAGCTCACCGCTGGCATCGCCAGACCGGTCTCGAACCTCTGAGCGCACCCGATCGAAATGCCGCAGCAGTTCGACGGCGCTCTCGCGAAGGCATTCCCCGGCCTCCGTGAGCGTAATGCCGCGTTCGGAACGGTGTAACAGAGTCGCGTCGAGGTCTTCTTCGAGCGAGCGCATGTGGCGCGACAGCGCCGGCTGGGCGATGTGCAGGACCTCCGCCGCGCGTGTCACGCTGCCGAGTTCGGCGACTTGGAGAAAGTATTGCAGCTGCCTGACGTTCATGGCTTCCCAAAAGCCGTGCCTCGGTGGCGCCGAAGTGGCGACATGGCGCTCCGATGGCGCGACGTGAGACGAGGCCAGCAGCAGTCTACTCTGCAACAGCTATAGCGTGCCCGCCGGCGATGCAGCCACCTCCGCTTCACGCGAAGCCGCAACCGGGGTGCCCGCCGCGTGCGCGCGAGCTTCGAAGTCGGTTCACGTCAGGCCGCCTCGCGTTCTCCGGGCTTGGGAGCCGCGTCGAAACGGGCCAGCAGGCGCGCCTGCTCGGTCCGCATCTTCGCGATCGCTTTCTCCTTGACGTGGCCGAAGCCGCGCACCTGCTCGGGCAGGACGGCCAACGCGATCGCATGGCCGTGGTTGCCGGGGTGGAGCCTGTGCAGCACGTGTTCGACGAGTCGTTCGTAGTCGGCGATGAGCCTGCGTTCCTCGCGCCGCTCCGCCGTGTAGCCGAACACGTCGAAGGCCGTCCCGCGCAACCCCTTCAGACGCGCCAGCAGCGGGAAGAGGTGCGCAATCCACGGGCCGAACTCGCGCTTGCGCAGGTGGCCCTGCGAATTGCGCCCGGGCAGCAGCGGCGGCGCCAGGTTGAACGTGAGACGCCAGTCGCCTTCGAACGCTGCGTCGAGTTGCTGGCGGAACTTCGGGTCGGCGTACAAGCGCGCGACCTCGTATTCGTCCTTGTACGCGAGGAGCTTCGCGTAGGAACGGGCCACACTTTCGGTGAGACGCTGGCCGGTTCCGAGTGCCGACTCGGCCTGCGCGACGCGCTTCACGAACGCGCGGTAGCGGGCTGCGAGCGCAGGCGACTGGTAGGTCACCAGGTGGCCCGCACGGTGCTCGACCAATTGCTCCAGCGTCTGCATGCGGCGCGGCACGAACTGGATCACCTGCGCGGGCCGCGCGGCTGCCTGCACAGAGGGCAGGTCCGCGGCAGCCACGCGTCCCCACCGGAAGGCCTGACGGTTCATCTCCACGGCCACTGCATTGAGCTCGATTGCGCGCTCGATCGAGGCCGCCGCCAGCGGGATCAGTCCTTTCTGCCACGCGAATCCCAGCAGGAACGCGTTGGCAGCGATTGCGTCCCCGAGCAGGGCCGTTGCAAGCGACGCGGCCGGCAGGCTGGCGACATGATCCTTCCCGACGACCTGCGTGACGGCCTCCAGCAGCTGGTCGCCGGGCAGGCTCCATTCGGCGTCGCGCGTGAACGTGCCAGTCGGCGGCGAGTCGGTGTTCACGACGACGCGGGTGTGGCCTTGCCGCAGCCGAGCGAGCACGTCGCTGCCGGCCGTCACCAGGAGGTCGCAGCCGATCACCGCGTCGGCTGACGCGGCTGCGAGCTTCGGCGCGTGCAGGAGGTCGCGCGAGGGCGCGATCTGCACGTGGCTCGTGACGGCGCCGCCCTTCTGCGCCATGCCCGTCATGTCCAGCACGTTCGCGGCCTTGCCTTCGAGGTGTGCGGCCATCCCGAGGAGTTGCCCGATGGTGATGACGCCGGTCCCGCCCATGCCGGTCACGAGCAAGCCATAACGTGCCGCGATGGCGGGCACTTGCGTGTCGGGCAACGCTGGCATCGGCTTGCCACCGCCACCGCCATCACCGGCAGCGGCGAGTGCCTTGCGCGGCTTGCCGCCGGTCACCGTCACGAAGCTCGGGCAGAAGCCCTGCACGCACGACAGGTCCTGGTTGCAGGAAGACTGGTTGATGCGGCGCTTGCGGCCGAACTCGGTCTCCAGCGGCTCGATCGACACGCAGTTGGACTGCACGCCGCAATCACCACAGCCTTCGCATACCCCGGAGTGGATGAAGGCACGCCGCTGCTCCTGCGGTATCTCGGCCCCCACGCTCCCCACTGCGTGTGGTTCGCTGCCCCCGGAGGGGGCTTGCGCGCCTTGGGGCGGCCCGGCGTCGCGCAGGGCCTTCTTGCGGCGGCGGCGCTTCTCGGCCGCGCAGGTCTGGTCGAAGATGAGCACGGTCACCTGCGGGATCTCGCGCAGGCGCCGCTGCACGAGGTCGAGCTCGGTGCGCGGATGCACCTGCACGCCGGCAGGGAAGAAGCCCGGCGGGTACTTGCCCGGATCGTCCGTGACCACCACCACCTCGCGCACGCCTTCGGCCAGCACCTGCCGCGCGATCGAAGCGGGCGTGAGGCGGCCGTCGTGCGCCTGGCCGCCCGTCATGGCGACGGCGTCGTTGAACAGGATCTTGTAGGTGATGGCCGTACCGGCGGCGACCGCCTGGCGGATCGCGAGATGGCCGGAGTGAAAGTACGTGCCGTCGCCCAGGTTCTGGAACACGTGGCCGTCGCTCACGTAGCGAGACTGGCCGACCCAGTTCGCTCCTTCGCCGCCCATCTGCGTGAAGGTCTCGGTCTCGCGGTCCATCCACTGCGCCATGTAGTGGCAGCCGATGCCCGCGAGCGCGCGCGAGCCGTCCGGCACCTTGGTCGAGGTGTTGTGTGGGCAGCCCGAACAGAAATAGGGCGTTCGCTGCTCTGAGGGCTTGTGCACCTCGGCAGCGAGCAGCGCCTCGTCGATGGTGGAGATGCGACGGGTGGCGAGCGGCCCTGCGAGACCGAGCCACTTCGCGATCAAGCGTGCCACGATCGCGGGATCGATCTCGCCCGCAGCGGACATCAGGGGCTGGCCTTCCGCGCCGGCCTTGCCGATCACTCGCGGCGCGGCAGGCCGCCCGTAAAGCACCTGCTTGGCCTGGCTCTCCAGCAGGTCGCGCTTTTCCTCGACGACCAGCAGCTCTTCGCAGCCCTGCGCGAACGCCGCGAACCCTTCCGGTTCCAGCGGCCAGGGCATCGTCACCTGGTAGACCTTCAGGCCGAGCTCGCGCGCGGCCGCGGCGTCGATGCCGAGGTCCTCCAGGGCCTGCATCACGTCGAGCCACGACTTGCCGGAGGTCACGATGCCGCGGCGCGCGCCCGGCGAATCGAAGTGCACGCGATCGAGCCGGTTGGCGCGCGCATAGGCCAGGGCCGCGGGCAGCTTGTGCTGCATGAGCCGCTGCTCCATCGCCACGAAACCCTCCTCGGGCCAGCGGATGTTCAGTCCTCCCGGCGGTAAATCGATCCCCTGCGGCGGCATTGGACGGATCCTGTCGGGCGACACATCGACGATGCCGGTGCTCTCCACGCAGTCTGTGACGCACTTGATGCCGACCCACAGGCCGGTGTAGCGGGACATCGCGAAGCCATGCAGGCCAAGGTCGATGAAGTCCTGCAGGGTGGCCGGCGCGAGCACCGGCATGCCCACCGCCTGGAACAGGTGGTCGGTCTGCGCCGCCATCGTCGAGGACTTGGCGCCGTGGTCGTCGCCCGCCAACGCAAGCACCCCGCCGTGCGCGGAGGTGCCGGCTTGGTTGGCGTGTCGGAACACATCCGCGCTGCGGTCCACGCCCGGGCCCTTGCCGTACCAGATTCCGAAGACACCGTCGTACTTCGCTCCAGGCCGCAGGTTCGCCTGCTGCGTGCCCCACACCGCCGTCGCCGCCAGCTCCTCGTTGACGCCCGGCACGAAGCTGACGTGGTGGCGGTCCAGGTGCTGCTTCGCCTTCTGCAGCGCCTGGTCATAGCCGCCCAGTGGCGAGCCGCGGTAGCCGCTGATGAAGCCGGCTGTGTCGAGGCCTGCGGCGGCATCGCGTTCACGCTGCAGCATGGGCAGGCGCACCAGCGCATGCGTGCCACTCATGTAGGCCAGGCCCGAGGCGGCCGTGTACTTGTCGTCGAGGCTGATCGCGGTGTTCATCGTTGGACAGCGGGTCCGGCTTCACGCGAACGCAGCAGGTCGAGCGCGACGTCGACGATCATGTCTTCCTGGCCGCCGACCATGCGGCGCCGGCCGAGTTCGAGCAGGATGTCGACGGCCGGCAGGCCGTAGCGTGACGCGGCGGCCTCCGCATGCCGCAGGAAGCTGGAATAGACGCCGGCATAGCCGAGCGACAGCGTCTCGCGGTCCACGCGCACGGGCCGGTCCTGCAGCGGCCGCACGATGTCGTCGGCCGCATCCATCAGCGCCTTCACGTCGCAGCCATGGTTCCAGTGCAGCCGCTCGGCCGCCGCCACGAAGACCTCGAGCGGCGCGTTGCCGGCGCCGGCACCCATGCCGGCCAGGCTGGCGTCCACGCGGTCGCAGCCTTCCTCCACGGCCACGATGCTGTTGGCGACGCCGAGGCTGAGGTTGTGGTGGGCGTGCATGCCGGTCGCGGTTTCCGGGCGCAGCAGGTCCTTGAAGGCGCGGAACCGGTCGCGCACGTCCTGCATGCCCAGCGCCCCGCCCGAGTCGACGACGTACACGCAGGTGGCGCCGTAGCTTTCCATCTTCAGCGCCTGCTGCGCGAGCTCCGCCGCGCTGGTCATGTGGCTCATCATGAGGAAGCCGACGGTGTCCATGCCGAGCTCGCGCGCGGTCTCGATGTGCTGCTTCGCGACGTCGGCTTCCGTGCAGTGCGTCGCCACGCGCACGACGCTGGCACCGGCCGCGTGGGCGGCCTTCAGGTCGTGCACGGTGCCGATGCCCGGCACGAGCAAGGTGGCGATGCGCGCCCGGCGGACGGCGTTGTGCGCCGCTGCGATCCACTCGAGGTCGGTGTGCGCGCCGAAGCCGTAGTTGAAGCTGGAGCCGGCGAGCCCGTCGCCATGGGCGACCTCGATGGAGTCGACGCCCGCGGCATCGAGCGCGGCCGCGATCTGCGCCACCTGCGCCACCGTGTACCGGTGCCGGATGGCGTGGCTGCCATCGCGCAGCGTGACGTCGGAGATGTAGATCTTCTTGCCATTCATGGGAATCTCCTCACGCGGCTACCACGGCACGGGTGGCCAGCAGGCGCGCCGCGATGCGTTCGCCGCTCGCGAGGGCGGCGCTCGTCATGATGTCGAGGTTGCCCGCATACGCCGGCAGGTAATGCGCCGCGCCTTCGACCTGCAGGAACACGGAGGTCTTGAGCCCGGCGAGCCGTCCCACGCCTGGAATCTGCAGCGCCTGCCCGGGCGGGATGTGTTCGAACTGCACGGCCTGCTTGAGGCGGTAGCCGGGCACGTACTGCTGCACGGCGGCCACCATGGCCTGCACCGAGGCTTCGATCGCGGCCTCGTCGCCGCCGGCGCTCAGCGTGTAGACGGTGTCGCGCATCAGCAGCGGCGGCTCGGCAGGGTTGAGGATGATGATGGCCTTGCCCTGGCGGGCCCCGCCCACCACCTCGATCGCGCGGGCGGTGGTCTCGGTGAACTCGTCGATGTTGGCCCGCGTGCCCGGGCCCGCGGAGCGGCTCGACGCCGACGCGACGATCTCGGCATAGTGCACGGTCGCGACCTGCGCGACGGCGCGCACGATGGGAATGGTCGCCTGGCCGCCGCAGGTGACCATGTTGAGGTTCGGCGCGTCCAGGTGTTCGTCGAGGTTCACCACGGGGACGCAGTACGGGCCGATGGCGGCCGGCGTGAGGTCCACCATGCGCAGGGCCGGCTTGCGCTCGCGCAGGAAGGCGTCGTTGCGGATGTGCGCCGACGCCGAGGTCGCGTCGAACACGATGTCGATGTCGGCGAAGGCGGGGTGGCGGGCGAGCCCCTCGACCCCCTGGTCGGTGGTTGCCACGCCGAGGCGGCGTGCGCGCGCGAGGCCGTCCGAGTTCGCGTCGATGCCTGCGAGCGCGACCACCTCGAGGTTCCGCGCGCCGCGCAGCGCCTTGATCATCAGGTCGGTGCCGATGTTGCCGCTGCCCACGATGGCAGCCTTGATCTTGTCCATGGAGCTTCCTTGCAGGGTCAGGTGAACCGCGCCGCAACGCGGCCGAGGCCTTCGATGTGCGCCTCGAAGAACGAGGGCCCGCTGATCGTCACCATGGGCCCGAGCGCCCCGGTGAGCACGACGTCGCCGGCGCGCAGCGGGGTGCCGAGCCGGGCCAGTTGCCGCGTCAGCCAGACGGCGGCATTCAGGGGGTGGCCCATGCACTCGCCGCCGCGGCCCCGGCTCGCCTCGCGGCCATCTTCGGTCAGCGTCATGCCGGCGTCGCGCAGGCCCAGCTGGTCCAGCCGCTTCGGGTCGGCGCCGAGCACGTAGCCGGCGGCCGATGCGTTGTCGGCGATCGTGTCGAACAGGCGGATGTCCCAGTCCGCGATGCGGCTGTCCACGATCTCGAGCGCGGGCACCGCATAGGCCGTGGCCGCGAAGAGCTCGGCCAAGGTTGCGTCGGCGGCCGTCACGTCCTTGTCGAGCACGATTGCGACTTCGGCTTCCACCTTGGGCCGGATGAAACCGGCCAGCGGGATCTCCGCGCCGTCGCCAAAAGCCGTGGAGCTCCAGAGCGCGCCGTAGTCCGGCTGGTCGACGCCGAGCTGCCGCTGCACGCTGGCGGCAGTGAGCCCGATCTTGCGGCCCGTGACGCGGTCGCCGCCCGCAATGCGGCGCGCCTCGTTCATGCGCTGCACGGCGTAGGCGTTCTCCTGGGTGGTCGGCCAGCCGAGGGACTCGGCACGCTGCCGCAAGGGCGTGCAGGGGGCGCGCTGCTGCTCGGCATCGCGCAGCGCCGCGGCCAGGGCTTCGGCGGGTTCGGGTGGGTGTTGCATGGATGGTTTCTGTTTCAGGCCGCCTGGGCGCACCACGTGTTGAAGGACTCGGGCTCGTGTGGGTTGGCGAGCGACGCCAGGTAGTGCGGCTTCCAAGTGTTGCGAAGGAAGCTCTCCATCGCGGTGGACAGCGGCCGGCGCTTTCCATGGAAGCGCACCCGGCCGTCGTTCAGCGCAGCAAGCGTCTGGTTCTCGTAGAGCCACAACGCCCGGGTACCGAACCTCTGAAGGAACTTGGCCTCGACGTCCTTGCGGTTCCTGTCGATGAACCGGTATTCCACCGCGCGCCCGATCTCGCGGCTGATCATCGCCGCCACCTCCGGCATGGAGAGGTCTTCCGAACCGACCTCTCGGACGATGCGCTTGTCCCCCGTGGGATGATTCAGTTCATGGGCCGCCAGGTCGGCGATGTCATGCGTGGCGACCCAGGGCATCCTCAGGTCGGGATCCAGCGAATAGCCGATGCGCCCATGCTTGGCGATGGCACCCGTCCAGGCCAGCAGGTTCTCCATGAACCAGCCGGCACGCAAGTGCACCAGGTCGACGTTCTCGAGCTCGTTCAGCTTCTGATCGAGCTGGTGGAAGCCGGCGAAGTGGCCGGTGCCACCCTTCACTTCAGAGCCGATGGCCGTCAGGCTCACGGCCAGCCGGACCGGCGAATCGCGCAGCGCATCGACGAAGCGGCGTGCGACCGCCGGATAGTGCCCGTGGATGTCGCTGGCCCAGTCGGTCTTCACCATCAGGAAGGCGGCATCCGCGCCTTGGAAGAATTTGCCGAGTTCTCCTGCGCCCGTGTCGAAGCTTCCCAAGAATGGCTCCGCACCGGCCTGTGCCAATGCGTCGAGGGACGGACCGCCCCGCGAGAGGGCCCTGACCTGGTGGCCCGCACGCAGCAGCTTTTGGGTGAGTTGGGCACCGATTCTTCCGGTGGCTCCGACGACGGCAATTTTCATGTTGTTTCTGAAGAGGATCTCAGTTCGATCGTGTTTCGCCTGTTCATGCGACTGTCTCCTCTGGCAGTCATGTGACTCGAGGAGAGGTTAGCAACGGGGTGAGAGCGGCGGAAATGCTTTCCCGGCATGGAGTCCATGCCGATCCGGGTGTCGCGATCCAGGAGGTAGGAGTCGGCGGCAGCGCGGGTGGGCGCCGTACCTTTTGCTCCGCTCCATAAAATCAGCGCCTCGCGAGAGCGGCGCTGCCTACGAACCGAGGGACCGTGGGGTTCGAACCGCAACCGCACTCTGATCAAGAAAAACCTGCCGCGAGAGTTGCAGGCTTCCTTTGGAGCTTCAAGCCATGAGCAAGGCATTCACCAAAGAGAACGACGCGGACGATGACGACGACGGCACGGCCGGCATGCCGCCGCTTCCCGTCGGCGGCAAGAACTACATTACCCCGCAAGGTTATGCGCGTCTGCGCGACGAGTTGCTTGCGTTGATGGACGTCGAGCGGCCCAAGGTGGTCGAGGCGGTTCACTGGGCGGCCAAGAACGGCGACCGATCCGAGAATGGCGACTACCTTTACGGGAAGAAGCGCCTGCGCGAGATCGACCGGCGCATCCGCTTCCTGACGAAGCGCCTCGAGGTGGCCGAGGTGACGGACCCCTCGGTCCACCATGGCCGCGATCAGATCTTCTTCGGTGCCACGGTTCGCTACGCTGACGAGACCGGCGACGAGCGGGAGCTGACCATCATGGGCATCGATGAAGCCGAGAGCGCGCACGGGCAGGTGAGCTGGATTTCCCCGATCGCCAGGGCACTGCTGAAGGCGCGTGAAGGCGATGTGGTCAAGCTGGCGACGCCCGGGGGCGTGCACGAGATCGAGGTGCTGTCGGTCAGCTATCCACCGGCGTCGCCCGCGGCGGGCTGAGGCTCAGGGCGCCGGAACGGTCCGCGCTGCGGCGAGCACGGAGGGAGTGCGCCGCGCCGCCCGCAGTACGGCTTCAAGATGGGTGCGGTCCCGCACCGCAATCACGAAGCGCAGGTCGGTGGAGTCCTGCGGCGTCTCGTCGGCCATCTCCACGTGCGTGATGTCGGCCTCGGCATCCGCCAGCGTGGCGGCGACGCGCGCCAGGACACCCTTGTCGTTGCGCACCGTGATGACCACGCCGGTCTCGAAAGTGCGCACCGGTTCGTCCGCCCATTCGACGGCGAAGAACCGTTCGCTGTCCTTGTGCCGCAGGCGCTGGCCGACGCCGCAAGCTTCGGTATGCACCACCAGGCCTTCTCCATGGCCGAGGTAACCCACGATGGGATCGTCGGGAATGGGCCGACAGCAGAGTGCGAAGCGCACCGAGGAGTTCTCGCTGCCGTCCAACGTAACGGCGCCCTGGGAGACGGCCTCGTGGGCTGTGAAGCGCTCGCGGCTCAGCATCAGGGCGTCGGGCTTCTCGCCGCGCTCTGCCAGCAGCGCCATCAGCCGCTTGGCGACGATGGTGGCGATGCGCTTTCCCAGGCCGATGTCGGTCAGCAGCTCCGAGCGCGTGCGGTTGCCGGTGAAGCGCAGGAGCTTTTCCCAGATTTGCTGGTGCTCGTCGTTGTCTTCCGGCAGGTTCCCGAGACCCTCGGCGCGCAGGGCCTGCGCAAGCAGCTTTTCACCCAGCCCTTCCGACTCGGCGTGCGCCAGGGTCTTGAGGTAGTGCCGGATCTTCGAGCGTGCCCTGCCGGTGCGCACGAAGCCCAGCCACGCCGGATTCGGCGTTGAAACGGGTGCGGTTATGACTTCCACCACATCGCCATTCTTGAGCTCGGTACGAAGCGGAACCTGGTCGCCATTGATTCGAGCGGCCGAAGTGTGGTCGCCGATGTTGCTGTGGATGGCGTACGCGAAGTCGACGACCGTCGCGCCGCGCGGCAGCGCCAGGATCTGGCTCTTTGGGGTGAAGACGTAGACCGCGTCGGGGAAGAGATCGACCTTGACGTGGTCCCAGAATTCGGCAGCGTCCCGTGTTTCGTCCTGGATATCGAGCAGGGACTGCAGCCACTTGGTCCCCAGCCGTTCGCCCGTCGCCGCGCTCGGTTCGGCCGCCTTGTAGAGCCAGTGGGCGGCCACCCCGGACTCGGCCACCACGTGCATGGCTTCGGTGCGCAGCTGGAATTCGACGCTCACGCCGGCCGGCCCCACCAGCGTTGTGTGCAGCGACTGGTAGCCGTTCAGCTTCGCGATGGCGATGTGGTCCTTGAACTTGCCCGGCAACGGCTTGTACATCTGGTGCAGGATGCCCAGCCCGGTATAGCAGGCGATCACCGACGGCACGATGAGGCGAAAGCCGTAGATGTCGGTCACCTGGGCGAAGCTCAGGTGTTTTTCTTCCATCTTGCGGTAGATGGAATAGAGCGTCTTTTCGCGACCTGCGATCCGCACGCTCATGCTGGCTGCAGCGAAGGCGGTTTCCAGTTCCTGCTGCACCTTCTGGATCAGGTCGCGGCGCCGGCCGCGGGCCTTGGCGACGGCCTTCGCGAGAATCGCGTAGCGCCAGGGCCGCAGGTGGCGGAAGGACAGGTCCTGCAGTTCGCGGTAGGTCTGGTTGAGCCCGAGCCGGTGCGCAATCGGGGCATAGATCTCGAGCGTCTCGCTGGAGATCCGGGCCCATTTCTCGCGGGGGGCGTCCTCAAGCGTCCGCATGTTGTGCGTGCGGTCGGCCAGTTTGACCAGGATGACGCGTACGTCCCGCGCCATCGCCAGCAGCATCTTGCGAAACGACTCGGCCTGGTTCTCCTCGCGCGTGTTGAAGCGCAGCTTGTCGAGCTTGGTGAGGCCGTCGACCAATTCAGCGACCGGCGCGCCAAAGCGCTCGATCAGCTCCGACTTGGTGACGCCGCAATCCTCGATCGCGTCGTGCAGGAGCGCTGCCATCAGCGCCTGCGCGTCGAGCTTCCACTCCGCGCACTGAGCGGCCACGGCGATCGGATGGGTGATGTAGGGTTCACCGCTGTTGCGCAGCTGGCCCAAATGGGCCTCATCGGCAAAACGGTAGGCGCGGCGAACCTGCTCGACGTCTTCTGCGCTCAGGTAGTCGAGGCGATCCGTGAGCGCGGCGAAGCTGGCGGCAGCTGCATTCAGCGCCGCCGGACTCGGCCGGGGTGTGCCTTTCGGGGCACCTGATTGGGGCTTGACAACCGCGCTCATGCTTGTCACTTTAGCTTGGCGACTGGTCAGATGTCTTTGTGCAATAAAAAAGCACCGCGTTGCGGTGCTTATTTGTTGCAGGGCTGCGTCAGCTCAACCTGGGACTTTCTTGAGCATTTCGAGCCCGATCTTGCCTTCGGCAATTTCTCGCAGGGCCGTCACGCCAGGCTTGTTCTTGCTCTCGATCTTCGGCGCATGGCCCTGGCTCAGCATGCGCGCCCGGTAGGTGGCGGCCAGAACGAGCTGGAACCGGTTCGGGATGTGTTGCAGGCAATCTTCGACGGTGATGCGGGCCATTTGGGTCTTTCGGCTTACAGGCGAGGCCTGGTAGGAATCAGGGGATGTTCAGGGCGGCGAAGGTGTCGGCACGCGCGCGGCGCTGTGCGGAATACCGAAGCCGCTGAGCGTGGACAATCGCCTTCAGGTCAAAAAGCGCACGCTCAAATAACTCATTGATTATAACGAAGTCGAATTCATTGGCGCGTGCCATCTCTTCGGCGGCGTTCCGCAGACGCAGTTCGATCACCTCGGCGCTGTCCTCGCCGCGCCGTTCGAGCCGGGACCGCAGCTCTTCCCAGCTCGGTGGCAGGATGAAGATCATCACCGCATTGGAAAAGGTCTTGCGGATCTGGATAGCACCCTGAAAGTCGATCTCCAGGATGACGTCGGCACCTTGGGCGATGCGATCCTCGATCGCCTTCTTCGAGGTGCCATAGCGCTGTCCGTGCACATGGGCCCATTCGACGAAGGCATCGGCCGCCACCATCGCGTCGAATTCCGAATGCGGCACAAAGAAGTATTCGCGGCCGTGCTTTTCCTGGCCACGCGGTGCTCGTGTGGTGTGCGACACCGACGGCTGCACCGCAGAGTCCAGCTCCATCAGGGCCTTGACCAAGCTCGACTTGCCGGCGCCGCTCGGCGCCGCAACCACGAAGATGTTGCCGGGATAGTCCATTCGCGCGTTCCCTGTTCCCTGTTTTCCTGTCACTCGATGTTCTGAACTTGCTCGCGCATCTGTTCGACCAGCACCTTCATGTCCACGCCGATGCGGGTGAGCTCCAGCGTTGCCGACTTGGATCCGAGGGTGTTCGCTTCGCGATGCAGCTCCTGGATCAGGAAGTCGAGGCGCTTGCCGATTTCGCCTCCTTTTTTTACCAGACGTTCGATTTCGTCCAGGTGCGAACCGAGGCGCGTGAGTTCTTCCGCCACGTCGATGCGAATTGCAAAGGCGGTGGCTTCCGCCAGCGCGCGGTCCTGGGCGGCTTCCGGCGGCGCGCCGCCGCTCGCGCCCAGGGCTTCCTGCCAGCGTTCCAGGAAGCGGTTGCGCTGCTGCTCGACCAGCTGCGGAACGAGCGGCAGCGCCTGCGCAACCAGGGCGCGCAGGTGGCCGAGATGCTCCTGCAGCATCGTGGCCAGCCGTGCGCCCTCGCGTTCACGCGCGGTCATCAGGCCCTTGAGCGTCTTCGTCGCCAGCCCGGAAAGCTCCGGGCCCCAATCGCTGCGAGCTGCGGTGTCACCGGCCGCCAGGCGCAACACGTCGGCCACGCTGAGCTCGCGCGCGGCCGGCAACCAGGCCCGGACGCTGTCCTGCAGCCCGTTGAGTCGTTGAAGCAGCTTGGTCGAGGGCTCACCGATCCCCGCTGCGGCCCCGCTCTCGATTGCCGCGCGGAACTCGACCTTGCCGCGCTTGAGCTGGCGCGCCAGCAGCTCGCGCAGCATGGGCTCGTGCTGGCGCAACTCTTCCGGAAGCTTGAAAGTGAGATCGAGAAAACGGCTGTTGACCGAGCGGATCTCGACGCCGAGCCGGCCCGCGCCGGCGGTTCGCGGCTCGGCGTCGTGGTGACCGCCGCTCGCGGCGGTCTGGCCGCTGGCATAGCCGGTCATGCTGTAAACTGGCATCGCGCCTCGCTCTTGAATTGGTATGCACGCCCCGAGACAACGGCATCTGCTTCGCTTGCCGCACTCCCGCCTTCGGGCGAAACTCCCGGATTATGTCAAAGGTCAAACCTTCGCCCTTGTTGCCTGATACGGTCATCGGCGGTTATCGCGTCGTGCGCCGCATCTCGGCAGGCGGGTTCGGCGTGGTCTATCTCGCTGTCGACCACAGCGGCCAGCAGGTGGCGATCAAGGAGTATCTCCCGTCTTCGCTGGCGACACGCGGCACCGGCGAACTCGCACCTCAGGTCCCTCCTGAGAAACTGTCGCTTTACCGTTTGGGGCTCAAGAGCTTTTTCGAAGAAGGGCGCTCGCTCGCGCAGATCTCGCATGCCTCGGTGGTCAGCGTGCTCAACTTCTTCCGCGAGAACGAGACCGTCTACATGGTCATGAACTATCTGGAAGGTGCCACCTTGCAGGATTTCATCGTGACGGCCCGCGACCTCAAGAAGCAGAAGGTCTTCCGCGAATCCACCATCCGCTCGCTATTCGACGAGATCCTGCGCGGCTTGCGAATCGTGCACCAGCACAAGATGCTCCATCTGGACATCAAGCCCGCCAACATTTTTGTGACCGATGACGATCGCGCCGTGATGATCGACTTCGGCGCCGCGCGCGAAGTGCTCTCCAAGGAAGGCAACTTCATCCGCCCGATGTACACCCCCGGTTTCGCCGCGCCCGAAATGTACCGCCGCGATTCCTCCATGGGTCCCTGGACCGACATCTACGCCATCGGCGCCTGCATCTATGCCTGCATGCAGGGCTATCCGCCCAACGATGCGCCGCAGCGCATCGAGAAGGATCGGCTCGGCCTGTCGCTCTCGCGCCTGCGCGGCATCTATTCGGACAACCTGATCGAGGTGGTCGAGTGGTGCATGTCGCTCGACCCGCTGTCGCGGCCGCAATCGGTTTTTGCCCTGCAGAAGGAGCTCAGCCGCGAAGGCGAGCGTCGCTACACCAAGCTCACGGTAAGTGAGAAGGTGCGGCTGTCGATCGACAACATGCGCTCCTTCGAGAAGAAGGGCCTCCCCAAAGCGGCGGCTCCGACTACCCGTCCGGCATGATGACCTCCCACGTTGCTTACTTCCTCAGGCGGGCGCTGTGAAATTTTCCGTCTTTCAAGTCAGCCGCAAGGGCGGCCGTCTCAAGAACGAAGACCGCATGGGCTATTGCTACACGCGCGAATCCGGCCTGTTCGTTCTGGCAGACGGCATGGGCGGGCATCCCGAAGGCGAGGTGGCTGCCCAGTTGGCGCTGCAAACCATCGCAGCGCTGTACCAGCGCGAGGCGCGGCCGATGGTGAAGGATGTGAAGGCCTTCCTCACGGCGTCTGTCATGGCCGCGCACCAGCAGATCATGCGATACGCGGGCAACAAGGGCATGCTCGATACCCCGCGCACGACCGTCGTGGTGGCGGTCCTGCAAGGCACTACCGCGACCTGGATCCACTGCGGAGACTCCCGCCTCTATGTGGTTCGCGACGGCGAGCTGCTGACCCGCACGCGCGACCACTCCCACGCCGAGCGGCCGCGTACGGGCGGGGCCACGGGCGCCGAGATCGTCAACCGCAACCTGCTGCTGACCTGCCTGGGATCGCCGACCACCCCCTTGTTCGACATCTCGGCTCCGTTGCAGCTGCAACGGGGCGATCGCATCATGCTGTGCTCCGATGGCCTTTGGAGCGTGCTGGACGAGAGTCTGCTCGTGCGCATGCTGTCCTCCGGCAAGCCCGTGTCAGACGTGGCGCCCGATCTCGCCGAAATGGCCCTGCGCAACGGCGGCACCCACAGCGACAACGTCACGCTGATCGCGCTCGAATGGGAGACGCCGGACGCGACAGGCCAGACCCGCGGCGTATCCACCGACAGCATCAGCGATGGCGTCTTTGCCTCCACCATCCAGGCGGGCATGCCATCCGACAGCGAGCTCGATGATCTCGACGAAGACGCCATCGAGCGGTCGATCGCCGAGATCAACGAAGCCATCAAGCGCTCCTCCGCAGCGCGCAAGTCCTGATCCGTTCCACTTTTGCTGGGTTGACATGACAGTTTTCGTACGAAGCGGCGACCGTGCTGCTGACCAGCTGCGTCCCGTACGCATCACCCGTGGGTTCACCATCCATGCCGAAGGCTCGGTGCTGATCGAGTTTGGCCAGACGCGCGTGCTCTGCACCGCCTCCGTCGAGGAAAAGGTGCCCCCGCACAAGCGCGGCAGCGGCGAGGGCTGGGTCACGGCCGAGTACGGCATGCTGCCGCGGGCCACCCATACGCGCAGCGACCGCGAGGCCGCGCGCGGCAAGCAGAGTGGCCGCACGCAGGAGATCCAGCGGCTTATCGGCCGTTCGATGCGCGCCGTCTTCGACCTCGCCGCTCTCGGCGAACGCACCATCCATCTCGACTGCGACGTTCTCCAGGCCGACGGCGGGACGCGCACCGCGGCCATTACCGGCGCCTTCGTGGCTGCGCAGGATGCGGTCACCAAGCTGCTGGCCGCCGGCACCCTCGCGGCTTCGCCGATCCGGGGCCACGTCGCCGCGGTGTCCGTCGGCATCGTGCAAGGCACGCCACTGCTCGATCTTGAATACATCGAAGATGCCGCCTGCGACACCGACATGAACGTGGTGATGACCGGCGCCGGGCATTTTGTCGAAGTGCAGGGCACGGCCGAAGGGGCGGCTTTCTCGCGCGACGAAATGAATGCGTTGCTGCTGCTGGCCGAGAAGGGCATCGCTGAATTGACCGCGCTGCAGGCGCGGGCCCTGGCCGGCTGATTGGGCGACGGCGCGATCCGCGGATTGCCGATGAAACTGGTCCTGGCCTCCAACAACGCCGGCAAGCTCGCCGAGCTGCAGCAGTTGTTCGCGCCGCTCGGCGTCGAGCTCGTGCGCCAGGCAGAGCTTGGCGTCGGCGAGGCCGAGGAGCCCTTCTTCACCTTTGTCGAGAATGCGCTGGCCAAGGCAAGGCATGCAGCGGCGGCCACCGGCCTGCCCGCGATGGCCGACGACGCCGGCCTTTGCGTCGACGCTTTCGGCGGCCTGCCCGGCGTGGCCACGGCTTACTACGCTACGCGCTTCGGCTACGAGAAGGGCGACGCCAACAATGTTCGCGCGCTGCTCGAGCAGATGGCGGGCCTCGACAATCGCCGCGCCGCGCTCGTCAGCACGCTCGTGGCACTGCGCAGCCCCGAAGATCCCGAGCCGCTGATCGCCGTTGGCCGCGCCGCGGGCCAGATCACGCGTGAGCCGATCGGCGAGAACGGATTCGGGTTCGACCCGGTGATGTGGCTGCCCCAGCTGGGCAAGACCTTTGCCCAGCTCCCGCCCGAGCTGAAGAACGCCCACAGTCATCGAGGCCAGGCAGCGCGAGCGATGCTGGCGTTGATGCGGGAGCGATGGCTGTGACCCTTTTTCTGCCGATCACCGCAGAGCCCGCGCAGCCGCGCAGCGCCGATGTCGATCGCGCGAACGACGTGCTGCACTGGATGCGCCCAGGGCCCCTCCAGCTGTCGGCGCTGCCGCCGCTTTCGCTCTACGTGCACCTGCCCTGGTGCTTGCGCAAATGCCCCTACTGCGACTTCAATTCGCACGAGTGGCGGAGCGACGGCGGCGAGGCACCGCTGCCTGAGCAGCGTTACCTGGACGCGCTGATCGCCGACCTCGACGCGGCCCTGCCGCTGGTCTGGGGCCGCAGCGTGCACAGCATCTTCCTCGGGGGCGGCACCCCCAGCCTGTTCTCGCCGGCCGCCATCGACCGCCTGCTCGGTGACCTCCGGGCCCGGCTCAAGCTGGCTCCCGACTGCGAGATCACGCTGGAGGCCAATCCCGGTACCTTCGAGCGCGACCGCTTCCGTGGCTACCGAGCCGCGGGCGTCACACGCCTGTCGGTGGGCGTGCAGAGCTTCAACGACGCGCACCTGAAGGCGCTCGGCCGGGTGCATGACCGGGCCCAGGCCATCGCGGCGGTCGAGGAGGCGGCGCAGGCCTTCGACACCTTCAATCTGGACCTCATGTACGCGTTGCCGGGGCAGAGCGCCGACGAGCTCGATGCCGACCTGGACCAGGCGTTGGCGCTCGCGCCGCCGCATCTTTCGGTCTACCACCTCACGATCGAGCCCAACACCTATTTCGCCAAGTTCCCGCCCAAGGTGCCGGAGGACGATGCCGCCTACGACATGCTCGACCGCAT
Organism: Variovorax sp. PBS-H4; assembly: GCF_901827205.1. NCBI lineage: Bacteria > Pseudomonadati > Pseudomonadota > Betaproteobacteria > Burkholderiales > Comamonadaceae > Variovorax > Variovorax sp. PBS-H4. The sequence continues at coordinate 5,297,428 of NZ_LR594675.1, read as the reverse complement.
CACCGAGCGCACCGCGCAGCGTGGGCTGGAACGCTACGAGATCTCCGCCTACGCACGCGCCGGTCACCGCTGCGCGCACAACCTCAACTACTGGCAGTTCGGCGACTACCTCGGCATCGGCGCCGGCGCGCACAGCAAACTGAGCTTTGCCCATCGCATCGTGCGCCAGGTCCGCTTTCGCGACCCGCGCCTCTACATGGAGAACGCGCTCGCCGCCCGCGCAGTCGCGCAGAGTGATGAGGTCACGATCGCCGAGTTGCCCTTCGAATTCATGCTCAATGCCTTGCGCCTGAAGGACGGGTTTACGCTGGCGCAGTTCGGCGAGCGCACCGGCCTGGCCGTCACCGCCATCCAGCGCGGGCTCGAAGAGGCTGAGCGCAAGGGATTGATCGAACGCGATCTCGCCCGCGTGTGGCCCACCGCCCGCGGCCTGGACTTCCTGAGCGACTTGCAGGCCATCTTCCTTCCCGAGAGCTGAGACCACCAGCGCCGCCATGCCGACCCGAAACCTGCCGGAAGAAGAAGTCATCAAGCGCCGTGCCCGCGGCCGTCCCAGCCCCGAACAGGCGGCGGCGTTGCGCGAAGCGTTCCTTGCCGCTGCGCTGAAATCCTTCCTCGAGCACGGCTACGCCGCCACCAGCATCGAGGCCATCGCGCGCGATGCCGGCGTCGCCAAGATCACCATCTACCGCCAGTTCGAGAACAAGGAGGCCTTGTTCCGCGAGGTCGTCCATCGCGCCGTGAGCAGCGCCCGCGAGACGATGCAGTCCACGCTCGTGCGCTCGGATGCCGATGAAAGACAGGTGCTGCTCGACCTCGTCGAGCGCATGTACCTGGGCGCCACCGACCCGCAGACCCTTGCCTTGCTGCGCCTGGTGATCGCCGAGGCCGTGCGTTTTCCGGAGCTCGCGAAGTCGCTGTACGCCGAGAACAGCTATGTGCTTGCCCCGGTGGTCGAATACCTGGCCGAGGCGAACCGTGGCGGCAAGCTGCACGTGCCCGATCCCGAACTGGCCGCTGTGCAGCTCTCGACCCTGGCCTTCGGCGGGGTGCGCTTCTTCATCTCCAAGCCCCTGGCAGGACCCGAGGAGCGCCGCGCCTGGGCCGAGGGCGTGGTGGACTTGGTGCTGCGCGGCTGGCTGCCCGCGCGCGCTGGTGCCGGGCGCGACGGGTCGGATGAAGCCAGCGGCTAAAATGCCGACTGCCCGGAGAGTTGGGTGAGTGGTTTAAACCAGCAGTCTTGAAAACTGCCGACGGGCAACCGTCCGTGAGTTCGAATCTCACACTCTCCGCCAGTAACCGGGTAACCACGCGGGTTGCAACCAAATGGCCCCAGCAGGCCCATTTCTGGCATGCATTTGGTTGGACGCCGCTGAGCGCTATCGAGCGCCTAGTCCCCAACCCTGGGCAGCCCCGGCCACGCCCAGGCGGCCCAAGCCACCCAGATCCCACACAATCCTGGATGAACTGGGCTGCCTACCCTTAGCGAGTCCGGAGGCGCACTCCTGTTCCACCTGCTCTCCACAAGCTGTACGAAAGAACCAGCGTGGTTATCACCACCAATCTAAGCTTCGGAGAGTGGGCGAGCGTCTTCGGTGATCCGAAGATGACGACTGCATTGCTGGATCGCTTGACACACCGATGGCGCATCCTGGCTCTTCTGGTGCTGGTATTCGGAGGGGTAACGCTGTTGATCGTCTGCGCGATCAAGAGGACCCTCTCCGGCACTCACCGGCCGAGGCCTTGCCTGGGCTGCTTTCGGCGGCGTTGCAATCGTCCTCAATTGGATGTTGATCTTCGCTGCCTGCTCGGCGCGTCGATCTCCGTTCGATCGCCGTCTACAACACCGAGAGTCGCCGCCGTCAGCGTCTGATCGTCGGCGAAGGCGCCGGCCCACTGCGTGACCGGCAAGTTGCCCGTGAGCGCCATCGAGCCGCGTTCGTAGCGCTTGGGGCTGTTCACCCTCGGATGCCGACGCATGGGCGCGCCTCTTCACTCGGAAGTTCGCGGCGCTCAATACGATGGGATGAGCCGGGCCGCGGGCTCACTTTATACCGACGCGAGGCATCTGCGAGCGTTGCAAAAAACGGTTCGATGTGTACTGAATATAGCGATTGAACGCCCGCAGCTTGCAAGACATGATTCGACAACGAGTGAACCCCCGCAGTTTGAGTGCCGGCGCCTTAATGTCCGTCGACTGCAAGCTTCCATTCACTGCCCACTCTCTGTCCGCCTGCTTCGACTGAAGCCCGCAGGTAAGCATCCTTCACGGAAAATTCCATGAGCAACTTAGTAGACAAGCAAATCACAGAACAGGGTGATCCCGCTCAAGACCTACGAGCCTTTCGGCGTTGCCTCGGACAGTTCTCTACTGGAGTGACGGTTATTACCGGCAACGGCGTCGGTGGACCAGTTGGCGTCACTGCAAATTCCTTCTCATCGCTCTCCATGGATCCTCCGCTGATCCTGTGGTCAATCTCAAGAAGCTCGCGTAGCTTCGACGCGTTCGTTTCGGCCACGGCCTTCACCGTTCACATACTTGCTTCGGATCAGATTGATCTGTCGCAAAGGTTTGCAAGCAAGATGGAAGACAAGTTTGCGGGTATCGACTGGCGGCCCGGGCTGCTCGGCGCACCGTTGATCCCCGGTGCAGCAGCAATTTTGCAATGCACGACGGAGGCGTTCCACGATGCAGGAGACCATGTGCTGCTGATTGGCCGCGTGGTCCACTTTGCGCGAGCTGCAGCGAGCGCCTTGGTATTCGCTCAGGGTCGATACGCAATAGCCGAGGACCATCCAGGCACCCTGCAGCATGAGGAGTCACGAGAGCGCACTGGAACGGCTTTCGTCGGCAAGTACAAATCGCCAGACGACCTGCGGTTTACCCGGCTCGTTGCATCTCTAGGCGTCGGGTTTGCGGCGCTCTTCGAACAGTTTCGCCAGTCCCGTGGCGTAGACCTGCCGCAAGGATTCACATTGTTCGCCTTGCGAGATGGGAGGACGCGCTCATTCGACGAGATCGTCGAAAGCTCATCCCTTCCTCCGCCCTCCGCTAGGGACGCGCTTGCATCGCTTGAAAAGAGGGGGTGCATTGCTTGCCAAAGCGAAGTGTATGCTCTGACGAGCAAGGGCGACGCCTTACTGGCGTCCCTGATGTCGGATTTCAGCAATTTCGAGAGACAGCAGATGGCGGGTCTCTCTGAGCAGAGCGTAGCCGTTGCGCGCGAGGTCCTTCAAGAGCTTCACGATCGGCTCTCGGCCTAAATGAAAAGCGCGAAGTAACCGGATGAGATTGCGCTGGTTGCGGTCCGTGATCGGGTCCCGCAGAACTGCCCGCAGCGGCGTCGAATACTCTGACAGTTGCGCCTATCGGCTCGTAGCAGTGCGCATATTAACCAGCCGCGACCGGGAGTGCCTCATATGTCGTGTGGCGCTGGTCCCAGATAGTCATCGAGCGCGTGCAGGATTGCAGTGCACAGCATGCGCGCGGCTGAAGGCAATGACAATGCCTGGCGGTGCAGAACTGCCAGTCTAAGGTGTTGGGTGCCCACATCGCGCAACGTCTTGAAGATGAGCGCCCCGGCTGAAACGTCGCTCGCAACTGAGATACGCGTTGTGACTGCGACGCCGGTGCCTGAGAGCGCGAGCAATCGAATCAGCGGCATTGCATTGGTCGTGACTGCTGGCGATATGCTTGTTTGCCGTCCAACGTTGATTCGGTCCAGAAGTTTTCTGATCTCCATGCCGCCAGATGGAAAGATGATTGGAAAGTCACGGCACTCCTGGAGCGACAGGTCATGCTCCTGCGCGAGCGGGTGCGACGGATGCATCGCAATGCCGATCTCCATTGAGTAGACCCTTAGCTTCTCGACGGGCACCTGCTCAGGTGGCTCCCAACAGATGCCAATGTCCAACTCATTCCCGACAATCTTGCGCACAATCTCATCGGTGTTGCCGCTGAACAGGGAAAATGAAACATCGGGGTTTTCCTTGCGCGAGGAGGCTAGAAATTCCGCAAAGAAATCTCCTGCCAAGGTCTGGATGGTGCCGATGGCGACGTGTCCCTTGTACTTACCCTTGATCGCGCTGACTTCAGACACCGCGGCGTCGGAGACTTTCTCGAAGTCCTTGATGATGCCGTAGATAACGCGTCCGGCGTCTGTCAGCTTCATCCCCCGAGGCAAGCGCTCGAAGATGGGCGCGCCGATCAGCTCTTCGAAATTGATGATCTGGCGATTGATCGCCGATGCTGAAATGTGAAGATACTCGGAAGCCTTTCGGATCGATCCATCTTCCGCAACCTGGCAGATGTAGCGCATTAACGGAGATAAGAGCATCTTCATGGACGGGCATCGGTATGAGGAGCGTCATTCTCTCGGCTTTGTCGGACTTTAGCTAGGCCGACATGCGGCATCAGCAGTCGCTATAGACAAGAAGATCAACTTGCGCAGTGAAGGCTCCGGACGACCGCGACACTTGCACAGTGTGTGTCTCGAACGGGCGTGAAGCCATGACTTTGCAGAAAAGTGGCTTGCGCATCGGATGAGTAAAGCAATCGTGATGATCCTGACAGCGAGCAGCAGCGACAGAGCCGCTCGTGTCAATCCCGCAAGCGTGGAACGGGGTGGCGGGGCTCCACCTTGTTGCTACACGCCAAGGCGAAGGTGAACCACCGGTGGAGACGCTTCAGAGGTGGCGCCCATGTCTATACGCTTGCGGTCGCCGTCGACGGTGGCAATGCACACCGCTCCCGCCATGTGGCACATTGAACCCGAGGTTTGATATCAGTCCTGATCATGCCTATACGCGTTGGTCGTCGCTGCGGTGAACTGATTCGCAGGTCTAGGCAGGTCGAGGTTCTCTCGCAGGGTAGTGCCCTCGTACTCGGTCCGGAAGACGCCCATGTGCTGGAGTGCCGGTACGACTTCGTGTACGAAGTCCTTCAGCCCGTTAGGCAGGTCGGCGGGCTGAATGAGGAAGCCGTCCACGGCGGCGGACTCGAACCAGTGCCTCATGTCGAGGGCGATCTGCTCGGCAGTCCCGACGAGCGTGCGCTGGCCGCGGGCGCCGGCAAATCGCTCGTAAAGCTGGCGCACGGTCAGGTTGTCGCGCTGAGCCATCTTCATGACCCCTTCAAGGGTACTCTTGCTGGTGTTGGTGTCTCGATCCAGGAAGTCGGTGGGCAAAGGCTTGTCGATGTCGATGCCCTTGAGGTCCACACCTCCGATTGCGTTCGAAAGCAGCTCAAGGCCGACCGAAGGATGGATTAGCGACTGCAGGTAGGCGTGTTTTTCCTTGGCCTCACCCTCGGTGCGCCCGACGATGGGGTTCAGGCCCGGCATGATCTTTAAGGACTGCGGATCGCGTCCAAACTTTGACATGCGGCTCTTGAGGTCACTGTAGAAATTTTTGGCCCCCTCAAGATCGCCCTGGGCGGTGAAGACGATATCTGCAGTCTCGGCGGCCAGTTCTTTGCCGGGCTCTGAAGAGCCAGCCTGCGCAATCACCGGGTGACCTTGGGGCGGACGCGAGATGTTGAGGGGCCCCCTGACCGAAAAGTACGTCCCCTTGTGACCTAGGACGTGGAGCTTGGCTGGCTCGAAGTAGCGTTGCTTCTCGCGATCCCGCACGAAGGCATCGTCTTCCCAACTGTCCCACAGGCCGCGTACCACTGAAGCGAACTCCTTCGCGCGCGCATAGCGGTCACCGTGCTGAAGGTGCTCTTCGTGCCCAAAATTCTTGCTTTCGTCAAGGTTCGACGACGTCACCACGTTCCAGCCCGCACGGCCCCCACTGATGTGATCGAGCGACGCGTAGCGTCGGGCGATGTTGTAGGGCTCGTTGTAGGAAGTGGTGGCAGTTGCCACCAGGCCGATGTGGCTGGTTACGGCCGCTAACGCCGCCAAGAGTGTGGTGGGCTCGAAATACGCCATGTACTGAGGCCACCGACTGAGAGCTTCGAGGTCGCCGCCGCGCACTGCGGCGGCGTCTGCAAGGAACATGAGGTCGAACTTGCCCTTTTCAGCGAGGTGTGCGAGCTCGACGTAGTGGCGAAAGTTCGATCCCGCATCAAGTTGCGTATCGGGATGCAGCCATGAAGCGACGTGGTTGCCGGTCGGGTGAAACAGGCCGCCGAGCTTGAGTTTTTCAGTCTTGATGTTGCGCATTCTGATCATTCCTTTTCTAGCTCGAACCGCGGTGGACTCAATGTCCGTCGGGCAGCCCGGCAGGTGAGGTCAGTATGCGTTCGTGCATCTTGGCGACAAGCAGAGAAAACTTGACGCACCGTGGCGGAAACGGCAACGCGCCCACTGCAATCGGATGGGCGGGGGACCCTGCTGGCGACCGTGCCAACAATGCAATCGCTGTGATCTAAAAATGCTGACCATTGGGCCTCGGCGGTCGCACAGCATCATCGTTTCCTCGCCTTGAGGTCACCTCTCCGCCATCGACAGCGGCATCAAACGGAAGTCTGCGTAGAAGCAGATTAACGTGGCGCGCCGGTTCTGGTGGGGCTGCGATCAGTCGCAGGGCGCGTCATGGAGCATGCGGTCCGAGCAACGGAGGTGTGCGACTTTTACGAACGCCGCCCCCGAAAAATGCTAACCCCGGCAAGCTCGGCAGTCCCTAATATCAAGACATAGATCCTTCCCGGAAGGCCATTGAGATGACTCAACCCACCACGCAATCGCATCTAAGCTCGTTGCAGTCAAAGATCCTTCATGCACCGAAGGCCGAACTGCATGTTCACCTCGAGGGCACTATCGGCCCCGAGACGCTGATGGCTCTGAGCGCGCGAAATCACATCAAGGTTCCTTACGAGAACGCCGAGGAAGTACGAGCGGCCTACAACTTCAAGGACCTATCTGGGTTTCTGCAGCTGTACTACTCCGCTTTGGGCGTCCTGGTCACCCGATTGGATTTCTACGAAGTCACCTACACGCAACTGAAGCGTGCTGCAGAAGACCGGGTGGTCTATGTGGAGTTCTACATGTCTCCCCAGAGCCATATTGAGCGTGGCATCGGATTGGATACCGTGCTCGGCGGCGTGGCGGAAGCGATCGCGGATGCGCGCGCTGACTTCGGCATTGATGCCAAGCTCATCTTCGGGCTGCAACGCCATCGCACCGAAGCAGAGGCCTTCGAGGCATTGGAGGCCGCCCGTCCGTTCAAGGAGTCATTCGTCGCGGTCGGCCTGGGTGGAGTGGAGAAGGGAAATCCGCCCTCGAAGTTTGAGCGGGCGTTCCGCCAAGCCAAGAACATGGGATGGCCAATCACCATACATGCCGGCGAAGAGGGTCCCCCGAGCTACATCTGGGAGGCACTGGACGTCGTAGGTGCCGATCGCATCGATCATGGCGTGACGGCACAGGATGACCCGCGACTAATCGAGCGCCTGGCCGCCGATCAGATCCCAATGACGGTGTGTCCGCTTTCCAATATCTGTCTGAATGTCTTCCCTTCGCTGGAGCAGCACAACCTGAAAACGTTGCTCGACGCAGGTTGCAGGGTAAGCGTGAACACCGATGATCCGCCGTATTTCAACGGCTACATGAACGACAACCTGGTGGCTGTGGCTTCAGCGCTCCAGTTGTCGGACGGCGACGTCTATTCATTGCTGCGCAATGGATTCCAGGGCTCGTTCGCCTCGACGAACCGAAAGAACGAGCTCGTTGCTGGCCTAGACAAGTTCTGGTTGGCCTGATTTCTCTCACTGGTGTACCTATTATGTTCATGAAAGCAGTCAGATGGTTAGGTGTCTTGATCGGAGCCTTCGCGGTACTTGCGAGCACCCAAGCCACTGCGCAAACTCCAAAGAAGAAGGTCAGGATCGTTGTGGGCACGCAGGTGCTCAACATCTCTTATCCCACACTGAACCTTCCGCTTGCATTGGGTTACTGGAGCGATGAGGGCTACGATGTAGAGATCACCCCGCTGGCGCCGCCCGCTCAGACGATCGCGCTGCTGATTGCCGGCCAGGCGGATTTCGCGCAAATTAACGCCAGCGTCGCAGTGCAGGCCCAGTCGCTTAACAACCAGCCGGTCAAGTTCGTGACCAACCACGGTGTGATCGATTGGAGCGTCGGCGTGCTTGAAGACTCACCGCTTCGTTCCATCACAGATTTCAAGGGCAAGACGATTGGTGTCTTTGGGCTGGGGTCGGGGGGCGTGGCTATTCTGCGCGCCTATCTCAAGGACAAGGGCATCGATCCGGACAAGGATGTCAAGTTTGTAGCCACGGGTGGCGGCGCGCCAGCAATCGACGCGCTCAAGAGTGGGCGCGTGCAGGGGCTCATGTTCTGGGCAAGCGCGATGGCGGGCTTCGAGAACGCAGGCCTCAAGATGAGATACCTGCGCGGAGAAGATTGGAGAACCCTTCCCGACTTCAGCATTGCGGCGATGTCGAAGACGATCGAGGCCGATCCAAAGATGGTTGAGGCCATTGTCAGAGGGATGGCCAAGGCGTCGGAATTCGCATTCGCCAATCCTGACTGCGTCCGCCGCATCCAGTGGAAGGACTGGCCGAATACCAAAAGCACAGGTCCGGTCGACCCATCGATGCTGGCCCAGTGGGACACCAATCTGCTCAAAGCACAGCTCGACTCTTTCCGAGATGGCTACAACATTGGTGGCGGCAAGTACTGGGGCAATGTAGATGGCGCTGCCGTGACGCGGTTGGAGCAGTACATGCTCAAGTCGGGGCAGATCGCGCGCACCGTGCCGGCGAGCTCTCTGATGATCCACGATGCGGATCTCTACCGGCGCGCCAATCAGTTTGACGTCTCGTCAATTCGACAAGCTGCCGAGAAGTGCGCGAACTGGTGAGCGATGTCTGGCGACATCTTGTGATGTCCGCGGGGCACTACCGTGACACACGGTCTGTTGTGTGTATCTGATGCGCCGCAGCCTGGAGACTGCCCTGTCGATTGCCGATCTGCGAAGTCTCGCACGACGTACGCTTCCGCGCTTCTTGTATGACTACCTCGATGGTGGCGTCGAGGACGAGACCGGTTTGAATCGCAATGTGGACGCCTTCGCCCAGCACGCATTCGTCCCGCGCTATCTCCGAGATGTGGAGGAGGCGCGAGGCACGACCAAGCTGTTCGGGCGGACCTATGAGCAGCCCTTCGGGATTGCCCCAACAGGTTTTGCGGGCTTGCTCCGGCCCGGCGCAGACCTGATGTTAGCTCGCGCCGCTGCAGGGCGCGGCATTCCGTTCATCTTGTCTGGGGTCAGCAATACCTCGCTGGAGGACGCATGCCATCACGGGCTGAGGCAGACATGGTTGCAGCTTTATCCGTCGAAGGACAAGAGCATCGCCCTCGATGTGATCGATCGGGCGGCGCGCGTCGGTATCGACCATCTTGTGGTCACCGTCGATATTCCCGTGGGTTCGAAGCGCGAACGTGACCTGCGCAACGGGTTCGGATTGCCCTGGAAGCACAACTCGCGCGCGACCATGGAGGCGCTTCTGCATCCCGGTTGGCTGCTGCGCTTCCTGAACAACGGTGGTCTGCCTTTCTTCGAGGACTGGAGGCCGTATGCAGGGAGGCAGGCAAGTCCCATGCAGGTGGCCAACTTCGTTCGTACACAGTCTCCGGCCCAGGTCACCTGGACCGACATCAAGGAGTTCCGGCGGCGGTGGGGCGGCAAGCTCATACTCAAGGGAATCATGCATCCTGACGATGCCCGACAGGCGGTCGGACATGGCGTCGACGGCATCATTGTTTCCAACCATGGTGGACGCCAGCTGGATCGGGCTGCCAGTTCTCTTACGGCACTGCGCGCCGTACGCGCTGCTGTTGGATCGGCGCTCCCCGTGATGATGGACGGCGGCGTGCGCAGGGGGGCCGACGTGGCACTGGCACTTTGCTTCGGGGCGAGCTTCGTTTTTGTCGGCAGGCCGACGCTCTATGGCGTCGCCGCCGGCGGGAAGAAAGGGGCTACAAAGGCGATCGACATCCTGGCAGATGAACTGCTGCGGGTGCTGCGGCAGGTGGGAGTGCGCGAGGTCGGCGAACTGGACACTTCGCTTCTGCTCGCCTCTTCGAGGCCGGAAGTCGGATTGCTGCCTTCATGAACACGAACCCCAAGTCGTTCAAACGAGAGGAACGGTACGAATGGAAAGCTGAGCTGCGTCTGGTGAGCAGCAATGCGCTCAAGTACTTCGTCGGCGTGGTAAAGGCAGGATCGATGCGTCGCGCCGCAGAGGAGTTGCATGTGGCGGCTTCCGCGATCTCGAGGTTGATCCATTTGCTGGAGGAAGAACTCGGCGCTGAGTTGCTTGAGCGCCATCGCGGGCAGAAGGGCGCCAAGCTTACGCCTGAGGGGGAGGTGGTGCTCAAGTACGCGATGGCCCTCGAAGCGGGCCTCGAAGCTGTCCGCGATGATATCCAGTCGCTTAAAGCCGTCCGACGCGGCAAAGTCAAGCTCGGCATTTCTGAATCCTTCACTCGAGATTTCGTGCCGCAATTTCTGCAGCGCTTCCATGCCGAGTACCCAGGCATCACCTTTGAGGTGACCGTCGCCGGTGGCAACAAACTGACCGAGATGGTGGCCAATCAGCACATCGATGTGTCCTTGTCCTACATCACGCCCGACACGTTCAATGTGTCGGTTGTCGCACAGGCGATGACCACACCATGCCTCCTGGTCGCGCGAAGCCACCCCTTCGCACAGCGCGACTACGTTGATATTTCAGAGTGCGCAGGCGAGGACATCGCGCTCCCGGATGCGTCTCTCACTATCCGAGAGAGCTATGTTCGCATGTTCGCCAAGGCGAAGATTCGACCACGCGGCTTGCTCGTGACCAATTCTTTCGAGCTTATGCGGGCCTCAGCCGGGGCTGGGCTGGCCGTTGCCATCGTGGACAGGTACTTCGGCGATCACCAGGCGCCGGCCCGCATGAAGTACGTCCCGCTGCGTGGTCAAGGTCTCGACCGGTGGCCGCTGAACGTGAGCGTTCATGCGGACCGCAGCTTGCCTTCCGCTGCCGCCATCTTCGTCGAGCGTCTGTGCGCAGCTGTGCGTGCCGTGGCCGCCGTGAAGCGCTGAAGCGACCGCTCCTGGTTTTCCACCGTGCCTTCATGTCGACCACATCCAAGCCGCCTTGCATCGCCATCCTGCGCTGCGGCGACAACACCTCGCTGATCGCTGCTTTTCGCGCACTCCGCCCGGACATCGATGTACGGGCATGGCCTGAACTCGGAAGGCTGGAGGACATCGAAGCTGTCGCATGCTGGTCGCCGCCGCCTGGCGTATGCGCTTCTTTGCCGCGCCTTGTCCTGATCCAGTCGCTCGGCGCGGGTATCGATCATCTCGAGATCGACGCTGAACTGCCGCGTGGCGTCCCGGTCTGCCGTATCGTGGATCCGGGCGCGACCACCGGAATGGTCTCGTACGTCTCCTGGGCTGTGGCGCATCGTCATCGCCGCATGGACGTGGTCCTGCGAGCACGCTCAGACCGCCATTGGTTGAAGTTCGAGGCTTGTCCCACCATCAGCCACACCGTCGGCATTGCGGGAATGGGCCAGATGGGACGTGCCTGCGCAGTCGCGTTGAATGCGATGGGATACAGCGTGCGAGGCTGGAGCAATAGCGCAAAGGCAGACCTGCCAGCATACGTGGCCCACTACCACGGGGCAACTCAACTGGATGACTTTCTGGCAGCATGCGACACGCTAGTATGTCTGTTGCCTCTTACTATCGAGACTCGTGGCTTCCTCTGTGCCTCACTGTTTTCCAGGTTGCCAGAAGGTGCGCATGTCATCAATGTGGGGCGCGGTGCTCACCTGAACGAGGCTGACCTGTTGGCTGCATTGAGCTCCGGACATATCGCCGGCGCCACTCTGGATGTATTCATGCAGGAACCGCTGCCGCCGGAACACCCGTTCTGGGACCAGGAGCAGGTATTGATCACGCCTCACATGGCGACCCGCGCCAGCACCCTGGAGATTGCGCGTCAGACCCTGCTGAATCTTGACTGTGTGCGACGCGGGAATGTGCCCGAGTTTGCAGTGGACGTTGACCGCGGCTATTGAGCCACCCAGTGGGCGAGGATCGCTGCGCCCCTGGTCGACGCGCCTTCAGTAGCGATACGCTTCGGACTTGAACGGACCAGCCTTGTCCACTCCGATGTATGCCGCCTGCACGTCGGAGAGCTGGGTCAGCGAGGCGCCAAGCTTGGCGAGATGCAACAGTGCGACTTTCTCGTCCAGGAGCTTCGAGAGCACGTACACCCGGCCCTTCTCATAGGCTTCCTGCCTGGTGAAGAGCTCAATCTGGCCAAGCGTCTGATTGGCGAGGCTGGCTGACATCACGAAGCTCGGGTGGCCGGTCGCGCAACCCAGGTTCACCAGACGGCCTTTGGCGAGCAGGATGATCCTCTTGCCGTCGGGGAAGACTACATGATCGACCTGAGGCTTGATCTCGTCCCACTGACATTCTGCGAGAGAGGCGACGTCGATCTCGTTGTCGAAATGCCCAATATTGCAGACGATGGCTTGATCCTTCATGCGGCTCATGTGTTCGTATGTAATGACGTCGCGGTTCCCCGTTGCGGTCACGAAGATGTCGGCTTGGCTTGCCGCCTCGTCCATCGTCACTACTCGATACCCTTCCATAGCTGCCTGCAGCGCATTGATCGGGTCCACTTCCGTGACCCAGACCTGAGCACTGAGGGCGCGCAGCGCCTGCGCGCAACCCTTTCCTACGCCGCCGAAGCCGGCGACCACGGCGATCTTGCCTGCGATCATGACGTCGGTAGCGCGCTTGATCGCGTCCACCAGCGATTCTCTGCAGCCGTAGGTGTTGTCGAACTTGCTCTTGGTGACGGAGTCATTCACGGCGATAGCGCGAATGGCGAGCTCCCCCTTTGCGCTCATATCGTTAAGCCTCAAGACACCCGTGGTCGTCTCCTCTGTCACACCTATGATGTTGCGCAGGCGGCGGCTGTACCACGTCGGATCGCTGCTCAATCTTTGTTCGATCGCTGCGAATAGGATGCGTTCCTCGGAACTCGTCGGCTTGGAAATGACACTGCGATCCGTTTCCGCTCTGGTCCCCAGGTGCATGAGGAGGGTAGCGTCGCCCCCGTCGTCGAGTATCAGGTTCGGACCTTCATCGGGGTCTCCGCGCGCGCCACCGAAGTCGAAGATGCGGTGGGTGTAGTCCCAGTATTCCTCCAATGTCTCACCCTTGACGGCGAACACAGGGGTGCCAGTGGAGGCCACGGCAGCTGCGGCATGGTCCTGGGTGGAGAAGATGTTGCATGAGGCCCATCGGACGGTGGCGCCAAGCGCTTGCAGCGTCTCTATCAGCACCCCGGTCTGGATGGTCATGTGCAAAGACCCCGCGATACGCGCCCCCTTGAGGGGTTGCTGTCCCAGGAACTCGTCCCGGATCGCCATCAGGCCAGGCATTTCCGTCTCGGCGATGCGAAGCTCCTTGTGGCCCCAATCGGCCAACTTGATGTCAGCTACGACGCGGTCTGCCGCACGCATCGACGTCACTTTCTCGTTCATCCTATTGCTCCTTCTAGTGGGTTGCCGCCAGAGCCTGATGAACGCCGAGGCTCACCGCACCCTGTCGGTGAGCGCAGTTGCAGCCGCCGGTCGTTGGCAGCCTTCCGAGCCTGACAGACCGGCCTCGCGCGCATTGGCGAGTGCGATCGTTGCAGCGCTCCTCGGTAGGTAAATTCTAGTGTTCGGACCGCGTTAGCGTGTTTCAAAAATTAGTACGTTGGCGCCGAAAAACTGTGATTGACCCGCATAGGACCGCTCACTAGAGTCGCCGCATCGTGACAATCGTGTCTCGAATGGATAGCTCGGGAGCCTGCTTTTTGCACTACCTGTCTTCACTGATGAATCCCAAGTCCATCGCCGTGCTGGGTGCGTCGCCGCGCCCCGACACGATGGGCAACACCGTTATCAAGAACCTCCTTCGCGTCGGGTACGGAGGGGCCATCTATCCCATTCACCCCAGCGCGGAATCAGTTCTGGGTCTACCCTGCCATCGAGGCGTGGATTCGCTGCCAGAACCGGTGGATTGCGTCGTCATTGCCCTGAGCGCGGACAAGGCGCTCGAGGCCCTCAAAAGTGCGCATGCAGCGGGAGCGCGCAGCGCCGTGCTCTACGCAAGCGGATTTGCTGAAACGGGTGAGCGCGGAGCCGCTTTGCAGGCTGAGATTGGTTCGTTTTGCCGCGATAACCAGATAAATCTATGCGGGCCGAACTGCCTTGGCATTTTCAGCGTTGCGCAGGGTGTGGCTCTCTACAGCGCCGCTGTACCGGAAGGCTTGGAACCCGGGGACATCGCGCTCATCTCGCATTCGGGTTCGGCTTGCATCGCCTTGAGCAGTCTGAATCGCTTCAAGTTCAGCCATCTGGTGTCCCTCGGAAACGGGGCGGTAACAGATATTCCCGAGTACCTTGATTACTTGGCGCAGGATCCCTCGACAAAGGTGGCGGCGCTCTTTGTGGAAACGCTGCGCGATCCCGCTGCATTTGCCAGCGCCGCGGCGAAGATGCGAAAGGCGGGCAAGCCGATCGTGGCGCTGAAGGTCGGCCGCTCCGTCTCCGGAGCGGCTGCGAGTGCCGCTCACACGGGCGCGATCGCCAGCTCCGACAGTGCGTTGCAGGCGTTCTTTCGCCGTCATGGTGTGGTGTTGGTGGAAGACTACGACGAGCTGGTCCAGACGATCGCGCTGTTCTCTGCGACTCGCTTGATGCCTGAAGGTGTTGGGCTAGGCGTGCTCAACGTAAGCGGAGGCGAGCTGGCGATGACATGCGACATCGCTGAACGCTGCGGACTGGTGTTGCCGGATCTCTGTGAATCGACCGTGGCGCATCTTAGGACCGTGCTTCCCCCCTTCGGGGCGCCACGCAATCCGCTTGACGCTACCGGCGTTGGCGTATTCGACACCAAGATGTACGGCGACTGCCTGGACGCATTGCTGAACGATCCGTCGATTCACATCGTTGCAGTTTCGCAAGATTGTCCTTCTTCAATGGGGGAAGACCAGGCGGCCATCTACGAGAAGCTCGCCAAGGCCGTTGCCGAGCGCGCCAACCATGCTCACAAGCCGGTCGTGTTCTTCAACAATCTGTCAGCCAGGATTCACCCCGACGTGCTTGCTCCACTAAGTCAAATTCCGACGCTGTGCGGTATGGGGAATGCATTGCGCGCGATCAAGCATCTGGTGGACTATGCGGCGTTTGCCTCCACCGAAGCCGCTCCCAAAACGCTCAGCGTCGAACGCCAGGAAGAGTGGGCTTCAAGGCTCGTATCCGGTGACCCGTTCACCGAGCGCGAGAGCAAGCTCTTTCTCGAGGACCATGGAATTGCCGTGACCGCCGAAGGTCTGGCTTCATCCGAGAGCGATGCTGTTGCCCATGCCGAGGTAGTCGGCTACCCCGTAGTGCTGAAGATTGAGTCCGCGGACCTTCCGCACAAGAGCGAAGTCGGCGGCGTGATCATCAATCTGTCCGACGCAGACGCTGTGAGGGCCGCCTATCGGCAGATTCAGGAGAGCGTCGCCCGCAAGGCACCTGAGGCACGCGTGACTGGCGTACTGGTGCAGAAGATGATCCGCGGCGGCGTCGAAGCAATCCTGGGGGTGGTGACGCATCGACCCTTCCCGCCTGGCATCGTGGTCGGTTCTGGAGGCGTATTGGTCGAGATCCTTCAGGACGCTACCTTCGAGCTTGCTCCCGTGGACCTGGAGACCGCCGGGGAGTTGGTCAATCGAACGCGTCTAGGAAGCATGCTGGGCGGCTACCGCGGCAGCGTCGTGGGAGACCGCGATGCGCTGGCCAGGATGCTGGAGCGACTGTCTGACATTGCGGTGGCCTACGCAAACGAGCTCGAAGCCATCGATTTGAATCCTGTTGCAGTCCTGCCGGAAGGCAGTGGGGCAGTGGTGCTGGACGCGCTAGTGATTGCCAAGACTCAAAGATAGCTGCGCCAACGAACTCATCCGCGAAAAATTTGGAGTCAAGTCAATATGACATATGAATGCATAAATTTGAGTGTTGAAAGCACGGTTGCGACGCTTGAGCTCGCCCGGCCCGACAAGCTGAACTCGCTGAACGATCAGATCCTGATCGACATGCAGAACGCGCTGGATGCGCTCGAGGGAGACGCCGACGTGCGCGTGGTGATCATCACCGGTCAAGGTCGGGCGTTCTGTGCGGGGTTTGACCTTTCCCCCCGGGAGAAGCCTTTTACGACTGTGCAGGACTGGCGCGAGCATGTGAAGCTCGGCAACGAAACGTGGTGGCGGATCTGGAAGTCGCGTATGCCAGTGATCGCCGCGGTAAACGGCTTCGCGCTGGGCGGCGGTTGTGATTTGTCCATGGTCTGCGACTACACGCTTGCCTCTGAGGCCGCTGTCTTCGGCGAGCCTGAGATCCAGTTCCAATCGGCACCGCCTTTCAATATCACGCCATGGATTCTGGGGATGAAGAGCGCGAAGGAGTTCCTGCTCTTCGGTGACCGCGTCAACGCCGAAGACGCGGTTCGCCTTGGGCTTGCGAATCGTGTGGTTCCAGCCGACCAACTCCGTGCCGAGGCCATGAAGACGGCGCTGCGTCTCGCGAAACTGCCGCCTCCTTCAGTCGAGCTCAACAAGCTCGGGCTCAACCGTTCCTACGAACTGCGTGGCTTCCAGCCCGCGATTGAGTACGGTGCGGAGATCTTCACCCAAGTCCTGATGTCGGAATCGGCCGAGGCCAAGGAGTTCTTCGAGCGCATGAATCGCGACGGACTCAAGGCGGCCTTCAAGTGGCGGGACGAGCGCTTCGCGGTGCCCGAATTCAGATCGAAGCCGGCGGCGACACTCGCAGCAACGCAGTCTGAGGAGATTCAATGATCCATGTCTCAGGCTTGAACAAGCTCTATGCAACCCGCGAGGGGAAGCAGATTCATGCATTGTCAGATGTCAATTTCGCCGTAGCTGACGGTGAGTTCATAACGGTCGTGGGGCCCAGCGGATGCGGCAAGTCGACACTGCTTAAGATCCTTGCAGGGATTCTGCGCCGATCCTCCGGGTCGGTTGAGATCGACGGGCGGCAGATCGACGGCCCGAATCGACAGATTGGGGTGGTCTTCCAAGCGCCCGTGCTGCTTCCGTGGCGCACAGTGCTGGAGAACATCCTCCTGCCAAGCCAGCTCCATGGAGCCATCACAGAGGCTAACCGCGCCGACGCGAAGAAGTACCTCGACATGGTTGGCCTCGCAGGGTTCGACGACAAGTATCCAAATGAGCTGTCCGGCGGCATGCAGCAACGCGTGGGCATTGCGCGGGCCCTTGCGCACGATCCAGCACTACTGCTAATGGACGAGCCATTTGGCGCCCTCGATGCGATGACGCGCGAGTCCATGAACCTGGATCTTCTGCGCATCCGTGCCGCGAGTAAAAAGACCGTCCTTCTTGTGACGCACAGCATTCCCGAGGCGGTGTTCCTGGCGGACCGTGTCATTGTGATGTCGCCGCGGCCAGGCCGTATCACCGAGATCCTCAGCGTCAATTTGCCGGCGGAACGTAAGCTGGAGATGATCAATTCGGCACCCTTCGGCGAGGTTGTCTCTCACATCCGAAAGTATTTCAGTTCACAGGGAGCACTCGACGCATGATCACTACCACTTTGCCCAAGCAGGTTGGCACGGGTGTTCTTGGCAGGAGGCCCGAGCGGCCGCTCGGGATCCTGCTTTTCATTGTCATCGTCGGTGGTTGGGAGCTCGCCGTCAGACTTTTCGACGTATCGGCGCTGGTCGTCCCGTCCCCGACGGCGACGCTTGTGGCTCTTTGGAATGGCCTCGTCGACAACACGTTTGTGTTGCACACGGGGGTGACCCTTTATGAGACGCTGGTTGGCTTCTTCGCGGGCGCGCTGTTCGGTTTGCTTCTCGGAGCGCTTATTGGGCAGTTCACCCTTGTTGAGAGAACGTTGTACCCCTATGTGGTTGCATTCCAGACCATCCCCAAGGTAGCCATCGCACCCTTGTTTGTGATCTGGTTCGGGTTTGGGGTGACTTCGAAAATCGTGATTACTGCAACGATCGTGTTCTTCCCGGTTCTGGCCAACACCATTGTCGGCCTGCGCTCCTCGCCCCGGGAGCAGATCGACCTGATCACGGCTTTCACCGGCTCACGATGGCAGACATTCAAGTATGTCAAGGTTCCCAATGCCCTTCCGTACATCTTCGTGGGCCTCGATGTCGGTATCGTGCTGGCAGTGATTGGCGCGATCGTCGGCGAGTTCGTGGGTGCGCAGGCTGGCCTGGGCTATCTGATCCTTCAGCGCAACTTCTCAATGGACACGGCCGGCGTGTTCGCGATCCTCATCATCCTCTCGCTGATGGGAATCTGCCTACACGCAGTAGTAGACGTTATCAAGCGCAAAGTAGTGTTCTGGATCAACCACGAAGCCGAGAAAGCCATGAGCGTCTGAAGTGTCCCACTTCGAACTTCAGATCCCATCACAGAGGCAACAGGAATATCGTTACATGGACAAACTTCAAGAGAACGCTCATGCATCGGTGGACGTCATCGTTACCGAATCTCATCTTGCCGCCCGTCTCACCTCCGAGTCCGGCGAATCATTTCCCGAGGTGTTTTCCACGCCGTGGCTGCTTGCCCAGCTAGAGCGCGCTGCCGCCAAGGTCCTGTGGCCGATCCTGGTGGAGGGACAGCTGTCGGTGGGTGCCAAGGTCGAACTGGAGCATCTCGCGCCGACCCCGCTTGGTCAGAAGATCACGGCCCATGCACGCTTTTTGGAGAAGAAGGGACCCTTGTTCCACTTCGAGGTGTGGGCAGAGGATGGCGCAGGGGTCATCGGTAAGGGAACCCATGCGCGGGCCATCGCGCCCAAAGCGGCCGTGGAGAAGAGAGCCGCGAGCCGCTTCGCGGAAGCCTGAGAGCAGGTGTTGTTGGACACTGAGGACGCAATCATGAGCATGAAGAAGACCAACATCCCGGTAAGCGAAGCTAGTGAACGGGAGGTGCGACAGGACTTGGCTGCAGCCTATCGGCTGTTTGCCTTGTTCGGAATGGACGACGCGATCTATACGCACCTTTCAGTGCGTGTGCCTGGTCGACACGATCATTTCTTGATCAACCCATTCGGCGTGTTGTTCAGCGAGGTGACCGCGTCCTCGCTCCTCAAGATTGATCTGAACGGAGGAAAGATTGATGATCGCAAGGAGGAGGTGAATGCTGCGGGCTTTACCATCCACAGCGCCATTCATGCGGCGCGGCCTGACGCCGCGTGTGTGATGCATACCCACACGGTGGGGGGCGTGGCAGTCGCCTCTCTGCGGGATGGGCTCCAGACGACCAACCAATGGGCGCTTCAGTTCTACGATCGGGTGGCGTACCACAATTTCGAGGGGTTGGCGCTCGATCTGGATGAACGCGAGAGACTGGTGCAAAGCTTCGGAAGGGAGGCCAAGGCAATGATTCTGCGCAATCACGGATTGCTGACGGTCGGCCGGTCCGTGGCGGAGGCTTTCATCCTTATGTTCAATCTGGAAAGGGCCTGCCGCGTCCAACTTGCCATCCAGGCCAGCGGCCAGGAAGTCAGTCCGCTTTCGCCGGAGGTGTGCGAGAAGACAGCGCGCCAGTTCGAGAAAGGTGGCGCCAACGCTTCTCAAGTTAGTCCACATGCACGTGAGTGGAGTTCGTTCAAGCGGCGGCTCGAGGCAGTCTCAGGCCTCGACTATCGAGCATAGATCGCCAGAGATGTCGAGCGCGCATGCCCACAGCCCTGCGGGCGAGCGCTGCGGAACGGCTGCGTGAGAGCGGTACCGTCGAAGCCAGCCAACGATCAACAAGGATCGCCTCAAAAGCCATGATGCTGCGCCGTCGGTGCGTCGGCCCTGCGGCATTGATCTTTCCAGGACCACCGCCATCGTGGCTCCAGGTTGCCGCGGACACGGCAGGGCGGTGGTCACGCGCGAGAGGTAGCTTGTTCATGGGCAGGGGGGGTGTGGGCGTCCGGTATATTGATACAAGGGCGCATGGCGCAGTTAGCCCGGAGGACTTTGATTGATCAACAGCATTGGATTGCGGTACTTCGTGGGCGTTGCACGCGTGGGTTCCATTCGACGCGCTGCAGAAGAACTGCACGTCGCGGCCTCCGCGATATCACGTCAAATCCATCTGTTGGAAGAAGATCTGGGTAGCGCACTATTTGAGCGGCACCGTGGGCAGAAGATGATGAAGCTCACACCTGCGGGAGAGGTGGTGCTGGCCTATGCCCGCGGCGTCGAGGACGGGCTTGAGCAGGTGAGAACCGACATCCGTTCCATCAAAACGTTGCAGCGTGGCACGGTGAAACTCGGCATTTCGGAGTCGTTCACGAGAGAGTTCCTGCCGCAGTTTCTGCAGAGGTTCCACACGCTCTATCCGGGCATCAACTTTGAGGTAGTTGTGGCCGGGGGTTCTAAGCTGGTCGAGCAGCTCGCGAGGGATGAGCTTGATATCTCGCTCTCCTACATCGCCCCCGATATCTTTGACATCACGGTCGTTGAGCAGGTCTTCATCAAGCCATGCTTGCTTGTAGCGAGCAATCACGCCTTTGCTAAACGGCCGTTTGTGGACCTCAGCGAGTGCGCCGACGAAGAGATGGCATTGCCGGACGAGACACTGACTATTCGGGGAAGCTATGTCAGAATGTTCGCGAAGGCGAAGATCAAGCCGCGCAGCGTCATGGTTACGAACTCCTTCGAACTGATGCGCGCCTCGGCAACAGCGGGACTGTGCGTGGCGATCGTGAACAAGTACTTTGGAGGGCCCAAGTCCCCACGCGGGCTGAAGTACGTTCCGTTGCGGGGCAAGGGAGTTGAGAAATGGCCACTCAACATCTGTGTGCACACCGATCGCAACTTGCCTGCTGCGGCCCGCATCTTTCTTGAACATTTGCAGCAGGCGGTTCGCCGCTTCGCGGCCGACGACTGAACGACGGCTCAGCTGAGAGGCCGAGTGTGGTCTTCGTGCGCGCACCAGTGGCAGGGCGGCTGATCACGTCGCTGCTGCGCAGCCATCGAGTCGCAGCGTCTCAAATATTCGAACACGCTGATCGAAATTCCATGCTTTAGGTCCACGTACGAACATGGTCCACTGCTCGGATCAATGCACAAGGAGACTGCCATGCAGCGCCACTTCTCAGTTCGTGTTTGCCAGATCTACGGATGGGCACTCGTTGTCCTAGGCCTTTCCCTCACCACAATGGTGTGCGCGGCGCAAGCACAGGAACGTGCGCTGAAGAAGGTCACTATCGCGGTTGGGAGCCAGGTCCTCAATGTGAGCTATCCGTGGCTGATGATGCCGCTCGCGCTCGGCTATTGGAAGCAGGAGGGCTATGACGTTAACGTGATCGGTGTATCGGGATCTGCCCAGGCGCTGCAGCAGCTCGCCTCCGGCGGCATTGAGTTCGCGGAACTCAATGCGACGAACCTGATTCAGGCGAACACCGAAGGCAACACCAAGGTTCGCGGGGTCATGGGCAATGGAGTCATCGACTGGGGACTGGCAGTGCTTGACGATGGGCCGATCAAGGGCGTCAAGGATCTCAAGTCCAAGAAGGTGGGCATTGTGAGCCTCGCGACGGGTGGCACGTCATTGCTGAAAGGCCTCCTTCGGAGCAACGGCATCGACCCCGAGACCGATATTCAGTTGATCGCCGTAGGGGGCGGTGCGCCTGCGCTTGATGCCCTGAAGAACAACCGCGTCCAGGCGCTGATGTTCTGGCAATCGGCACTCACTGGATTCGAGAACAGCGGGACAAAGCTTAAGGTCTTTCGTTCTCCGCAATGGCGCAGCATGCCGGACTTCACGTTGACAGCCATGCAAAAGCTTCTTGATTCGGACCCCAAGATGGTGGAGGCCATTGTGCGTGGGGCCGCCAAGGGGCAGTTGTTTGCAGCAACCAACCCAGACTGCGCACGCAGAGTTCATTGGAAGGCGTTCGCCGGGACTAAGCCCACGGGAGCCGACGAGGCCACGCTCGTCAAATGGGACCTCGCCCTTCTCAATGCGCAACTTGAAACCCTGAATGATGCTTTCAAGATGAATGGAGGCAAGTGGATTGGGGCAATGGATCCGGCAGCCTACGGTCGGTTCCAAGATTTCATGTTCGATGAGAAGCAGATCACCAAGCAGTTACCTCGCGAGACTTTCATTGCGACGAATGCATCGCTGATCGAGAATGCCAATCGATTTGATCGGGAGGAAGTCATCGCAGCGGCCACAACGTGCAAGGGCTGGTAAGGCAGTATCGATATGCTTGGCTTGCCGTGCGCATTGGATGGGCATTGCGACGCTTACATGCCAGATGCATTCGTCGATCCGGCTTCGTAAGGACGTCGAGTCGTTCATTCGCCTGATAGTTCCAGGCGTCGGCCGAAGTGGGCAGGCATGCGGCAAGAATTTTGTTGGGTCTGATCCGGGACGGCTCTGGTCCAGAGCCAGATCTTTTCAGGGCAGCGGGTGATGGGCGACATAGTCGTCAATGCTCGCGACAAAGCGGGATTTTGCAGTCTCGTCGATAAAGGCGGCTCGGAAGCTGTTCTTTGCGAGCGTCAAGATGTCCTCACGAGACAACCCAAGGCAGCGTTGGACCTCGATTAGATTCTCGTTGACATATCCACCGAAGTATGGCGGATCGTCCGAGTTCACGGTGACAAAGAGACCCTTCTCCAGCATTCGTCGCAGCGGATGGAGCTCTAGCGAACGCACCCCCTTCAATCGAAGGTTCGACAAGGGGCAAACAGTTAACGGAATTTGACGTTGTCGCAGTAGTTCGACCAACGAGGGATCATTCAAAGCAGCGTTTCCGTGATCCACGCGATCCACATTCAAAAGCTCAATAGCCTCACGCACATAGGCGGCAGGCCCTTCCTCGCCGGCGTGGATAGAAGTCTTGAACCCACGGCGTTTGCACTCGGCGAAGAAACTCACGAACTTGGATGGGGGATTGCCTACTTCAGGTCCCCCCATGCCAATACCCGCCACGCGATCCTGCCAAGGCATGATGCTGTCCAAAAGCGCAAGCGCTTCAGTTTCTGTGCGATGCCGGTGAGCACTGATCAGAAGGCCAGAGCCAATGCCGTCTTCTCGGTGAGCGTCGTCCATTGCGCCGAGTACGCCGTCCATCAAGGATTGGAGGGTGACACCGCGCTCCGTGAAACTCTGCGGGCCGATGAACATCTCCGCGTGAAGCACTTGGTCCGCAGCGCACTTGCGCAGGTAAGCGCGCGTGATGTCATAAAAGTCCTGCTGCTGGACAAGAACCCTGCAGCCTTCGAAATAGAGGTTCAAGAAGTCCTGCAGGCTTGAAAAGTCGTACGCGCGGCGCAGCGCGTCAGCTGTCTCCCAACGAAGCTTGATGCCATTGCGCTCCGCGAGCGCCAACATCACCTCGGGTTCGATGCTGCCTTCAAGATGCATGTGAAGCTCGGCCTTCGGAAGTTGGCGGATGAACTCGGCAAGGTGGGTCATGGGTGAGGATGAGGCGCTGAAGGGTTCGTGCGAGCGGTGAGCCCCGGGATGGTTTGGATGAGATTAGCAGAGCGCCGGATGAAAAGGGTGATGGTTTTGAGACGTATACGTTCCAAGAATTAGTACAGCTAGTGCAGTGCGGCACTCTGTTCGTCGAGCGTGTTGAGCGCTGCAAACAGCGTGGTCGTGCCATGACGTCTGTAGTCGTGGGATTACCGCAGCGCCCCTGCCGCTTCAACCAGGAAGTTCACCAGCGCCTGTACCCGCGCGCTGCGTCCCTTGCGCGTGGGTACGAGCACCACCACGGGGGCGGCGCCGAACTCCCAGTCCGTCATCACCCGCTCGAGGCGGCCTGCGGCCAGCGCGTCTGCCGCGTCCCATTGGGAGCGCAACACGATGCCCAAACCATCCTCGGCCCACTGGCGTGCGACGCTGCCGTCGTTGGTGACGAACGCCGGATTGATGCGCAGCGTCTCGCTCTTGCGGGCGTTGCTGCCAGCAGGCCGCATGTGCCACAGCGTCACGTCTTCGTCGTTCTCGCGGATGCAGATGCACGCGTGGTAGGCCAGGTCCGCCGGGTTGCGGGGCATGCCGTGCTCACGCAGGTAGCCGGGGCTTGCGCACAGCCACCGCTCATTGGAAGCGAGCGTCTGACCCACCCACGATGAATCGCGAACCGAGCCCACATGCACCACGGCGTCGGAATCGTGCTTGTCGGGCCACGGGGTTTCGCGCAAGTCGAGTTGCAGCCGCAGGGCCGGATGCAAGCGAGAGAAACGAGACAGCAACGGCGCGACGTGCGTCCGGCCATAGCCGAAGGACGCAGCGACGCGCAGGGTTCCAGTCAGGCGTCGGTCGTCGCGCTGCAGGGATTCGCGCAGGCCATCGAACTTCAGCAAGAGCTCGTAGGCCTCCCGTCCAAATCGTTCGCCTTCCGACGTCAGGTGCAGCTTGCGCGAAGTGCGGTTGGCCAGTACCAGGCCCAGTGAAGCCTCGAGTTTGCGCAATCGCATCGACAGGGCGGGCGGTGTGACACCGAGCGAGCGCGCGGCAGCGCTGAGCGAGTTCTCGCGCAACAGCGCAGCAGCGAGGCGAAGGTCTTCTATCTGCATCATTCACTGGAGCTTAACTATTGATGACTCAAGAGTGAAGCACAAGCGTGCCTTGGCTCGCCTAAAGTGGTCGCATGCAAATCACTTCGACTCCCATCGCTGCAGCCGGGCGTTATCCGCCGGCCGTGCTGTTCGACCTGCTCACTGCGCTGCTGGATTCCTGGACGGTCTGGAACGTGGCCGCCGGTTCCGAGCAGATGGGCCGTGCCTGGCGTGCCGAATACCTGCGGCTCACTTATGGTTGCGGCGCTTACGTGCCATACGAAGACCTGGTGCGGCAGGCCGGCGCTGCCGTCGGGCTGCCCGCTGGCGCATCGCAGGCGTTGGACGACCATTGGGACGAGCTGCCGGCCTGGAGCGGCGCTGCCGAACTGCTGCAGGCGCTCAAGCCGCACTGCAAGCTGGCTGTGGTGACCAATTGCTCCCGACGCCTTGGCCAACGCGCCGCTCGACGCCTGGGAATCGACTGGGATGTGGTCGTGACCTCCGAAGAGGCAGGCTTCTACAAGCCCGACCCCAGGCCCTATCGCCTGGCGTTGGAGCGATTGGACGTGCAGCCGGGCGAGGCAGCCTTCGTTGCGGGTTCCGGCTACGACATGTTCGGCACGGCAAGCGTCGGCTTGCGTACGTATTGGCACAACCGAGTCGGGTTGGCCAGGCCCGATGGCGCGCCGTTGGCGGAAGTCGAGTCGCCGACGCTCGACGGCGTGCTGCCATGGCTGCGCGGCTCGCATCCGGCCGCGTTCTGATTCCATCCCACCCACCAGAGACCTGCCCATGATCGACTTTCTTCGCCTGGCTGGCAGCCTTGCCGCCCTCTGCGCCAGCTTGTTCGCGACGCCCGGAGCCATCGCCGAGGCATATCCCAGCCGCCCTGTGACGCTGATCGTTCCGTTTCCGGCCGGCGGTCCCAGCGACGCGCTGGCTCGCGCCGTCGCACAGAAGATGGCCGTGCCCCTGGGCCAGCCCATCGTGATCGAAAACCTCGGCGGCGCCAATGGCGCTATCGGCTTGACCAAGGCCACCAAGGCGGCTCCCGATGGCTACACGATTTCTTTCGGCGGGATCGGCACGCACGTCGCCAATGTCGCGCTCTACAAGAAGCTGGCGTACGACCCTGTCGCCGATTTCGCACCTATCGGTCCGGCAGGCGCGGCACCGATGCTGTTGCTCGCACGCGCCGACCTTCCGGCCAAAGACCTGCGCGAGTTCGCAGCCTGGCTGTCGACGAACAAGGGCAAGGCTTCTTACGGCAGCGCGGGAGTCGGGTCCATATCGCACTACGGCTGCGTGCTGCTGCTGTCGTCCATGGGCCAGAACGTCACGCACGTGCCCTACAAGGGTGTAGCGCCGGCGGTCAACGACCTGATGGGCGGTCAGACCGATTTCATGTGCGACCAGAGCACCACCGCGCTGCCGCAGGTCGCAGGCGGACGTATCAAGGCCATTGCTGTACTGTCGAGCATGCGCCTGACGCAGCTGCCTCGTGTCAGCACCGCGACGGAGTCCGGTCATCCCCTGGATGTGCGTTCCTGGAACGCCTTCTTCGCCCCGCGGGGCACGCCGCAACCCGTGCTGGCGAAGTTGACCAGCGCGCTGCAGCAGGCGGTCGCCGATCCGGCTCTGCGAAAGCAGATGGAGGGCTTGGGTGTCGTGCTGCCCGCGCCTGCCGACGCGACGCCTGCGGCCGTCGCCGCGCTCATTGAGCGCGGCATCCGCGACGACGTGCCGGCCCTCAAGGCCAAGGGCGAATACCTCGACTGACACGAGCGAGCCATATGCAGAACCACGTCAAGAAACTTGCCGACATCGACACGCCCGCAGCCATCGTGTCGCTGCAGCGCATGCAGCAGAACATCGTCCGAATGCAGCAGCGGGCCGATGCCTTGGGCGTGCGCTTCCGCCCGCATGTCAAGACCACCAAATGCGCCAATGTGGTTGCCGCCCAGCTCGATGCCGGCGCAACCGGCATTACGGTGTCGACGCTGAAAGAGGCCGATCAATTCTTTGGCCACGGCGTGACCGACATCCTCTATGCCGTCGGCATGGCGCCGCACCGGCTCGCGCATGCGCTGGACCTGCGCCAGCGCGGTTGTGCGCTGCAGATCCTGACCGACAGCGTCGAGGGCGCACGAGCGATCGCCGAATTCGGCCGCGAGCATGGCCACGCTTTCGAGGTGCTCATCGAGATCGACACCGACGGCCACCGCTCCGGCATCAAGCCGGCGGAGGACGTCCTCATCGAAGTCGGCCGCGTGTTGCATCAGGGCGGCATGCGCCTTGCCGGGGTGCTGACGCATGCCGGCTCCAGCTACGAATTGAATACGCCCGAGGCCCTTGCTGCCCTTGCCGAGCAGGAGCGCGCCGGCTGCGTGCTGGCCGCGCAACGCCTGCGCGATGCAGGCCTGCCGTGTCCCATCGTGTCAGTAGGCTCCACCCCCACGGCGCTAGGGGCGGCCTCGCTGGAGGGCGTGACCGAACTGCGGGCCGGGGTCTATGTGTTCTTCGACCTCGTGATGCGCAACGTGGGCGTCTGCAGCACCGATGACATCGCGCTGAGCGTGCTCACCACCGTCATCGGGCACCAGGCCGACAAGGGCTGGGCCATTGTCGATGCAGGCTGGATGGCCATGAGCCGCGACCGGGGCACGGCCAACCAGCAGCGCGACTACGGCTATGGCGCGGTGTGCACCATGGACGGCGTGCCGATCGACGGCTACTTGCTCTCGGCAGCCAACCAGGAGCACGGCATCCTGTCGCGCGAGGGCTCTGCGGACGCGGACATCGTGGCGCGTTTCCCGACCGGGACCCGGCTTCGGATAATGCCCAACCATGCCTGCGCCACCGGCGCACAGTTTCCCGCCTACGAGGCGCTGGCGGCAAACGGCACCGTGCAAACCTGGGAGCGTTTTCATGGCTGGTGAAAACGTGGTCCGACCGGAGCGCACGTCCGGCGCTGTCCATGTCCCGGTAGCGGCGCTGGCCAGGCCGGGCGGCCACTACAGCCATGTTGCGGTTGGCGGCGGGTTGGTGTTCATTGCCGGCCAGTTGCCGATCGCGCCGCATGGCGAGCGCCTGATCGATGCGGGCTTCGAAGCGCAGGTGACACAGGCGCTGGCGAACGTTCGGGCGGCCTTGCTGGCGGCAGGTTCGGGTATCGACAAGTTGCTCCAGGTGCGCATCTATCTCGACGACATTGCCAACTGGCCCGCCTTCGACGCCATTTACGAGGGCTGGGCCGGACCCTCACGCCCCGCGAGGGCCGTGGTGCCGACCGGGCCGCTGCACTTCGGGTTCAAGGTCGAGGTGGAGGCCACGGCTCTGGCGTGATCGGTGTCTCCTGGGCGTGCGCCCAAAAAGACTGCCGGCAGCAGGCTTATTGGCTGGCGCTCCGGCTGCGGGCGCGCACATAATGCGCCGCGGCCGTGCCGGGACCGCCTCTCCTTTACGCGATGAAAAGCCTGCGGCGCCACGACGCAGAGCCAGGGTTTCCGTTTCTCCGGCGCAAGGACGACCACGATGAGTTCATTGCAGAAGTTGCTGCCGGCCTGCGAGCCGGCGCGCAGCGAAGCCCTGGCTTTGCTCGCCAAGGCGCATCATCTCCCGCGGCATCTCGTCAAGGGCATTGCGAGGCGCGGCTTGGCCGCGGTCGGCATGCCGCAGCACCAGCAACAACAGCGGCAGGATCTCGTGCAAGGCACGCAGTCGCCGGAAGCGCCGCTCCAGCCCAGCTGATCCTGACATCTCTCATGATGATCGGACCGCATTCCAGGAATGCGGTCTGGCGCAAGCCTGTGCCGGCCCTCAGATCAGCGGCGCACTCGCTTCCTTGAGTACGCGCAATACGAAATGCGACTGGCTATGGCGGATGCCGGGAATCTTGTAGAGCCTCTCGCGCAGCAGGCGTTCGTAGTCACGCGTGTCGCGCACTGCAATGCGGATGTAGTAGTCGTAGTCGCCTGAGACCAGGTAGGCTTCCTGGACCTCCGGGATGCTGGCCAGCACGCGGCCGAATTCATACAGCGTCTCGTCGCTGTGGCTCTCCAGCGTGAGCTGCACGATCACGGAATCCTGATAACCCAGCTTGGCCGCGTCGACATCGACCGTGTAGCGCTTGATCACGCCACTGGCCTCCAGTTTCTTGATCCGGCTCCAGCAGCTGGTGGCCGCCAGCCCGACCTCGGCGCCGATCTCCTGCAGCGTCTTTCGCGAGTCGCGAAGCAGCACGCGCAGGATCGCCAGGTCGATCTTGTCAAAAAATTCTTCGTTATTACCGCTCTTTTTACGATTGCTGTTCAAGAAAGCCGCCTGATTCTTCCCACAAACGAAGCACATTCTGCACCGAAGACGGAAGAATCAACGCATGCAAACCCTTGCTCCCATGCCGGCGCTTCTCTCGCTTCGCAACGGCGCCCAAGCCGTGCTGCAGACACTGATCGAATGCGGTGTCGACACCATCTTCGGCTATCCCGGCGGCGCGGCGCTGCCCCTCTACGATGCACTGTTCGGCGAGCCGCGGCTGCGCCACGTGCTGGTGCGGCACGAGCAGGCGGCGGTGCACGCTGCAGAGGGCTATGCGCGCAGCACCGGCCGGGTCGGCGTGGTGCTCGTCACCTCCGGGCCAGGCGTCGGCAACACGATGACCGGGCTGCTCGATGCGATCAGCGACTCGGTGCCCATCCTGTGCATCAGCGGGCAGGTCGCGACGGCGGTGATCGGCACCGATGCGTTCCAGGAAAGCGATGCGCTGGGCATGTCGCGGCCGGTGACCAAATGGAACCACCAACTGCGCAATGCAGAGGAGATCCCTTCTCGCGTTCGTCTCGCGCTCGCCATCGCCGCAGGTGGCCGGCCGGGGCCGGTGCTGCTCGACGTGCCCAAGGATGTGCAGCAGGCGCTGCTCGGGCACGAGGCCGGCGACGTCGCGACGGCGCGTCGGTACCGCAGCGGCGCCGACGCCCGGCTGCCGCGAGCCAGCCTGGAGCGAGCGGCCGATCTGCTGTCCACGGCCCGCCGGCCGGTGCTCTACGGCGGCGGTGGCCTGGTCAACGCCGGCCCGGCCGCCTGCGAGGCTTTGACGACGCTGGCGCGCCGTCTCGACGCGCCCTGCACGCTGACGCTGATGGGCCTGGGCGCGTTCCCGGCTTCCGACCCGCGCTTCCTCGGCATGCTGGGAATGCACGGCACGCTGCAGGCCAACCTGGCCATGCACGAAGCCGACCTGGTGCTCTGTGTCGGCGCCCGTTTCGACGACCGCGTGACCGGCAAACTGGCCGAGTTCTGCCCGCAGGCGCGCAAGATCCACATCGACATCGATCCGGCGAGCATCGACAAGGTGGTGAAGGTCGACGTGCCGATGGTCGGCGACTGCGGCGCAGTGCTGGAGGCGTTGCTCGGCATGCCTGCGCTGGAAGGGCTGGCCCCCGAGCGCCTCGCGCTCTGGTGGCGGCGCATCGAGGGCTGGCGCGCGCGGCGTTGCCTGGATTTCGCGCCACGCGCCGACACGATCCTGCCGCAGCAATTGATGGTCTCGCTGCAACAGGCGCTTTCGGGGCGAGATGCCATCGTCTCCACCGACGTGGGGCAGCACCAGATGTGGGCGGCGCAACACCTTCGCTTCGAACGCCCACGCCGCTGGCTGACCTCGGGCGGCGCCGGCACCATGGGCTACGGCTTGCCGGCCGCAATCGGCGCACAGATCGCGCACCCCGAGGCGCTCACGGTGTGCGTGAGCGGCGACGCGTCGGTGCTGATGAACATCCAGGAGCTCTCCACCGCCGTGCAGCATCGTGCGCCCGTCAAGCTGGTGCTTTGCAACAACGGCTACATGGGGATGGTGCGACAGTGGCAGGAGCTCAACCACGGCAACCGGCTGAGCCACAGCTGGAACGAGGCGTTGCCGGACTTCGTCGCTCTGGCCCGGGCCTTCGGCTGGAGCGCGCGGCGTGTGGGCGATACGGCCGAACTGCAGGACGCATTGGCCGAGTGCCTGGCCTGCCCCGGCCCCTTTTTCCTGGACGTGCAGGTGGCGGCGCAGGAGAACTGCTTCCCGATGATACCCGCGGGGCAGGGCCACCACCGCGTGACGCTGGGCCGAGACTGCTGGTACGAAGAGGCGTGAGGGTGCTCGGCGCGCCATGCTGTCGGCGGATACCGAACTGATCAGCTTGCCCCGGCCGCCTGGAAGTCCGTGCTGCGCAGGCAGATCTCGACCCGGGGATTCTCCCGGTAGCGTGCGGTCGCAAGCGCGTCGATCGAATCGGCGTTGCGGTCGTACGTTCGCACCAGTTCGAATTCGCCGTCGGCGGCCTGGAAGCGGGCGTGCAGAGCCTCTTCGTCGATTCTGGCAATGATGCGGGCCCCGTCGTACCCGTCCGGGTAGATGGCGAACTGGACGCTGCCGGCGGCTGGAAGGAAGATTGCTTCTGAGGCCATAGGAACTTTGGTATTCGTTACGGCAAGTATCTGATTTTCTCCTTCAGCAAAAAATACGCCAGATGGTCTAGCCGGCGAACAAACTGTGACGTATTTCACATTCGCGCTGCCGCCTTGCGGCGCCAGCGGCCAAGCGGGGCGCGGGATCAGAAGGCGTGCCTGATCCCGAAGTCGTAGCCGTAGGAACTGCGAGGCTCCAGGCCGCCGGTGCTGACATAGGCAGGTTGGGGCAGGATGGCAGGGAGGCTCAGAACGAGCGGAGTGACGCCCATCACCGTCGGATTGTTGTGGCCGTTGCGAATGCGGATGCGCGCTACCGACGCATACAGCGCCGTGCGCTTGGACAGGTTGTGGACATAG
The DNA here is from genome assembly GCF_901827205.1 of Variovorax sp. PBS-H4. Taxonomy (NCBI): domain Bacteria; kingdom Pseudomonadati; phylum Pseudomonadota; class Betaproteobacteria; order Burkholderiales; family Comamonadaceae; genus Variovorax; species Variovorax sp. PBS-H4. The sequence goes on along the minus strand of NZ_LR594675.1, from coordinate 5,266,021 downwards.
CCGAGTGCCAGCTTGTTGACCGAGGCATCGCTGTCCGGCAGGCTGTTGCCGTTCTTGAAGTTCACCCGCGCAACGGAAGCGCGGATGACGCCCGGACCCACTGGGACGTTCACGCCGGCGACGAGGCCGTCGTAGCGGTCCGTCGCCCCGAGGGGGAGGGCCACAGTGCCATCGCGCACATCGCGCACGCGCGACCATTCGCCGAGGATCTTCACCATTCCGAAGTCGTAGGAGCCGCCGATGTTCAGGCTCTTGATCTTCTCCGCATTGGGCAGGGTACTGAGCAAGGTGCTTTCGCCATAGCCCAGTGCCACGTCGGCCTTGCCGTCGGTCCAGCCCAGGCGGCCGCCCACGTAGCGCCCGCGTTCGGACGTGCCGGCCGGGACAGAGCTGACCTTGGTGTTCTCGTGGAACGCGTACTGCACCTGCCCGTAAACACCCGCGAGCCCCGCCGGCAGAAAGTAGCTGATGGCGTTGCTGGTGCGCAGATAGCTGTCGGTACCCGCAGACAGCCCCCCGCCCAGCAGCCCGCCGGTGGCCAGGGCCCGCGAAGCCGCCAGGTTGCTGTTGACCACCGCGACCAGGTTGGTGCCGACGCCGTTGACGCCGAAAGGATCGAACACCGCGTCGTTCCAGAACGAGGCCGTGTAGTCGCGGCCCAGTCGAACTTCGCCGAAGGGGCCGGACAGGCTGACCGTGGAGCGGCGGCCGAAGTTCGCGATGCCGGAGGCGCCCGAGTCGTTGGCCACCGGCGCTTCCAGCCAGAAGCTCGCCGCCAGCCCGCCGCCGAGGTCTTCGGTCCCTCGGAATCCGATCCGGCTGGAGTTGTAGCCCGAGTTGGACAACACCTTCTGGCTTTGCGTCACCTCCTGCGGCAGCGTCGCGCCCCAGGAACGGCTCTTGACGCTGTAGTAGCTGATGCCCGCATCGACGACCCCGAACAGGGTGAGTGACGATTGCGCCGGGGCGGTACCTGCAGCAGCGAGCGCGCAAAGTGGCAGCACGAGTTTCTTCATGGTTTGTGTCTCCTCATAGGAATGGTTATCGGGTGCCTCAGGCCGAAGTCAGCAAGTGGTCGCGCCAGGCGTCGCGCAGCAGGTTTTTCTGCACCTTGCCGGTTCCACCCAAGGGAATGCTGTCGACGAACACCACGTCGTCCGGCGTCCACCATCTGGCGATCTTTCCTTCGTAGAAGCCGAGCAGTTCGTCGCGCGACAGGTCGTGACCGGGCTTCTTCACCACGATCAGCAGCGGACGCTCGTCCCACTTGGGGTGGCGCGCGGCAATGCAGGCCGCAGCTGCCACCGCGGGGTGCGCAACTGCAATGTTTTCCAGGTCGATGGAGCCGATCCACTCGCCGCCCGACTTGATCACGTCCTTGCTGCGGTCGGTGATCTGCATGAAGCCTTCGGCGTCGATGGTCGACACATCGCCGGTAGGAAACCAGCCATCCACCACCGGGCCCGCGTCTTCGCTGCGGTAATAGCCCGAGGCGATCCAGGGGCCCCGCACCATCAGTTCGCCTGCGGAGCGGCCGTCGTGCGGCAGACGTTCGCCACCGGCATCGACGATCTTCATCTCCACGCCGAACACGGCGCGGCCCTGCTTGGCCTGGATGGCGAGGCGCTGCGCTGCGTCGAGCCGCAGCTGCCGCGGCTGGAGCTTGCACACCGACCCCAGCGGGCTGGTCTCCGTCATGCCCCAGGCGTGCACCACCTGAACACCATGGCGCTCCTGGAAGGCCTGGACCATCGCGGGCGGGCACGCCGAACCGCCGATGATCGTTCGGCGCATGGTGCTGAACTTCAGCCCGTTGTCTTCCACATGCGCGAGCAGTCCCTGCCAGACGGTCGGCACGCCGGCAGACACGGTAACGCCTTCGGCTTCGAACAACGCGTGCAGCGACGCGCCGTCGAGCCGCGGGCCCGGGAACACCAGCTTGGCGCCCACCATGCAGGCAATATACGGAATGCCCCAGGCGTTCACGTGGAACATGGGGACCACGGGCAGCACGGTATCGCTGCCGGAGTAGCAGAGCGCATCCGGCAGCGCCGCGGCGTACGCGTGGAGCACCGTGGAGCGGTGGCTGTACAGCACGCCCTTGGGGTTGCCGGTGGTGCCGGATGTGTAGCACAGCGACGAGGCGGAGCGCTCGTCGAACTCGGGCCAGTCGAATGCGGGGGCCTGGTCTTCGAGCAGGTCCTCGTAGCACAGCAGGTTCGGGACCGTCGTGGAGGCGGGCATGTGCGCCCGAGAGGTCATCGCGACGAAGGTCTTGATGGTGGGCACCCGCGGCGCGATGGCTTCGACCAGGGGGAGAAAGCTGAGGTCGAAGAACAGGATCCGGTCTTGCGCATGATCGGCAATCCAGGCCACCTGGTCGGCATGCAGGCGTGGGTTGACGGTATGCAGCACGGCACCTGAGCCTGACACAGCGTAGTACAGCTCCATGTGGCGGTGCCCGTTCCATGCGAGCGTGGCCACGTGCTCGCCCGGCGCGATGCCTTGCGCGGCCAGCGCGTTGGCCAGCCGGCGCGCGCGCTGGCCGAGCTCACGGTAGGTCATGCGGTGCAGGTCACCCTCGACGCGACGCGACACGATCTCCTGGTCGCCGTGCTGGTTCTCTGCGTGCGTGAGCAGGCTGGAGATCAGCAATGGCCTGTCCATCATCAATCCGTTCATGGGAAGTGCGCTCGGGTTAAAGGTGGAATCAGGGCACCAGGACGGTCGATCCGGTGGTCTTGCGCGACTCCAGCGCGCGATGAGCTTCGGCTGCATCCGCAAGCCCGAAAACCTGCTTGGGCTCGCTGACGATGCGCCCGGCCAGCACGTGCTCGAACAGTTCCCCGGCCATGTCCAGCATGTGGGCGCGCGGCTGGATGTAATGCACCATCGCCGGCCGCGTGACCCACAGCGAGCCCTTGGCGGCCAGCTTCTGCGAGTCGATCACCACCGGGCCCGACGATGTGCCATTGCTGACCAGCGAACCCCGGGGCTGCAGGCAGTCCAGGGACGCCTCGAGCGTGTCCTTGCCCACCGAGTCGTAGACCACCGGCACGCCCTTGCCGCCCGTGATCTCCTTGACGCGCTCGACGATGTTCTCTCGCGAAGTCACGATGGTGTGGGCGCAGCCATTGGCCCTGGCGAGCTCGGCTTTCTCGTCGGTGCTCACGGTGCCGATCATGGTGACGCCCATGGCGCGGGCCCATTGGCAGGCGATGAGGCCCACGCCGCCGGCTGCCGCGTGGTAAAGAATGGTTTCGCCACCCTGGAGCGGGAAGACCTGGCGGAACAGGTACTGTGCCGTCATGCCCTTCATCATCAAGGTGGCGGCCGTGCGGTCCGAGACGCCATCGGGCAGCGGAATCAGTACGTCCGCCGGCATGACGCGCACCTGCGAGTAGGCGCCCTGGGGCCCCATGAGATAGCCCACCCGGTCGCCGGCCCGGATGTCCGTCACGCCCGCACCGACGGCTTCGACCACGCCCACCGCGTCGGAGCCCAGGCCGTTGGGCAGCGCGAGCGGATAGCGCCCGGTCCGGAAGTAGATGTCGATGAAGTTCAGCGCGATGTAGCTGTGGCGCACGCGCGCCTGGCCGGGGCCGGGTTCGCCGACCTCGACGTCTTCCAGCTTCAGCACCTCGGGCGTTCCGGTCTCGTAAAAGCGGATGGCCTTGGCCATGGGTGTCTCCTGTTTTCCGTGGGGTGAACGCGCACGCCGATGCTCGCGCGATGCCTCGATGCTCAGTCGAGCTTGATGCCGAAGGTCTTGACGATGTCCGCGTTGCGGTCGTATTCCTGCCGCAGCTCGCTTTGCGCCTGTGCCAGCGACCGTTCCGGCATCGGCTCGAATCCGGCACCGATCAGGCGCTCGCGCACCGTTGCATTCGCTGCGACCTTCTGCAAGGCCGCATGGATCTTCTCGGCCAGCGGTGCCGGCATCTGCGACGAGGCGATCACGCCGGTCCAGTTGCTGAAGTCGAGCTGTGGGTAGCCGAGCTCCGCCAGCGTGGGCACGTTGGGAAATTCGGCCATGCGCGTCTTGGTCGCGACCGCCAGCAGCCGAACCTTGCCGGCAGCGATCAGGTTCTTGGAAGTGACCGCCCCGTCGAACATGAGCGGAACCTGGCCGCCCATCAAGTGGGCCAGCGCCGGTGCCGATCCCGGGTAGGGCACGTGCTGCATGTCCAGGCCCGCCGCCTTGTTCAGGATGGCGCCGGCGTACTGGGATGCCGTTCCTGCGCTGTAGGAGGCGTAAGACACCTGGCCGGGATGCGCCTTCACGTAGGCGATGGCCTCCTTCGCGTCCTTGGCCGGGAACTGCGGCGAAGAGATGAAGAGCATGGAGGAAAGCGCCATCAGCGAGAGGGGCTTCACGTCCTTGAGCGGATCGAAGCCTCCCTTGAGCACATGCGGCACCTCGGTGAGCACGTTGCTGGCCGTCACCATCAGCGTCTGGCCATCGGCCGGCTGCGAGAGCAGGTACTTGACGGCGATGGAGCCGCCCGCGCCCGGCTTGTTCTCGACCACCACCGGCTGGCCGATGTCGCGCGAGAGCTGGTCGCCCACGATGCGCGCCATCACGTCGATGGTGCCCCCCGGCGGCGCAGGAACGATCATCTTGACCGGCTTGTCGGCAAAGGCCGATGCCGAGATCGGCGCCAGCGCAGCGGTGGCGAGCGCGGCACACAGGACCAGGTGGAAAGAGCGCTTCATGGTGTCTCCTGTGCCGCGCTCAGGCGGCCTTGCGCAGGAAGCCTTGCTGGCCGCCATTGCGATTGGGCGCGAAGCCGTTGGCCAGCAGCGTCTCTTCCACGGTGTCGTAGAACACGCCGATCTTGCAGATCTCGCGCGCCTGCTGCGCGGTCGCGATCGGGCGGCCGAATTCGCGGGCGATGCGCACCAGCTGCTCGATCTGCGCCACGGTGCCGACCTTTGCCGTGCGCGACTGGTTCCAGAGGTTGTCCTCGGTGCCGCAGCGCACATGCAGCCCCAGCGCGATGCCCATCATGTTGATCGGCAGCACATTCAGGACCGAGCTCTCTACCGTCAGCATGGCGCCGTCGGGCACCGCACGCACGAAGTTGGCGAGGTTGTAGATGTTCGGCGCGTCCATCCCGCCGCCGATCGCCACCCAGTTCAATGCCAGCGGGCCCTTGTAGATGCCGCGGCGCATCAGCCGCTCGACCGACTCGAAGCTGTTGATGTTGTAGCACTGGAAGGCGCTCTGGATGCCTGCGGCCGACAGGCGCCGGATGTGCTCCTCGGCCCAGCCGGGCTGGGCCGGCACGGTCATCTCCTTGTAGGCGTTGAAGACCGCCGGGTCCTCCATCGACGTGCCCTGGATGTCCCTCGCGTCGAACTGCTCCAGGATGTTCATCTGGGAGGTGTTGATGGTCACCGTCACCTGGTCGGGCTTGGGCTCCAGCTCCGCCAGCATGTGGCGCGTGTCGTCGCTCAGCCATTTGGCGGCCGCGCCGTCGGTCTCGGGCGCAAAGCTGATGGAGCCGCCCACCTGGATGATCATCTCCGGCACGCGGGCTCGCACGCCGGCGATCAGCTCGTTGAACTTGGACAGCCGCTTGGAGCCCTTGCCGTCCAGTTCGCGAACATGCAGGTGCAGCACGGTGGCGCCGGCCTCGTAGCAATCCACCGCCTTCTGGATCTGCTCTTCCATCGTCACGGCGATTTCGCCGGGAAAATCGGAAGGCACCCAGGAGGGGGCGTAAGGCGCCGCGGTGATGACCAGTGGCTGCTGGTTCTCGGGAAACAGGTGACCGTCGAGGAAGTTCATTGAATGCTCCGGGAATGTCGAGGAAAGGGATGCGGGGTCAGGAAGTGGGCGTGCCGACGATGCCGGCGCGTTCCATCTTGCGATGGCACGGCGGGTAGTCCATCACGGCGTAATGCTGTGTCGCACGGTTGTCCCAGATGGCCACGCTGCCGGGCTGCCACCGCCAGCGCACCTGGTACTCGGGAATGGCGGCCTGGCTGAGCAAGTACTGCAGCAGCGACGACGAGCCCTGCACGAAGTCCTGTCCGCACCGCACGTTGGCGGGCGTGTGGAAGTTGGTGAAGTGCGTCGTGAAGCTGTTGACGAACAGCACCTTCTCGCCGGTTTCGGCATGGATGCGAACCACCGGATGCTCGGCATCGGGGTACTGCGACTTGAGCATCAGCCGCTTCTCGATCGGCATGGCCGCGCCGAATGTCGCCTCGATGCTGTGGCGCGCCCGCAGCGGGGCGATCAGCGTCTTGATGTGCTCGGGCAGCCTTTCGTAGGCCAGCGCCATGTTCGCCCACATGGTGTCCCCACCGACCGGCGGGCACTCGACGCAGCGCAGCACGCAGCCCATCGGCGGCTCTTCGCGCCAGGTCGCGTCCGTGTGCCAGCTGTTCTCATAGCGATCGTTCGGTGCATCGGGCGACTTGTAGATCCGCACCAGTCCGGGGTGCTCGGGGTCGCTGCCCGCGACCGGGTGGTCTTCCAGTTCTCCGAAGCGGCGAGCAAAGGCGACGTGGTCTTCGCGACTGAATGTCTGGTCGCGCAGAAAGAGCACCTTGTGGCGCAACAGCGCAGCCTTGATCTCGGAGAACAGCTCGTCGCTGCGAACTGCGTCGGCAAGGTTGACGCCATTGAGCTGCGCGCCGATGGCGCACGTCAGCAATTCGATCTGCATGTTTGTCTCCGTCTTTTGTTGACTGAACTGTAGGAGCCGCTGCGCATCGGCGCTTTGCAGTTCATGCCATTCGCTTGACATTTCATGCCAGAATTTGGGCACGACTGAAAGGCTTCGACGATGGTGGCCTTGGTGCGCGCTGCGGCGCTGACGAATTTCTCCGAGGTGGCACGGGAGCTCGGATTCGATCCGGGCGCAGCGCTGCGCAGGGCGGGTCTGCGAGCCGAGCTGATTCGCCAGCCGGACCAGCTGATCGAAGCCGATCGCGTGGCGCGCCTGTTCGAGGACGCTGCGCGCGATACCGGCTGCGAGTCTTTCGGTCTGCGCATTGCAGCCCGCCGCCAGCTGTCGAACTTCGGCGTGGTCAGCCTGCTGCTCATGCACCAACCCACGCTGCGGCAGGTGCTGCTGACGCTCATCGAGCACCTGCACCTGCTCAACGAGCGGCTGGCCATCGGCGTCGAGGACGTGGGGGGTCTCGTGGTCCTGCGCGAGGAACTGCTTCTTCCGGTCGCTGCGCGCCAATCCATCGAACTCGCGATCGGCGTGCTCTACCGGCTGGGCGAGGAACTTCTTCAGGAGCGCTGGCGGCCCACGAGCGTGAGCTTCACCCACGCGGCGCCGGCAGACCCTTCGTTTCATCGGCGCTTTTTCAAGTGCCGCATCGAGTTTAATGGCGCCTTCAACGGGCTGGTGTGCCGGGCTGCCGATCTCGATGTGGCCAATTCCGCGGCTGATCCCGTGCTCGCCGAATATGCCAAGAAGATGATTGCGGCCCTGCCCGATGATCGGGAGCGCTCGGTCGACCAGGAGGTTCGCAAGGCGATCTACCTGATGCTTCCTGCGGGGCGGGCGACATGCAAGTCCGTCGCATACGGCCTGGGGATCAGCATGCGCACGCTGCAACGGGAACTCGACGCCTGCGGACTCACCTTCAAGGGCTTGATCGGTGAAGTGAGGCAGGAACTCGCGCCGCGCTATGTCGCCAATACCCATCACAGCCTCGGCGAGGTGGCGGCCATGCTGGGCTACACCACGCACAGCGCGTTCACCCGGTGGTTCGGCACCCGGTTCGGCTGTTCGCCGGAGGCATGGCGCACCCGGTCGGCGCCTCAGCCTGGCGTCAAACCAGCGGCCCCTCGCGTCAATGCTCGGCCAGCATCCCGCGTTCCTCGATGAAGGAAACAACCTCCGCCAACCCGTCCTTCGTCTTGAGGTTGGTCATCACGAAGGGGCGCTGCTTGCGCATGCGCCTGGTGTCGGCTTCCATCACGCCGAGGTCGGCACCGACGTAGGGGGCAAGGTCGGTCTTGTTGATCACGAACAGGTCGCTCTTCGTGATGCCGGGACCGCCCTTGCGCGGGATCTTCTCGCCGGCCGCGACGTCGATCACGTAGATCGTGAGGTCGCTGAGCTCGGGGCTGAAGGTGGCAGCCAGGTTGTCGCCACCGCTCTCGACGAAGACCACGTCCGCATCGGGAAAGTCCGCCAGCATGCGGTCGATGGCCTCGAGGTTGATCGAGGCGTCCTCGCGGATCGCCGTATGCGGGCAGCCACCGGTCTCCACGCCCATGATGCGCTCGGCCGGCAAGGCGCCGGCCACCGTCAGCAGGCGCTGGTCTTCCTTGGTGTAGATGTCGTTGGTGATGGCGATCAGGTCGTACTTGTCGCGCATCGCCTTGCAGAGCATTTCCAGCAGGGTGGTCTTGCCGGAGCCGACCGGGCCGCCGATGCCCACGCGCAGCGGCGGCAGCTTCTTGGTGCGATGGGGGATGTGGTGCAGGGCGGAGCTCATGATGGTCAGGTCGGATCAGCTTCGAAATAGGCGCGAGTACTGGGTTTCGTGGCGGGCGGAGAGCACGGCGAGCATCGGAGAGAAGGCCTGGCGCTCATCATCCGCCAGCGCGAGGGCCTGGTCCACTGCCGCCGGAATTTCAGCAGCCAGGCGGCCGAGGATGCGCTGGCCCGCACTCTGGCCCAGCGGCACGGCCTTGACCGCGGCCGCCGCCATGTTCTCGGCCCAGCCGAAGGCGAAGGCCAGGCAGGCGTCGCGCACCGGCGCCTCGGTGCGGCCGGCCGCGAACGCGAAGGCGATCGGGTAGCTGGCGGGCAGGGCGTCGAAGACCGCGGCCGCATCGGCGTGCCGCAGCTTGAGCCATTCGACGAAGGAGCGGCCCATCTGCTCGGTCTGCAGCCGGAATTCGGCCGATTCGCGGGTCTGGAACACCCAGTCGTTGAGATCGCGGATGCGTGCGAGCTCGCCGTCGCGCCAGGCGCCGATGGCTTGTGCGACGACGGCCAGGTCGCTGCGCGCCAGGCTCAGGTGGAGCTGGTCGGCCAGCCAGTCGGCCACTGTGGCCTCGTTGCCGACGCCGGCCCATTCGATCGCCGCCTCCAGGCCTTCGGAATACGAGAAGCCGCCGACCGGCAGGGCCGGCGAGGCCAGCCAGATCAGCTGCAGCAGGCTGGCCGCGGGCAGGGCGCCCGGCGCGTCAGCCATCAGTGCGAGTGGCCGTGGCCATGCGCGTGATCGTGCGAGTGGCCGTGGTGATCGTGGCCGTGATCGGTCGTGGGCGCCGCGGCATAGGCATCCGGATGCAGCACCGGCCCGATCGGCGCGCGGCCGTGCGAGTGGCCCTGGGCTCCATAGGCACCGCCCTCGGGCTCGAAGGCCTCCTCGGCCTCGCGCACGATCAGGTGCATCGAGCGCAGCATGCCGGCCAGTACGTGGTCGGGCTCGATCTTCAGGTGGTCGGGCTTGAGTTCGATGGGCACGTGCCGATTGCCCAGGTGGTAGGCCGCGCGCATGAGGTCGAAGGGCGTGCCGTGCTCGCTGCAATGCGTGATGACCAGCACCGGCTGCTTCGCCGCGATGACCTTGATCAACGAGCCGTCTTCTGCCACCAGCACGTCGCCGCCGCGCACCAGCGTGCCGCGCGGCAGGAACACGCCGAGCTGGCGGCCCTGGGAGTCGGTGGCGTCGAAGCGGCTTTTCTGGCGCACGTCCCAGTCGAGTTCGACGCTGGCGGCGCGCTTCAGGAGCACGGACGCGAGGCCGCCGCCCTGGGGCATGAGTTTGTTGGCTGTGAGCATGGACAAGAGAAGGACTTGAGGTAGCAGCTGTTCCCCGGTAGCATAACAATTGTTATAACTTAGGCGGGGTTCGTATGTCGGCACTCAAATTGACGCAGATCGGGAATTCCGTGGGCGTTATCTTGCCCAAGGAAGTCCTTGCCCGCTTGAAGGTTGAAAAGGGCGACACACTGTTCCTGACGGAAGCGTCCAACGGCGTAATGCTCACGCCCTATGACCCGGACATGGAAGAGCAATTGAAGCTGGGGCGCGAGTTTATGCGGGAGTTTCGCGACACCTTCCACCAGCTCGCCAAGTGAGCATATGGCGCTGGGTCGACCAGCATTCGCTCATCCTGTTGAACGACGAGAGCCTCGCCGAGCACGGTGGCGCATCGGGCTTGTGCGACGAAGGTCTGCTCCAGTCTGCTCTGGCTCGGCCGCGCCATCTTGTTGCCTATGGCGAACCCGATCTCGCCGAACTGGCGGCAGCCTACGGAATCGGAATTGCCAAGAATCACCCCTTCGTCGATGGCAACAGACGCGCAGCTTTTCTTGCGGTCGGCTTGTTCCTGGCACTCAATGGATGGCGGTTGAATGTCGCCCAGGCTGAAGCGACCCTCGTGATGTTCGACGTCGCGGCAAGCACGATCGACGAGGAAGGATTTGCTGCGTGGATCCGGGAGCACCTGAAGCAACGCTGAGCCCCGGGTCAGAACAGAAAATACCGCTGCGCCATCGGCAGCACCACCGCCGGATCGCAGGTGAGCAACTGCCCGTCGGCGCGCACCGCATAGGTCTGCGCATCGATCTCCATCTTCGGCGTGTAGCCGTTGTGCACCATGTCCTGCTTGCGCACGCCGCGGATGTTCTTCACGGCGCTCAGAGTCTTGGCCAGGCCGTAGCGCTGCCCGATACCTGCAGCCAGCCCGGCCTGCGACACGAAGGTCAGCGAGCTCTTCGCCAACGAACCGCCGAAGGCGCCGAACATCGGCCGGTAGTGCACCGGCTGGGGCGTCGGGATCGAGGCGTTGGGGTCGCCCATCGCGGCCATCGCAATACTGCCGCCCTTCAGGATGGTGAAGGGCTTGACGCCGAAGAAGGCCGGCTTCCACACCACCAGGTCGGCCCACTTGCCGACCTCGATGCTGCCCACCTCGTGCGAGATGCCGTGCGCGATGGCGGGGTTGATCGTGTACTTGGCCACGTAGCGCCTGGCGCGTGCGTTGTCGTTGCGGCTGCCGTCCTCCGGCAGCTTGCCGCGCTGGCCCTTCATCTTGTGCGCGGTCTGCCAGCAGCGGATGATCACCTCGCCCACCCGCCCCATGGCCTGGCTGTCGGAGCTGAACATGCTGATCGCGCCCAGGTCGTGCAGGATGTCCTCGGCCGCGATGGTCTCCTTGCGGATGCGGCTCTCGGCGAAGGCCAGGTCCTCGGGGATGCCGGCGTCGAGGTGGTGGCACACCATCAGCATGTCGACGTGCTCGTCGAGCGTGTTCACGGTGTAGGGCATCGTCGGGTTGGTGGAGGAGGGCAGGAAGTTCGCCTCGCCCACCACGCGCAGGATGTCGGGCGCATGGCCGCCGCCCGCGCCCTCGGTGTGGAAGGCGCAGATGCCCCGGCCCTTCACCGCCGCGATGGTGTTCTCGACGAAGCCCGACTCGTTCAGCGTGTCGCTGTGGATCGCCACCTGCGTATCGGTGGCGTCGGCCACGTCCAGGCAGTTGCTGATCGCCGATGGCGTGGTTCCCCAGTCCTCGTGCAGCTTGAGGCCGATCACGCCGGCGTCGATCTGTTCGTGCAGTGCAGCCGGGAGGCTGGCATTGCCCTTGCCGAGAAAGCCGAGGTTCATCGGAAACGCGTCGGCCGCCTGCAGCATGCGCTCGATGTGCCAGGGCCCCGGCGTCGCGGTGGTTGCGAAGGTGCCGGTCGCCGGACCGGTGCCGCCACCCAGCATGGTGGTGACGCCCGAGGCCAGCGCCTCCTCGATCTGCTGCGGGCAGATGAAGTGGATGTGGCTGTCGATGCCGCCGGCGGTGACGATGCTGCCCTCGCAGCTGATGACTTCGGTGCCCGGGCCGATGACGATGTCCACACCGGGCTGCACGTCCGGGTTGCCGGCCTTGCCGATCGCGACGATGCGTCCGCCCTTCAGTCCGATGTCGGCCTTGACGATGCCCCAGTGGTCGAGGATGAGCGCATTGGTCAGGACGGTGTCGACCCCGCCTTCGGCGCGCGTGCGCTGCGATTGGGCCATGCCGTCGCGGATGGTCTTGCCGCCGCCGAACTTGACCTCCTCGCCGTAGCCGCCGGCGCGCAGGGTGTAGTCGTCCTCGACCTCGATCACCAGGTCGGTGTCGGCCAGCCGCACGCGGTCGCCCACGGTGGGCCCGAAGATTTCGGCGTAGGCACGCCGCCCGATCGTTGCCATGCTCAGAGCTTTCCTTGAACCAGCCCGCGAAAGCCGTAGACCACCCGGTCGCCGCCGAAGTCCACCAACTCGACCGTGCGCTGCTGACCCGGCTCGAAGCGCACCGCGGTGCCCGAGGCGATGTTCAGGCGCATGCCGCGCGCGGCCTCGCGGTCGAAGTCCAGTGCGCCGTTGGTCTCGGCAAAGTGGTAGTGGGAGCCGACCTGGATCGGCCGGTCGGCGGCGTTGCGCACCACCAGCGTCAGTGCGCGGCGGCCGGGGTTGAGCGCATGGTCGCCCTCGTCGGTGATGAGTTCGCCCGGATTGATCATGCGACCCCGCCGAGCAATGCGATGCCGAAGAGCGCGACCGCCGTGCCGGCGACGCGCGGCATCCAGCGGTGGCCGCCGCGCAGTGCCCAACCGACCGCAATGCCCGCGGCATGCAGCGACAGCGTGGCGGCAACCATGCCGGCCAGCGTGAGCGCGGCGCCCGGCTCGCTGGCCAGTTCCTGCCCATGCGCGACGCCATGGAAGAGCGCGAACAGGCCGACCAGTGCCGCTGCGGCCAGGGCCGGCAGCCGGCGCTGCGTGAAGACCAGCAACCCCAGCACCAGCAACGATGCCCCGATCATGGGCTCCACTGCCGGCAGCGCGACGCCGGCCAGGCCCAGCACCGCGCCCGCCAGCAGCATCAGTGCAAAGCCCAGCGGCGCCCACAGCAGATCCGGCCACGCTCGCCGTGCGGCCAGGGCGCTCCACAGACCCACCGCCACCATGGCGGCCAGGTGGTCCGGACCGGTCAGCGGATGCACGAAGCCGGTGGCGAGGCCGTGATGCAGCCCGGCGTCGGCGCCCGTGTGGGCGGCCGCGGCGAGCGGCAGTGCGGCGACGAGGAGCAGGGGAACCTGGCGAAGAAGGCGAATGGTCATGGTGTGCTCGGGTTGTTCAAACGATGGGCTGGTGGACCGTGACGAGCTTGGTCCCGTCCGGAAACGTGGCCTCGACCTGGATGTCGGGGATCATCTCAGCGACACCTTCCATCACGTCGGCACGCGACAGGATGCTGCGGCCCTCGCTCATCAGCGCCGCGACGGTCTTGCCGTCGCGCGCGCCTTCCATCACGGCGGCCGAGATCAGGGCCACTGCTTCCGGGTAGTTGAGCCTGAGCCCGCGTGCGCGGCGCCGCTCTGCCAGCAGGGCGGCGGTGAAGATCAGGAGCTTGTCTTTTTCGCGCGGTGTCAGTTCCATGGCGGAAGGCGGGTCGTCGCTTCGTCGGGGCGAGTCATTATGGGCAAGCCGGAGGCATTGCAACAGTCGTGCCGATGGCACGGAATCTGCACCTGGGCGACGTGGACCCGACCGCCGTTCCCCCGCTCGCCAGCGACGAAGCGCCGCAGCGCATCGTCAAGGTCCGGCGCGACTACAACAGCTGGGTGGCGCGCGAGACGCTCGAGGACTATGCGCTGCGCTTCACGCCGCAACGCTTTCGCCGCATGTCGGAATGGCGCGTGGCCAGCACGGCCTTCGGCGGCGCCGCCTCCTTCCTGATCCTCGAGGCGGTGGGCGCCACGCTGCTGGTGCAGTACGGCTTCGTCAACGCGGCCTGGGCCATCCTCGTCACCGGGCTGATCATCTTCCTCGCCGGCCTGCCGATCAGCGTCTATGCAGCGCGCTACGGCGTCGACATGGACCTGCTCACGCGCGGCGCGGGCTTCGGCTACATCGGCTCCACGCTGACCTCGCTGATCTACGCCTCCTTCACCTTCATCTTCTTCGCGCTCGAGGCGGCGGTGATGGCCTATGCGCTGGAACTCGCGCTCGGCATTCCGGCAGCCTGGGGGTACCTGGTCTGCGCGCTGGTGGTGATTCCGCTGGTCACCCACGGCATCTCGGCCATCAGCCGGCTGCAGGTGTGGACGCAGCCTCTCTGGCTGGTCATGCTGGTGGTGCCGTTCGTCTATGTGGTGGCGCGCGATCCTGGTGCGTTCTCGGGCATCGCGCACTACAACGGCGTCAAGGCGGGCGAAACCGGGTTCGATCTGCACCTCTTCGGTGCCGCGCTCACGGTCGGCATCGCGCTCATCACCCAGATGGGCGAGCAAGCCGACTACCTTCGCTTCATGCCTGTGCGCACCGCCGCCAACCGTGGCCGCTGGTGGGCCGGCGTACTGGCGGGCGGCCCGGGCTGGGTAGCGCTGGGCGTGCTCAAGATGCTCGGCGGGGCGCTGCTGGCCTATCTCGCGATCGGCCACATGGTGCCACCCGAGCGTGCGGTGGACCCGAACCAGATGTACCTCGCGGCCTACGAGTACGTCTTCCCGCAGTATGGCTGGGCGGTGGCGGCCACGGCCTTGTTCGTGGTGATCTCGCAGCTCAAGATCAATGTCACCAACGCGTACGCCGGTTCGCTTGCCTGGAGCAACTTCTTCTCGCGCGTCACCCACAGCCATCCGGGACGCGTGGTGTGGGTGGTGTTCAACGCGCTGATCGCCTTCATGCTGATGGAGATGAACGTGTTCGAGGCCCTGGGGGATGTGCTGGGCCTCTACGCCAACATCGCCATCGCCTGGATGATGGCCGTGGTGGCCGACCTCGTGGTCAACAAGCCGCTGGGGCTGTCGCCGCCGGGCATCGAGTTCAAGCGCGCGCACCTGTGGGACATCAACCCTGTGGGTGTGGGCGCGATGGCGCTGGCCTCGGTGCTGTCCATCAGCGCGCACCTGGGCGCCTTCGGGCGCACCGCGCAAGCGTTCTCGGCGCTGATCGCACTGGGTACCGCCTTTGCCGCTGCGCCGCTGATCGCCTGGGCCACTCGCGGCAAGTACTACATCGCCCGGGTGTCGGCCGAAGGCGGGGCCGGCACCTTCGCGCCAGGCACCGGGCCGCGCATGGTGCGCTGGGCGCGGGTCGAATCCGAGGCCGGCAGCTACCCGCGCCTGAGCACGCAGCGCTGCGTGATCTGCGAGCGCGACTACGAAGGCCCCGACATGGCGCATTGCCCGGCCTACCAGGGCGCGATCTGCTCGCTGTGCTGCACGCTCGATGCACGCTGCGGCGACCTGTGCAAGCCCGAGGCGAGCCTGTCGGCGCAGTGGTCGGGCGCCCTGCGCTGGCTGCTGCCGCGGCGGGTCTGGCCCTACCTCGACACCGGGCTCGGACACTTCCTGCTGCTGATGCTGATCGTGGTGCCCTTGCTCGCCGCGGTGTTCGGCGTCCTGTACCGGCAGGAACTGCGGGGCATCGGCGAGAGCGCGCTGGCCGACATGGCGCAGGCCACCACCTCGCTGCGCTCCGGCTTCCTCAAGGCCTACATGGCGCTCCTGCTGATCGCCGGCATCGTCGCCTGGTGGCTGGTGCTGGCTCAGCAGACCCGCAAGGTGGCGCAAGAGGAATCGAACCGCCAGACACGGTTGCTGATGCGCGAGATCGAACTGCACCGCGAGACCGACCGTGCGCTTCAGGCCGCCAAGCAGACGGCCGAGCGGTCTCGCGAGCAGGCGGACCAGGCCAACCAGGCCAAGAGCCGCTACATCAGCGCCATCAGCCACGAGCTGCGCACGCCGCTCAACAGCATCCTCGGCTACGCGCAGCTCATGGGCGAGGACGCGGCCGTGCCCCCGCACCGGCGGCAGGCAGTGGCGGTGATCAAGCGTGGCGGCGAGCACCTGCTGTCGCTGATCGAGGGCACGCTGGACATCGCCCACATCGAGGCCGGCAAGCTCACCCTGCATGCCCGGCCCATGCAGTTTGCCGACCTGATGGTCGAGCTTGCCGACATGTTCGAATTGCAGGCGGCCGAGAAGGGCCTCGCCTTTCGTTTCGAGCCCGAAGGCGATCTGCCCGAGCTGGTGCGCGCCGACGAGAGGCGCGTGCGGCAGATCCTCATCAACCTGCTGGGCAACGCGATCAAGTTCACCACCCTCGGGCGCGTCACGCTGCGCCTGCGCTATGCGCGCGAGTTCGCGGCGATCGAGGTCGAGGACACGGGCCCCGGCATGTCGGCCGAGGAACTGGGCCGCATCTTCGAGCCCTTCGCGCGCGGGGCCAGCGCCGGCAGCTCGGCGCCGGGCGCGGGGTTGGGACTGACCATCGCGAAGATGCTGATCGACCTGATGGGAGGCGAAATGAAGGTGCAGAGCGCGCCGGGCGCGGGCTCGCTGTTCCGGGTGCGGCTGTTCCTGCCGCGCGTGCATGACGCGAGCGGGGCGGGCATCCGGCGCGTCGCGGCCGCGGCGGCGCCCCGTCAGCGGCGCGGCTACGAAGGCCCGCACCGGCGGCTGCTGGTGGTCGACAACGAAGAGGCCGACCGCGAGCTGCTCGTGCAACTGCTCGCGCCCCTGGGCTTCGAGCTGCGCACCGCCGCCAGCGGCCACGATGCGCTCGACCTGGTGGCGGCCGGCTGGCACCCGCATGCCATGTTCGTGGACCTCGCGATGCCCGGCATCGACGGTTGGGAGACCATCCGCCGTGTGCGCGCGCTCGGCCTGTGCGATGCGCAGGTCGCCATCGTCTCGGCCAACGCATTCGACAAACGGCTGGACAACGACGTCGGCATCGCACCCGAGGATTTCTTCGTCAAGCCCGTGCGCCACAGCGAGCTGCTCGACTGGCTGGAGCGGCGGCTGGCGCTGCGGTGGACCGACGTCGCCGTGGCAGCGCAGCCGGTGCCGGCCGAGCCCGCCGCCGCGCTGCCCGACGCAGCGCGCCTTCGCGCCCTCGGCGATGCGGTGAGCCTGGGCTACTTTCGCGGCGTGATGAACGCGCTCGATGCCATCGATGCCGCCCAGCCCGAGTGCGCGGCCTGGACCGCCGCGCAGCGGGCGCTGGCGCGGCAGTTCCAGTTCGAGGCCATGAGCCGGTCGTTGGTTGCGGCGGGGAGCATTCCATGAGCGGCGAAGCAAGCGCGCCGCCCCTGGGCCACAGCTTGCGCGAGCACGCCGGCACCGGCGACCTGGTCCTGATCGTCGACGACGTGCCCGACAACCTCGCCGTGCTGCACGACGCGCTGGACGAATCGGGTTATGCGGTGCTGGTCGCCACCAGCGGCGAGCAGGCGCTGCAGCGTGCGGCCCAGACGCGCCCGGACATCGTGCTGCTCGACGCGATGATGCCCGGCATCGACGGCTTCGAGGTCGCGCGCCGGCTCAAGGCGGATGCCGCGACCGCCCACATCCCGATCGTCTTCATGACCGGCCTCACCGAAACCGAGCACCTGGTCGCGGCGCTGGAGGCGGGCGGCGTCGACTACGTCACCAAGCCGATCAAGCCGAAGGAGGTGCTGGCGCGGATGAATGTGCATCTGCAGGGCGCGCGCCGCGCGCGGCAGGCGGCGCAGCAGGCCGGCCAGGCGCGCAACGCGCTCGATGCCTTCGGCTACGCCAGCGTCACCGTGCGCATGCCCGAAGGCAAGCTGGTGTGGCAGACCGCACTCGCGCGCGAGCTGCTGCAGCGCTACTGCGGCAGCAGCGCACCGGCGACGCCGCAAGTCGTGCTGGAGTGGCTGCACCGCCACCTGCCCGATGCGCGGCAGCACCAGATTGAACCGCCCGTACTCTCCATCGCGCACGGCGCCGCCGCGCTCAACCTTCGCCTCCACCAGCAGACCGGCCAGGACGACGCGGGCGACGACTGGCTGATCATCATGCGGGAGGTTTCCGGCTCGGCCGTGATCGAGGCCATGAGCCTGAGCCTGAAGCTCACGGCGCGCGAGGCCGAGGTGCTCTACTGGGTGGTCAAGGGCAAGACCAACCGCGACATCGGCGAGATCCTCGGCAGCAGCCCGGCCACGGCGAAGAAGCACCTGGAGCGGGTGTACGTGAAGCTGGGTGTCGAGACCCGCACCGCAGCCGCCGGCGTGGCGATCAAGCGCATCCGCGAGCTGCAGCCGCAGTTCGAGCTGTGAGGGTGCGCGCGCGGATGGCCTGACACGGCCGGATCCTAGAATGCGCGGCCATGATCCGACGCGCACTGGCAGTCCTCCTCTGGCTGGCCGCGGCATCCGCCCAGGCCGGCGGCCACTTCGACGTGGACGATGCGGGCATGCTCGACCCGGGCCGATGCCAGTACGAGTTCTGGGGGACGCGCGTGCGCAGCGCGCACAGCACGCTCTGGCATCTGGGGCCGGCCTGCCGCGTCGGCCCCATCGAGCTGGGGTTCAACATCGATCGGATCTCCGTGCCCGGCGATACGGTCCACGCCCTCGGGCCGCAGCTCAAATGGACCTTCCTCGGGCAAGCGCCCGAGGCCCGCTGGAGCGCTGCCGTTTCGATGGGCCTCGCCTCCCAACTGCCGAGGCGTGGCGGGCGCAGTGGCGGGCAGTTCGTCGTTCCGGTGACATGGCGCGCCACCGACAGCCTGATGGTCCATGCCAACCTGGGTGCCGACTGGGCCACCGGCAGCGGCGCGCGTACCGCTCGCCGCGGCCTGGCGGGCGAGTGGGCGCTGAACGGCACGGTCTCGCTGATCGCGGAACGCGACCGCGCCTCTGGCCTGTGGACCTCGCGCGTCGGGGCGCGCGTCAGCATCACGCCGCTGATGAGCATCGACCTCAGCGCGGCGCGCACCGGGCCGGGCGGCGTGCGCAGCTTTTCCGTTGGGCTGAATCACGAATTCGGCCGCTGAAGCCGGCCTGCTGGCCCTGAGCTGCCAATCCAGCACCTTTCCCGAAGGATGCCGTCCAGCCGCGAGGCCGCTGTTCCGGGTGCATCAGCCGCCGACGAGCGCGCGGTAGTCCCGCCGCGTCGCCGGTGCGACCGAGTCGACCAGCTGCGCATGGGGGGTCTTGTGGCGCGCCAGCATGCGCGCCGATGCGACGGCCTTGGAGCGGCAATACCAGTGGCAGGTGTGCTGCATGAGGAAGAGCTCTGCGGACAGGGTGTACGCCTTGTCCCGGGGCGTTCGCTGCAGGCTGTTGGCCGCCGCTTCGGCGATGCCTCGGGCGTGGAGCGCCAGGGCGCGGCGCATGTCGAAGCTGTACGCCGGAAGCAGGCGCTGCGCGAACGGAAGGGCGAGCGGCAGCGTGCTCACCCGTGCATCGGCGTCTTCGACACGCGCGAAATCGGCGGCGAAGCGCTGGAACTGGCCGGCCAGCGTCTGCTCGGTGGTGTCGAGCAGTTTCCAGATCTGCTCGCGCCGCGCCGGGTCGTTTTCGCCGAGGCAGCGCAGATAGCCCTCGGTCAGGTTCTCCATCAGCCTTTCGATCTGGTAGCGGCCAAGGTGGCTGGCGAGCAGCAGGATGCGCCTCTTCTGCTCGCGGGTCTTCAGCAAGTGCACGGCGAGCAGGAGCACGGCGGCCAGGGTGAGGAATTCCATGAAATGTGTCCGGCGGCGATGAAGACTGCAGGCGAGTGTATTGAGCGAAGGAGCGCAGCTTATTGCCACAGATCGTCGAAGCCCCCGGGCGGCTCCAGCCGCTTGCCGCGCAGCACCAGGCGCAATGGGCCCGGCATGACGCGCGAGCGTTCCGGGTGCAGCGGGTCGCCGGGGTAGGCGACGGCGCGGTGGCCATCGATGTCGAAGGTCAGCGGGCGCACGACGCAGGGGGCGCGGCATTCCGCCTCCGCCATCATCGAGCCGACGCTCGCATGGCGGCTCAGGTGGGCGAGGCTCATGATCTGCGGCCCCGCCAGCACGATGTCGCCGCGCCAGTAGCGCTCGAGCGCGTCGTGCGGACGCATCCAGGCGCATAGCACGGCTTCGTGCGCGTCATGCAGCGGCTCCTGGCCGGCGGGCGCGCGTGCGATGAAGAAGCGCGTGTCGAAGCGCTTGCCGGGCGAATGCAGGGCTTGCGGCGGCGTGATCCAGCGCGACCAGGGCCGCATGGCGCGCGTCGCCAGGCGCAGGCCGAGGCGCGCGAGCATGTCGTTGAAGGACACGCCCTGCGCACCGAGGGCCGTGGCCTCCAGTGCGCCTGGACCGTCGAGGCCTTCGGCGAGCAGCAGGCCGCATTCCTCGAAGACCTCGCGCACGGCCGCGACGTGAATTGCCGCGGCCGTGGCGGCATTGATGGCCGGCTCGGCGAGCAGCGCGTGCAAGCGCTCGGGCGGCTCGTCGAGATGGGCCGCCGGATCGAGCTGCGCATCCGACGCATCCACCTTGCCGCCCGGAAACACGTAGGAGCCGCCGTGCACGTCCGACAGCGCATGGCGCTGCATCATCAGCACTTCGGGCCCTGCCGCGCCGTCGCGGCAGATCAGCACGGTGGCGGCGGAACGGATGGGAATGGGTGTTTCGGTCATGGCAGTGTTCATGGGGTCTCCGCGCCTTCCACCAGAAAGCGCACGCGCCTCACGCCCTGCCATTCGTCCGCATCCAGCCGGAAGGCGATCACGACCCGCGGCGGCAGCGGCTCCGTGTGGCCGAACCAGATGCCGTCCACCGGCTGCCCCTTGTGCCGCAGTTTGAGCGCGAGATGCTTCTCGGCCACCAGCCGCTGCGAGATGACCTCCACCTCCTCGCTGAAGGTGGGCGGCGCGAAGCCCTGGCCCCAGACCTCGCGGTGCAGCGTGTCGACGAGGTCGACGCGCAGGTACTCGGGCGCCAGCGGGCCGTCGGTGTCCAGGCGGCGCATCAGCGCGGCCGCGTCGAGCCACTCGGCAGCGACCTGGGCGAGCGCGCGCTCGAAGGTGTCGAAGTGTTCGTGCGCAACGGTGCAGCCGGCCGCCATCGCATGACCGCCGAAGCGCAGCAGCACGCCGGGGTGGCGCTTGGCCACGAGGTCCAGTGCATCGCGCAGGTGGAAACCCGGGATCGAGCGGCCCGAGCCCTTGAGTTCGTGCTCCTTGCCCGGCGCGCCGCTGGCGGCAAAGACGAAGGTGGGACGGTGGTAGCGGTCCTTGATGCGCGATGCGACGATGCCGACCACGCCTTCGTGGAACTCGGCGTCGAAGACGCTGATGGCGGCGGGCGGTGTCTCGCTGCCGCCCAGGTCGAACAGCGATTCCGCCATCAGCAGCGCCTGTTCGCGCATGCCGCCCTCGATATCGCGCCGCTCGCGGTTGATGCCGTCGAGCAGGCGCGCCAGCTCCTCTGCGCGGGCGCTGTCGTCGGTGGTCAGGCACTCGATGCCCAGCGTCATGTCGGCCAGGCGTCCGGCCGCATTGATGCGCGGCCCCAGTGCGAAGCCGAAGTCGAAGGTGGTCGCCGCTGCCGCATTGCGGCCGGCGGCCTTGAAGAGGGCGGCCAACCCGGCAGGCATGGCGCCGGCGCGAATGCGGCGCAGGCCCTGGGCCACGAGGCGGCGGTTGTTGGCATCGAGCCTCACCACGTCGGCCACGGTGCCGAGGGCGACCAGCGGCAGCAGGGCATCGAGCTTCGGCTGCGGTCTGCTGGCCCCGCGACTTGCCTCTTCGTGTGCTTCGCTAGCCCCCGAGGGGAAGGCTCGACCGCCTTGGGGCGGCCTGGCGGTGGCCGGCAGATCGAATACACCCCGCGCGCGCAGCTCCGAGCGCAGCGCCAGCAGCACGTAGAACATCACGCCGACGCCGGCGATGCTCTTGCTGTCGAAGCCGCAGGCGGGCTGGTTGGGGTTCACCAGCACATCGGCCGCGGGCAGCGCCGGGCCGGGCAGGTGGTGGTCGGTCACCAGCACCGTGAGCCCGCGTGCCTTGGCGGCGGCCACGCCCTCGACGCTGGCGATGCCGTTGTCCACGGTGATCAGCACGTCGGCGCCGGTCGCGGCCACGCGCTCGGCGATCGGCGGCGTCAGGCCGTAACCGTCGATCACCCGATCGGGCACCAGGTAGCTCACATGGCGGGCGCCCAGGAGGCGCAGCCCGCGCAGCGCCACGGCGCAGGCGGTGGCGCCGTCGCAGTCGTAGTCGGCCACGATGCACAGGCGCTTGTCGTCGCGGATCGCATCGGCCAGCAGCACGGCGGCCTCGCGCGCGCCGTGCAGGCCATCGGGTGCGAGCAGGCGCGCCAGGCCGTCGTCGAGTTCTTCACGGTTCTGCACGCCGCGCGCGGCATAGAGCCGGGCCAGCAGCGGATGAACGCCGGCCTGTTCCAGTGCCCAGGCACTGCGCGGCGGGATGTCGCGGGCGACGATCTTCATCACAGCCCCTCCAGCACGGGCGGCGCGCTGGCGCGCTGGAACAGGGACCGCGCCCAGCGCGCGAGGCCGCGCTGCTGCACGCCGAAGCGCTGCGCGGCGCGGTCGCCGCACAGCGTCAGCATGACCTCGGCGCCTGCGTTGTAGGCAGCCAGCAGTTCGGCCACGGGCCCGTCGTCGAGCGCCGCCCAGGCGTGTGCCCAGCCGGCACCGTCGTCGCGCAGGGCCGCCTCGCGCAGGTTGTCGGCCACCCGGGGCTCGGCCTCCGAGGGCGCGGCGTCGGATGGCAGCCGCCCCGTGCCGCTGAGCCAGAAGGAGTTGATCGGTGGCTCGCCGCGTGCGGTGCGCTCGTCGTTGACGCGCTCGGTGTAGAGCAGCATCTGCATTTCGTTCTGCAACCGGCGCAGCGAACGGGCGCCGTCGGACAGCGGCGACCATTGTGCGATGGAGCGCCCGACCGCGCGGTCGACCGATGCGGTCGCCAGCCCGTCGAACATGCGGCCCTGCGCCAGCCACCGGTGTGGCGTGGCCGAAGCATGCAGCGCGATGCCGTCCTCCTCGAAGTAGGGCCTGGCGATCTCGAGCAGGGCGGCCGACTCGGCCGCCTCGATGCGGATCGCGCCCGGATCGCCCAGCATCACGTCGTCGATGCCCACCTGCCAGTGGCACAGGGTGGCGATGCCCCAGCTGCCCGTTTCGCCAGCGCCATCCAGGCCCGCGCGGCGCGCTTCCAGGGCGGCCCAGGGGATCTGCCCGTCGGGTGCCGAGATACCGAGCGCCGCGGCCAAGGCGCGCTCGTGCGGGGGTGACAGGGTGCTTTCGTCCTGCAGGTCTTCGTGCACCAGCGCGAGGCGGGAGAGCAGGCTTTCCAGCCTGGGCAGCCGCAGGCTGCGCATCGCCTCGCGGCAGGCCGGGGTGCCGCGGCCGGCAAAAGGAATGAGCAGATGGGAGGCAGAGGGCGGCACGGGCATGGGCCTATTGTCCGGGATGCCACAATTCCACTTCTATGCCTCTCCCCTATGAACTGCAACTCGGCTGGCGCTACACGCGCGCAGGCCGGGCCACGCGGCGCAACGGCTTCATCTCCTTCATATCCGGCGTTTCGATGCTTGGCATCGCGCTGGGCGTGGCGGCGCTGATCATCGTGCTGTCGGTGATGAACGGCTTCCAGAAAGAGGTGACCGACCGGATGCTCGGCGTGATCTCGCACATCGAGATCTTCTCGCGCGACGGCCAGGCACTGGCCGACATCGACGCCATCGCCGAGGCCGCGCGCAAGAACCCCAACGTGATCGGCGTCGCGCCCTTCATTGCCGCGCAGGCACTGATCGCGCGCGGCGAGGACATGAAGGGCACCCTGGTGCGCGGCATCGAGCCGTCGCTGGAGCCGCAGGTGACCGACATCTCCACCACCGCGCAGAAGGGTGCATTGGACAAGCTGGTGCCGGGCGAGTTCGGCATCGTGCTGGGCGTCGAGCTGGCGCGCTCGCTCTTCGTGCAGGTGGGCGACCAGGTCACGCTGATCGCGCCCGGCGGCCAGGTCACGCCGGCCGGCGTGGTGCCGCGGCTGAAGCAGTTCACGGTGGTCGGCACCTTCGACTCGGGCCACTACGAGTACGACTCGGCGCTGGCCATGATCCACGAGCAGGACGCAGCGCGCGTGTTCCGGCTCGAAGGGCCGAGCGGGCTGCGCCTGAAGCTCAAGGACCTGCACCGTGCGCGCGAGGTGGCGGACGAGTTGGCCGTCACGCTGCCCGGCGAATTCCTGATCCGCGACTGGACCCGCCAGAACAGGACCTGGTTCGCGGCGGTGCAGGTCGAGAAACGCATGATGTTCATCATCCTCACGCTGATCGTCGCGGTCGCGGCCTTCAACCTCGTGTCCACCCTGGTGATGACGGTGACCGACAAGCGCGCCGACATCGCGATCCTGCGCACGCTGGGCTCGAGCCCGAAGAGCATCATGAGCATCTTCGTGGTGCAGGGCGCGATGGTGGGCGTCATAGGCACGCTCGCCGGGCTGCTGCTGGGCCTGGGCATCGCCTACAACATCGACGTGATCGTGCCGGCTTTGGAGCGGCTCTTCAACGCGCGCTTCCTGCCGCAGGACATCTACCTCATCAGCCGGATGCCCAGCGATCCGCAGCGCGGCGACATCCTGCCGATCGCGCTGATCTCGCTGGCGCTGTCCTTCGTGGCGACGCTGTATCCGAGCTGGCGCGCGAGCCGCGTCAACCCGGCGGAGGCGCTGCGCTATGAATAGTGCCGCAACGCTCGGCACCGGCGTGTCCACGCTGCGTGTCGAGGAGCCCGCTGCCAACTCGGCGCGTCCTGTCGTGCTGCAGGTGAGGGGGCTGACCAAGCGTTTTCTCGAAGGCCGCATCGACCTCACGGTGCTGCACGGAGTCGACCTCGACGTGCGGGCGGGCGAAACGCTGGCGATCGTCGGCGCCTCCGGCTCCGGCAAGAGCACGCTGCTGCACCTGATGGGGGGGCTCGATGCACCCACCGCCGGCAGCGTGGAACTGCACGGCAAGAACATCGCGCATGCCGATGCGGCCGAGCAGGGCCGGTTGCGCAACGCGCACCTGGGCTTCGTCTACCAGTTCCACCATCTGCTGCCCGAGTTCAGCGCCCTGGACAACGTGGCAATGCCGCTGAAGATCCGCCGGACGCCGCCGCAGCAAGCGGCCGAGGCTGCTGCTGCGATGCTGGCGGCCGTGGGGCTGGCCGAACGGGTTCATCATCGCCCGGCCGAGCTCTCCGGCGGCGAGCGCCAGCGCGTGGCGATCGCTCGCGCGCTGGTGACGCAGCCCGACTGCGTGCTGGCCGACGAGCCCACCGGCAACCTCGACCGCAGCACCGCCGACGGGGTGTTCGCGCAGATGCTGAAGCTGGCGCATGAGCGCCGCACCGCCTTCGTGGTGGTCACGCATGACGAGAGCCTGGCCAGGCGCTGCGATCGCGTGCTGCGGCTGGCGGCGGGGCGGCTGGACAACGGTCAGTAGCGCGCGGCAAGCTGGCGGGCCAAGGATTCACGCGCCCTGCTGGCCGCCGCCGCGTCCACGCGGTCCTCTACTACGCCAATCGCCGCCAGCTTGCTCCGGCGCTCGCCCTGGTCATCGAAGCCCTGAGGTATCGGGCGCCGTCGCCGAAGCGGACAGGATGACGGCAAGCAGTAAAGCATGATTTACCAACCACACTGCTATTTTCAAAATACGCGTGTGGTGAGTAAAATGGCGGATATCCGTCCTGTGGGTAAAACATACATGCGCCAGGTGCTTTCCACACCCTCCCAACTCGGCCTGCTCCTGAAGTCCGGTCGCCGCGCAGCCGGCCTGCCGCAGGCCGAGCTGGCCCGCCGCATGGGCATCAGCCAGAGCCGCATCTCGCACATGGAGCTCCACCCGGAATCGGTGAGCCTCGAGCAGCTGCTCGCGCTCTTCGGCCTGCTTGGCATGGAGCTCATCGTCCAGTCCCGATCCGCCGCGCCTATAGCGCAGGAATGGTGAATCGTGGGCCGGAGGTCGCTTTCGCAGGCCCTCTCGATCTGGGCCAACGGAGAGCGGGTCGGCGCGTGGCGCCTTCCCGCGCGCGGCGAGCCCGAGCTCGTCTACGACCCCGCATGGATGGCTTCGCCGGCAGGGCGCCCTTTGTCGTTGTCGCTTCCGCTCGCTGCGAGAGGGCTCAGGGGCCAGGTCGTCAACAGCTATTTCGACAACCTGCTGCCTGACAGCCGCGCCATCCGCGAGCGTCTCGCGACGCGCTTCGGGACCGCGTCCACGGATGCATTCGCGCTGTTGCGGGCCGTCGGACGCGATTGCGTCGGCGCCATCCAGCTGCTCGATGAAGACGAGGCGCCCGAGGGCCTCCGGCGGATCTCGGGGACGCCGATGTCGGTCGAAGAAGTCGAGGCGTTGCTGCGCCAGACCGTGACGCCGGGCCGCCTCGGCGGCTTGCCTGGGGAAGAGGACGTGCTGCGCATCTCGCTCGCGGGTGCGCAGGAGAAGACGGCGCTCCTGTGGCACGACCAGCAATGGATGCGACCGCACGGCGCGACGCCGACGACGCACATCCTCAAGCTGCCGCTAGGGCTTGTGGGGCATCGGCAGGCGGACTTCAGCACTTCCGTGGAGAACGAATGGCTCTGCCTGCACATCCTGCAGGCTTATGGGCTTCCGGTTCCGCGCTGTGCCATCCTCGCCTTCGGCGCGCAGAAAGTGCTGGCCGTCGAACGTTTCGACCGGCAGCTGCACTCCTCGGGAAGCTGGCTCATGCGCTTGCCGCAGGAAGACTTCTGCCAGGCACTGGGCGTGCCGTCGCACCTGAAGTACGAGGCCGACGGCGGGCCCGGCGTGTTGGACCTAGCGAAGATCCTGCGCCAGTCGGTCAGCGCGCGCGAGGACCTGCGGACCTTGCTGGCCGCCCAGCTGATCTTCTGGATGCTCGCCGCACCCGATGGCCATGCCAAGAACTTCAGCATCCACCTGCTGCCGGAAGGGCGCTTCAGGCTCGCGCCGCTTTATGACGTCATGTCCATCTGGCCGGTGGAGGGCGCCGGGCCCAACCAGTTCTCGCGCCATGACACCACGCTGGCCATGGCCATGGTCGGAAAGAACAAGCACTACCGGAGGTCGACCGTCAGGCGCCGTCACTTCAATGCCACGGCGCGCCTGTGCGGCTATGGGGCGGACGCAGAGGACATCGTTGCCTTCGTCCTCGACAGCACCCCTGGCGTCATCGCGCGCATCGAGGCGCAGCTGCCGGCGGGCTTTCCGGCGAAGGTGGCGCAGCCCATCCTGCGCGGGCTCGCTGCGTCCGCGGCGGCGCTGGAGGCGATGCCCAGGGAGTAGGGACTGGGCAGACTCGATCGCAAGATGTCGCCGTTCGGCCGCTCCGCGTTCACTACCTCCATGTGTCACCGCGCATGGGGGCATTCGCCAGATTCGCGCGACAAAAAGCCAGTTTTTATTTGAGGGACGCTCGACTACAGTCCGCCACTCCAAAAAGAAACGAGCTTCCCCAATGAATAAGAAGACCGCTGCATTGCCAGCGTGTGCATCGAAGTTTCACGCTTTGATCCCACCCGGTCATCATGTGCTGGCGCGGATGTTGAGCCGCACAGTTATCGCCGCCGGCCTGTGCGCCGTTGCCCTCGCAGCGCATGCCGGTTCTGTGAGCTGCAGCTACGACGCCCTAGGCCGCCTGGCCAGTACCGTCTACAGCGACGGTACCTCCACCACCACCATCACCTACAGCTACGACGCCGCAGGTAATCGAACTTCGGTCGCGGCCACCTCGTCGTAGCCCGCCGGTTCCCGCTGCACGCCCAGCGTGTGCAGCCAGTTCTCCAATAAAAAAACTCAGGGAGTTCCCATGTCCAAGCTCGCGCGCGCGTGCGCCGTTGCCGTGGCCGTTGCCACGTCGCTTGCAGGCGGTATTGCTGCCGCACAGATCCAGAGCGGCGTTGCACGCAAGGCTGCACCTCCATCCATCGCGCTCGGTGTTCCCGTTGCCAAGTCGGGTGTCAGCCTGCGCTCCTCTTCCAGCAGCACGTCGGGCGCTGGCAGTCCGCTGAGCTTCACCAGTGGCCAGCCCGCGCTGCGCTACCAAGCGGTCGACCTGCCCAGCACCAAGGACCCCGTGCGGCGCGAGGCCGTCAAGGACGGTGCCAAGGAGGCCAACGTCTCGGCCCGCGGGGCAGGCGCTACCGGCACCCGCAGCACCCCCGGCACCCCCGGTCAATTCGCCCCCGCCCCTGGCGTCCTGCGCGCCAACATGCCCCCGGTCAGCTTCGCCGACGCGCAAAGCGTCCTGAAGACCCGAGTCCTTCCGGCCAACGTCAACCAGGGCGTCTTGCCTGCCTCTGCGGCCCCCAAGACCGGCAAGACCTCCGCCTCCGCCGCCAAGATCGCCGGCGACGCCGCCGCCTCCGGCCCCGCCTCCATCGCCGAGCTCGCCCGGTCCCTGCGCAACCACCCCGACCTCATCTACCAGTACATCCGCAACAACATCGAGTACTACCCCACCTTCGGTATCCAGAAGGGCGCGCTCGGCGCAGTCCTCGACAACCAGGCCACCGCCCACGACCAGGCCGCCTTGATGGTCCAGCTCCTGCGCGCCTCCGGCCTGGAGGCCAACTACGTGCGCGGCATCGCCAAGCTCAGCGCCGCCCAGCTCGCCGAGTGGTGGGGCGTCAACACCGCCAACGCCTGCGGTGTCCTCTCGCTGCTCGGCCAGGCCCAGATCCCCGTCTACGAGATCAACGCCACCACCGCCGGCACCTGCCCCGGCACCGTGGCCGCATTGACCGACGTCTCCATCGAGCACGTCTGGGTCAAGACCAGGATCAACGGCAGCTGGTACGTCTTCGACCCCAGCTACAAGCCCCACACCTTCAAGAGCGGCATCGACCTCGCCAGCGCCGCCACCACCGGCTACGACGCCGCCAACTACCTGTCATCTGCCCAGAGCGGCGCCACCGTCGCGGCCGACTACGTCCAGAACCTCAACCGCACCAACATCCGCAACAACCTCGCCACCTACGCCACCCAGCTGGCCGGCTACCTGCGCACCAACAAACCCGCCGCCACCCTGGACGACGTCCTCGGCGGCAAGGCCATCACCCCCTTCTACGGCGCCTTGCGCCAGACCGCGCTGCCCTACCAGAACACCGCCTGGGGCAGCGAGGAGCTCGCCGAGCTCCCCGGCTACATGAAGCCCACCCTGCGCGTGCAGTACCAGGGCATCGACCAGACCTACACCTCCGACGCCATCTACGGCAAACGCCTGAGCATCACCTACAACGGCGCCAACCAGCCCGTCCTCAAGCTCGACGGCCTTGCGGTCGGCGCTCCCGGTACCGCAGTGACCCCCGGCACCTCCGCCCCCATCACCTTCACCGTCACCCACAACGCCTACGTCTCCACCTGGGCCAACCACAGCTTCACCCAGAGGATCAGAGGCGGCGGCACCAACACCTTCCTCATCGCCAACGGCTGGGGCCCCGCCGGCCGAGGCCCTGCCGAGAACTACCGCAGGACGCTCAGCGACCTCAAGGCCTCCGGCGCCGCCGACGCCTCCGAACCCTTGCTGGGCAGCACCCTGGGCGTCATCGGCGCCCAGTGGATCGCCCAGAACACCCACGCCGGCACCCTCACCGAGCGCATCGCCGACACCACCCTCTTGCACCAGCACCAGGTCGGCATCGTCGGCTACACCGGCAGCGCCTACGTCGACCTCCCCAGCAACGTCCTGGCCGTGGCCAACCTCGCGGGCAACCTCGACAAGGAGAGTGCCGCCTTCGCCAACTGGGCCATGCACCTGAGCATCCTGGAGTCCACCGCCGTGCAGCAGACCACCGGCGTGCCGGCCGTCTCCACCGTCAAGCTCATCGACCTCGCTTCTGCCAGTGGCCAGCGCATCTACAACGCCACCTCCGCCAACTACGCCAGCGCCGTTCAACCCAACCTGGTCAACTGCGGCGCGCACCTCGGCAACTTCAGCAGCTACCTCGCCTCCGGCTTGCGCCTGATCCTGCCCGCGCGCTGCGACATCGCCGAGAACAGCTGGGCGGGGGCCGGCTACTTCACCGTCGGCTCCGGGTTGTACCTGGGCTCCGTCATCAGTGATGGGCTGTCCGGTGGTTACGGCACCCAGCCGCAGGCCGCCGTCTTCGCCAACACCATCGCCGGTGCTGCCATGCCTTCGCCGCCCACCGTCGAGAACTACTCCGGCTCCGCCTACGGCGACCCCATCGACATGGTGCAGGGCCACTTCCTCTACAACCACGAGGACCTCAACGTCGGCATCGGCAGCTTCCCCCAGAGCCTGGGCTTCCAGCGCCTGTACAGCTCCGGCCTGCGCAACCAGAACGGCCCGTTGGGCAAGGGCTGGACCCACAACTTCAACGCCACCGCGGCCGTCAACTCCGATGGCTTCCAGGCCATGGGCGAGGACTCCGCCCTGGATGCCGTGGGCACCCTCGTCGAGCACAAGGCCTCCTTCGACCTCCTGATGGACCCGGCGCGCCCGCTCGCCAAGCTCGTCACCGCCACCCTCGGCCAGCGCTGGTTCGGCGACCAGCTCATCGACAACACCGTCGTCGTCACCCAGGGCCTCAACGGCGAAGTCTTCGTCAAGCTGCCCGACGGCAGCTACAACCCGCCGCCAGGCAAGCCCATCAAGCTCAGCAGGAACGCCGCGGACAACACCTACAGCTATGAGGCCCTCAACCGCGCCGTCCTCAAGTTCAACACCGCCGGCAAGGCCGAAACCTACACCGAGCCCAGCGGCATCCAGGCCAGGTTCACCTACTCGGGCAGCGACCTCACCCAGGTGCAGAACAGCCTGGGCCGCACCCTCAGCTTCACCAACGCCAGCGGGCGCATCACCCAGGTGAGCGACGGAACGCGCTCCGTCAGCTACGGCTACGACACCAACGCGAACCTCAAGACCTTCACCAACACCCTGAGCCAGGCCACCACCTTCGCCTACGGCCTGCCCGGCCAGATGACGAGCCTGTACTACCCGAGCTTCCCCACGGTGGCGGCCGCCACCAACGTCTATGACAGCCTGGGCCGCGTGAAGACCCAGACCAACGCGCGCGGCAAGACCTACGAATACTTCTTCGCCGGCTCGCGCACCGAGGAGGTCGGCCCGGGCGGCACTGCGCGCACCAACTACATCGACGCCCAGGGCAACACCGTCCAGTCCAGCACGCCCGCGGGCAACTGGACCACCAACACCTACGACGGCCAGTCGCGCCTCATCCGCAAGCAATTCCCCGAGGGCAACGCCACCGAGTACGCCTACGACGACGCCCCCTGCGCCGTGGCCCCCGCCAAGCGCTGCACGCACAACGTCAAGACCCTCACCAGCATCGCCAAGCCCGGCAGTGGTCTGGCCAACCGCGTGCAGAGCTTCACTTACGAGAGCGCCTTCAACCAGGTGTCCAGCGCCACCGATGCCCGAGGCAAGACCACCAGCTACAGCTACATGCTGGGTCTACCGCTGACCATCACCGCGCCGGCCGATGCTGCCGGTGCGCCGCCGCAGACCACCTACGCCTACAGCGCCTTCACGCCCAGCGGCTTCACGACCTTCTACCTGCCGAGCTCGAAGACCGTCAAGACCAGTTCCAGCAGCACGGTGCTGACCGCCACCGCCTACAACGCCGCCAACAAGTACGTGCCGCAGACCAGCACGGTCGACAGTGGCGCCGGCAAGCTCAACCTGACGAGCACCTTCACCTACGACGCCGTCGGCAACCTCACCGGCGTCGATGGCCCGCGCACCGATGTCGCTGACACCATCGCCACCACCTACGACACTGAGCGCCGGCCCACGCAGGTCACCGATGCGATGGGCAAGCAGACGCGCACGGCCTATGACGCGGATGGCCGTGCGGTCCAGAGCGCAGCGCAGCAGGGCGCCCAATGGCTCGTGAGCTGCAGCCGCTACAGCGAGACCGGCAAGCTCACCCGGACCTGGGGCCCGGGCGTCACCGCCGCGGCCACCAGCTGTCCCACCGAGGCGGCGCCAACGCCCATCGCCGACACCGCCTACGACGACCTGGATCGGCCCTTCCGGGCCGCGCAATACCTCCCCGCAGTCGACGGCGGCAACCGCGTCACCGAGACCGTCTACAACCTCGACGACAGCGTGCGGGCCGTCAACAAGGCCGTGGGCACCAGCCTGGCCCAGGCCTACGTCAGCTACACCTACACGCCCAACGGCAATGTCGATTCGGTCAAGGACGCCAAGAACAACCTCACCGTCCACACCTACGACGGCTTCGATCGCCTGGCGCGTACCTACTACCCGTTGCCTAACCAGCCGCTCTATGCCAATGCGAACGACTACGAGGAGAACGCGTACGACGCCAACGGCAACGTCACGAGCCTGCGCAGGCGCAATGGCCAGACCATCACCCAGGGCTGGGACAACCTCAACCGCCTGACCGCCCGGTCCTATCCGAACACGGCGGACAACGTCCAGTTCGGCTACGACCTTCGTGGCTTGAGAACTGCCGCCCAGTTCGCCAATGGCAGCCATGCCATCAGCTACGCCTGGGACAACGCCGGGCGTCTCACGAGCACCACCGCAGGCGGCAAGACCCTCAGCCACCAGTACGACGCCGCCGGCAACCGAATCCGCAGCACCTGGCCCGACGCGTTCTACACGAGCACCAGCTACGACGCCCTCAACCGGCCGAGCGTCATCCAGGAGAACGGCAGCGTCAACCTCGCCAGCTACGCCTACGACGACCTCGGCCGGCGCACCACCGTGACGCTGGGCAACGGCACCACCGTGCAGCGTGCCTATGACAACCAGGGCGCCTTGGCCACGCTGAAGAACTTCCTGGCCTCACCATCGCAGGAGGTGCAGTACGCGTATACGCGCAACCAGCTCAGAGAACTCAAGAGCGTTGCCTGGACCAACAACCTGTACCAGTGGAGCGGAGCCACACCGGGCACGAAGAGCTACACCAGCAACGGGCTGAACCAGTACACCGCCGCTGCAGGCGCAGCGCAGAGCTACGACGCCAACGGCAACCTCACGGGCGACGGCATCTGGAGCTACGGCTACGACCTGGACAACCGGCTGAAGACGGCGAGCAAGACGGGCACCGCGGCGACCCTGAGCTATGACGCCGAAGGAAGGCTCAGGCAGACGGTGATCGGGGCCAGCACGACGAACCTGCTGTACGACGCCGCGAACCTGATTGCCGAGTACGACGCGGCGGGCACGACGCTGCAAAGGCGCTATGTGCATGGACCGGGCACCGACGAGCCGATCGTCTGGTACGAGGGCGCAGGCACCACTGCGAAGAACTGGTTCTATGCGGACCACCTGGGCAGCATCGTGGCCACGGCCAATGCAACCGGGGCCTCCACGGGCATCTACAGCTATGGGCCCTACGGCGAGCCGAACACCACGACGGGCCCGAGGTTCCGCTACACCGGCCAGCAGCTCCTCGGTGATCTGGGGCTGTACCACTACAAGGCGCGCTTCTACTCGCCGAGCCTGGGGAGGTTCCTGCAGACGGACCCGATTGGCTACAAGGACGATGTGAACCTGTATGCCTATGTAGGAAGCAACCCCGCGAACAGGACCGACCCTACCGGCTTGATCGCCAGCCAGGCAGCAGCGCTGGGGGCTGGCGTTGTACGAGCAGTTAACGATATCCGCGTGAACAACATTCGAACAGTGAATGAAGTGACCTCTTTCGCTGGTACGAGAATGGATTCGGTGGCGGACATATGTTCAGCTTGCTCGGCAGCGTCCTTTAATCAGATGAATTTTGTCGTCCCTCTGGTAAATACGCAGGCACGTGATTCTGGAATTTATGCCACTTATACTGCGAATGCCAATACGGCGACCATGCACCCTGATTTTTTCAACACCACCAGCACCAATCAGGTCAACATCGTAGCGCACGAATATCTTCATTCAACGACTGAAAATAGAAGCTTGGTGGCAAATGCCACGCAACAACAAGCTAACATGAACTACGAACAGCGCCCTTGGGAATTTCCTGCCCTTGATTTTGGTTCAGCCTTTGAGGCTAAATTCAGGAATCAGATACTTCAACAAATGCCTCTCAGAAGACCATAGAAATCACATGAAAATATTCTGGTTTTTTCTTGTTTTGATTGCAAGCGGGAATGCATTCCCAGATTCAATTCATCAAAATAAAATTTTAGTTATGAGTGCCTCGAATGTAAAAACATCCGCCGCTGAAAAGTTGAAATTTGATGAAATTTCAACTTTCATCACGGAACGATGCAAAAACCGTCGATTTGTTCGCATATCTATTCAAAAAGGCGAAAAATGGGGATCTAATGGCGAAGATCTAGATTTTTTGCGAAAAAAAATCATTGACAGCGCAGGCCTTGAAGGAAATCAGGTTTTTTCTGCCCCAGGAGAAACTTCTTCTGCGTTTTTGAGGCGAAATGATCTATGGGAATTGACATTAAAGGTTAAAAATCCAGCTGTGGTTGAGGTTTTTTGCTGAGCAATGCGGCACCAATGCAGACCACAGCTTCCCTTGGCCCTCCATCGCCTCGCTCCGTATCGTCAGTGGAGGCGTGCTGGTGTCAGTGAGGTCAATAACAGATCACTTGTCAGTTGGGGCGATCTGCGTTTGTTTAAGGCAACAGGAGAATAGTTGTGCAGGAATTGAAACGGAGGTGGACTTTCCTGCAACAGCTTATCCTCCTCTGCTGATCTCATCAGCGGAGGATTGGCCAAGGCCGAAGGCAGGACTCTTGCTAATCTGAAAAAGCTGACAATAGAAGCAGACGTTGTCGCAATTGTAGAGGTCGCCTCTGGAGAGCTTGCGTTTGATGCGACGGGAATAGTATGCGGTGCCAGCTATCGTGCCCGCGTGGAACGAGCGCTGAAGGTACGACCGATGGCGTGTTGATCACTTTCGGGAGATAAGGGGGATATAGAATTTGAGCAAAATATTTCGCTTTTCTGAAACAAGCAAGCCGCAAATCGCCATCACCTTTGCAGTACTCCTTCGAATCGCCTCCTTCGCTTCGCTCCGAATCTTGGGCGGTAGTTCCCTCACTAGAGGTGAGTGCAGGGGCGCTGCGGCCTCTCAGGCCCTCAGTCAGGTGAATGATTGGGCCGCCAATCATGTCTTCGCAAGGCCTGCAAACGAAACAAATTCCTCTGCTGCTCCACGTGGCACGATCCCATCAACCAAACCGGATGGGGTCTACAGGATGTTCAAGACATCAAAGGCAATGTGGGCGCTGGGCGGCATTAGTAAAAAGTTATTCTTGATGCGATATGAAGAGACGCAGCCAAGGCGACTGTATTTGATCTGATCGATGAGTCTGGATTGATCTAGGCGGCTCATCGCACTACAGAAACAACCCTGGATCCACCATCGCCCGGTTGAGCACCACCGACCAATGCAGATGCGGGCCCGTCACGCGCCCCGTGGCGCCGACGGCGCAGAAGCGCTCGCCAGCCTTCACCATCTCCCCGGCCTTCACATCGATCGCGCTCAGGTGGCAGTACATCGTGAGCAGACCGCCGCCGTGGTCGAGCCAGACGGTCCCGCCGTTGAAGAAGTAGTGGCCGGTGTCGATCACGCGTCCCGCCATCGGCGCTTTCACCGGCGTGCCCGTGGCAGCCGCGATGTCCATGCCGCTGTGCGGATTGCGCTTCTCGCCGTTGAACACGCGCCGCAGGCCGAAGGAGCTGGAGCGCCGCCCCGGCACCGGGACCTGCATGCGCAGATCGCCTTGAGGCGGCGGCTCGCTGAAGGTGGCCATCACACCCTGCAGATGCACCCGTTCGCGCTCGTAGCGCGCCATGTCGTCGGCCGAGAGGTCGACCTGTCCCGGCGCCACCTTGAGCTGCTGCTCGCGGTAGTGCTTGGACGCGATGACGTAAGGCAGCTCTCGCGCGCTGCGGTTCTCGTGCAGGACGCGAACGCGAGCCTCCCCGGGCTGCGCGGACAGCGGAATGCCGACCAGTGCGCTCCATTCAATGGCATCGCCCAGCACCAGCAGCGGCACGTCTTCCAGGGTGCGCGCCTGCGGTCGGTGGGCGGCCGGGCCGAGCGAGAGGCGGGCCACGCCGCCCGGGACGTGCAAGTCGCGGGGCGACAGCGCCGCTTCCGGGGCCGAGCGGGCGGCCGGGAGGGTCATCAGCGCGAGGGTGCCGAGCAGGGCGTCGCGGCGGCTCAGGTGCATGGGCTCAGGCCTTGGGCTTGTAGGCCACCACGTCGATCTCGACCTTGGCGTCCACCATCAGCCGCGCCTCGGTGGTCGAGCGTGCGGGGAAGTTGCCGTTGAAGAAGCCCATGTAGACGCGGTTGAAGGCACCGAAATCTCGCGCGTCGTGCAGCCATACGGTGCTCTTGCACACGTCCTCGAGCGTGGCGCCGGCCAGCGCCAGCGCCGCCTTGATGTTCTCCATCACCTGGCGCGTCTGCGCCTCGATGCCGCCAGTCACGATCTCGCCCTTGGCATCCGCGGGGACCTGCCCGGAGACATAGACGAAGTCGCCCGCGCGGACGGCTGGCGAGAGGGGGCGGACTTGGCGGTCCGATGCGTTGGGCGAGACGCCGAGGTATTCGAGCGGCATAAAGAACTCCTGAAGGGAAAAGGGGTGGGTGGACGGAAGCATTGGCGCCCAATGTTGAAATTCTATTTCAGAGAAAAAGCAGATTGGCAGGGTTTTCCCGCATGCAATGACGCGTCTGATCGCTCAAAGTCCGTTCCGAAGAGAAAGTTTTTTTCATTGCCTTCCACTTCGAGGAATTCCACATGCAGACACCCGCATGCCGCAGCGCCCATCCCGAGTTTTCGAAGCGCAGCCTGCTCGGCGCCTGCCTGCTGGCCCTCGCGGGCCTGGCCGCGCTGCCGGTGCAGGCCCAGGGCACGCGCAACTTCGCGACGCTGGCGATGGTGGCCGAGCCGCAGACGCTTGACCCGATGGCCTCCACCGCGGACCTGGTCGGCACCATCATGCAGCATGTGTACGAGCCGCTCTACACCTTCGACGCCAAGTGGAACGTGGTGCCGATGCTGGCCGAGGGCATGCCGAAGATCTCGGCCGACGGCAAGACCTACGCCATCACGATCCGCAAGGGCGTGATGCTGCACAACGGCCGCGAGCTGAATGCCGACGATGTGGTCGCCAGCCTGCAGCGCTGGAT
The DNA here is from genome assembly GCF_901827205.1 of Variovorax sp. PBS-H4. NCBI lineage: Bacteria > Pseudomonadati > Pseudomonadota > Betaproteobacteria > Burkholderiales > Comamonadaceae > Variovorax > Variovorax sp. PBS-H4. The sequence goes on along the minus strand of NZ_LR594675.1, from coordinate 5,229,124 downwards.
GGAGCAGTCGCCGCGGGGCAAGGCGGTGGGCAAGGAGATCGAGAGCCTGAACGCCAAGGGGCCGCTCGCCGTCGAGGTGGTGCTGAAGCAGCCCTACGCGCCGCTGCTGGCCCAGTTCGCGCTGCCGAGCGGCATGGCCGCGATCATGGCCAAGGACTCCATCGCGCAGCCGCTGAAGGACTTCGTCGGTACCGGCCCCTACAAGTTCAAGGAGCGCCGCCCCGATCAGTACGTGCTGCTCACGAAGTTCGACAAGTACAGCGCGCGCAAGGAAGCCCCGAACGGCTACGGCGGCAAGCGGGAGGCGGCCATCGAGGAACTGCGTTTCGTGCCGGTGCCCAACGCCAACACGCGCGTCGAGGGAGCGCTCGCCGGCCAGTACGACTTTGCCGACCTGCTGCCGACCGAGGCGCTGGCGCGGCTGGAGAAAGCCGGGGGCAAGACGCTGCCGATCATGACCCCTGCCTTCGGCTTCCCCTATCTCGTCTTCAACACCAAGGAAGGCGTGATGGCGAGCCAGCCTCTGCGCCAGGCGGTGCAGATGGCGCTCGGCGAGGGCGAGATGCTGGCGGCGGGCTTCGGCGACACGCGCTTCTTTGTCGCGGAGGGCAACCATTTCCCGAAGGGGTCGCCGTTCTACGCGACTGGCGGCACGGAGCTCTACAACCAGCGCAACGCGCCTAAGGCCAAGGAAGCCGCATCCAAGGCCGGCTACAAGGGCGATCCGATCCGGGTGCTGACCAGCCGCCAGTACGACTTCCACTACAACATGGCCCTCCTGATGGCCGAGCAGCTCAAGCGCGCCGGTTTCAAGGTCGACCTCAACGTGGTCGACTGGGCGACGCTGGTGCAGCGGCGCAACGACCCGAAGCTGTGGGACATCTACGTCACCCACTCGGGCCAGTTCCCCGAGCCCATGCTCTCGCCGCCGCAGTTGGGCGATGGCGCGCCGGGCTGGTGGGACTCGCCGGCCAAGAAGGCGGCGCTGGGCGCCCTCAACGTCGAGGCCGATCCCAACAAGCGCGGCGCGCTGTGGGGCAGGGTGCAGCAGGTGGTGTACGACGAGGTGCCCTATATCAACGTCGGCAAGTTCAACGGCCTGTCGGCGAAGAGTCCGGCGCTCGACAACTACCAGCCGATGACCTGGCCCTTCTTCTGGAACGCGCGGATCAAGTAGGCGAGCGCCGCCGGCCACGTCATGCTCCGCTACCTCTCCTCTCGCATCGCCGGTATGCTGGTCGTGCTGGCCATCGTGGCGGTGCTGGTCTTCATCCTGACGCGCGCCGCCTCGGGCGACCCGGTCTCGGTGCTGCTGGGCGACCAGGCCACGGCCGCCGACATCGCCCGCGTGCAGAAGGACTACGGCCTCGACAAGCCATTGCCCGTGCAGTTCGGCTACTGGCTGCGCGAAGTGCTGCAAGGCAACCTGGGCCAGTCGATCTTCCTGCAGCGCCCGGTCACGCAGGCGCTGATGGAGCGCGCCGAGCCGACCACGCTGCTGGCGCTGATGGCGGTCGCGATCGCGGCGCTGATCGGGTTGCCCTGCGGCATCGTCTCTGCGGTGTTCCGCGGGCGCGTGGTCGACCAGCTCTTCACCGGCATCGCGATGCTGGGCGCAAGCATCCCCAGCTTCTGGCTCGGCATCGTGCTGATCCAGTTCTTCGCGGTCTCGCTCGGCTGGTTTCCCGTCTCTGGCTATGGCGCCCCCGGCGCGCCACTGGCCGAGCGCCTGCATGCGCTGGTGCTGCCGGCCACCGTGCTGGGCCTGCTCAACTCGGCGCTGATCATCCGCTTCACGCGTGCTTCGATGCTCGACGTGCTGGGCGAGGACTACGTGCGCACCGCGCGCTCCAAGGGCCTGTCGGAGAGCACGGTGGTGCTGAAGCATGCGCTGCGCAATGCACTGGTGCCGATCGTCACCGTACTGGGCCTGACCATCGCGCTGATGATCGGCGGCGCCGTCGTCACCGAGACCGTGTTCGGCCTGCCGGGCGTCGGCAACCTGGTGGTGAACGCGGTGCTGCGCCGCGACTACCCGGTGATCCAGGGAGCCCTGCTCGTGATCGCGGCCATCTACGTGCTCATCAACTTCTCGATCGACCTGCTGTATGCGGTCGTCGATCCACGCGTGAAGACCTGAGGCTGCCCTCCATGCAACTCCCACGAACGCTCCGCCAGCTGATGCATCGCCGCATCGTGCTCGTCTCGGCTTTGGTGCTGCTGGTGATCGCCGTCCTCGCGCTCGGCGCGCCCTGGTTCGCCTCGGCCGATCCCAACGACACCGCCGTGCTCGACCGGCTCAAGCCGCCCAGCGCCGTGCACCTGCTGGGCACCGACGAGTTGGGGCGCGACATGTATGCGCGCATCGTGCACGGCGCACGGTACTCGCTCGCCATTGCCGCGCTCACGGCGCTGGGCTCGGTCGTCGCGGGCACGGTGCTGGGCCTGGTCGCCGGCTTCTTCCGCCGGCTCGACGCGCCGTTGATGCGCGTGGTCGACGCGATGATGTCCTTCCCCGACATCCTGCTGGCGATCGCGCTGGTCGCGATCCTCGGTCCCTCGCTGGTCAACGTGGTGCTGGCGCTGGTGCTGGTCTACACGCCGCGCGTCGCGCGCGTGGTGCGCGCCTCCACGCTGGTGGTGCGCGAGCTGCTCTTCGTCGAAGCGGTGCGCGCTTTAGGCGTGCGCACCTCGCGCATCCTGTGGCGCCACATCCTGCCCAACCTGATGTCGCCGATCCTGGTCCAGGTGTCTTTCATCTTCGCCTACGCCATCCTGGCAGAGGCGGGACTCTCGTTCCTCGGCGTCGGCGTGCCGCCCGAGATCCCGACCTGGGGCACCATGGTCGCTGGCAGCCAGCAGTATGCGGACCGTGCCTTCTGGGTCGTGCTGTTCCCGGGGCTGGCGATCATCTTTACAGCGCTTTCGCTGCAACTTCTGGGCGACGGCGTGCGTGACCTGCTCGACCCCAAGCTGAAGAAGGCGGCGTAGATGAACACGTCCACGTCGGGGCGGGATCACGCCGGCGGGGTGCTCTGCCCCGCGAATGTCCCCCGGCGCGGCCCAGGGCCGCAAGCCTCCTCCATTATTTCGCTGCGCAGAGCACCCCACCGGCGCGATCCATCACGGCCGTTCCAGATCGGCCCGCACCACCCGACGTCCCCCGTGCCGAGGGCATGGGGTGTCCCCCGCAGCGAAATAAAGGAGGAGCCGAAGGCGGGGGACATTCGCGGAGGGGGACACCCTGTGACCTCGGCACGCGTCCCCGCGCGCCGCAAAACGTCAGGCGCAACCGCGCAGCGGAGCCATTGAATGCCGACCACAACTCCTCGCCTGACCGTGCGAAACCTCGGCACCAGCTTCCCCACGGAAGACGGCCTGGTCCGCTCCGTGGCGGAGGTGAGCTTTTCGATCCAGCCCGGCAAGACCACTGCGCTGGTCGGCGAATCGGGCTCGGGCAAGTCGGTCACCAGCCTGACCCTGATGCGCCTCCTGCCCAAGACCGCCAATGCGCAGGTGTCGGGCGAGACCGCCTTCGTCACCCGTGACGGCCGCACGGTCGACCTGCTCGCCGTGCCCGAGCGCGAGATGCGCCGGCTGCGCGGCAACGAACTGTCGATGATCTTCCAGGAGCCGATGACCAGCCTCAACCCGGTCTTCACCATCGGCGAGCAGATCGCCGAGAGCGTTCGGCTGCACAAGGGCCTCGACCGCAAGGCCGCGCTGGCCCATGCGCTGCGCATGCTGGAGCTGGTCGAGATCCCGGCCGCTGCACGGCGCCTGCACGAGTACCCGCACCAGCTCTCGGGCGGCATGCGCCAGCGCGTGATGATCGCGCTGGCCATGGCCTGCGACCCGACGCTGCTGATCGCCGACGAGCCGACCACCGCGCTCGACGTCACCATCCAGGCGCAGATCCTCCAGCTGATGCGCAAGCTCCAGGCCGAGACCGGCATGAGCATCCTGTTCATCACCCACAACCTGGGCGTGGTCGCGCACCACGCCGACGACGTGGTCGTCATGTATGCCGGCCGCGTGGTCGAGCGCGCAACGGTGAGGCCATTGTTTGCATCGCCCGAGCATCCCTACACGCAGGGCCTGCTCGCCTGCCTGCCGGGCAAGGCGCAGGCGCGCGGCGAGGGCCGGCCCAGGCGCCTGTTCGCCATTCGCGGCCAAGTGTCCAGCCCCTTGGCGCCGCCGCCGGGCTGCGCCTTCGAGCCGCGCTGCGACCACGCGATCGAGGCCTGCAGGCAGGCGATGCCGCCGCTGGTCGAGACGCCGGAGGGCCGGCAGGCGCGCTGCATCCGCGTGCCCGTCGCGCCAACACTGGCGAGGGCCGCATGATGAACGCCGCTGCTGCTCCCCTCATCGAAGTGCGAGGCCTAAAGAAATACTTCGGCTCCGGCGAGCGTCCGGTGCGCGCCGTCGACGGCGTGTCCTTCGCCATCTTTCCGGGCGAGACCCTGGGCCTGGTCGGCGAATCCGGCTCCGGCAAGAGCACCATCGGCCGCACCCTGCTGCGCCTGGTCGAACGCACCGAGGGCGAAGTGCTCTACCGCGGCGACGACATCGGCCGGCTCGCCTCCGGCGCACTGCGGCGGCTGCGCAGCAAGCTGCAGATCATTTTCCAGGACCCGTATGCCAGCCTCAACCCGAAGATGCGCATCAGCGCCATCCTCGGCGAGGCGCTGTCCACCCACGGCTTGGCGCCAGGACGCGGCGAGCGCGAGCGGCGCATCGCCGAGCTGCTGGAGACCGTCGGCCTGCGACCCGAGCATGCCAGCCGCTTCCCGCACGAGTTCTCGGGCGGCCAGCGCCAGCGCATCGGCGTGGCGCGCGCGCTGGCGGTCGAGCCCGAGTTCATCGTGGCCGACGAGCCGCTGTCGGCACTCGACGTCTCCATCCAGGCGCAGGTGATCAACCTGCTGGCCGACCTGCGGGAGCGCCTGTCGCTGACCATGCTCTTCATCTCGCACGACCTGGACGTCGTCGAATACCTGTGCGACCGCGTGGTCGTGCTGTACCTCGGCAAGGTGATGGAAGTGGCCGAGACGAGCGAGCTCTTCGCGCGCCCGCGGCACCCCTACACCCGCGCGCTGCTGGCCGCGAGCCCCAGGCCCGATCCGCTGGTGCCCAACGAACACGTCGCGCTCAAGGGCGACATCCCGAGCCCGATGTCGCCGCCTTCGGGCTGCGTGTTCCGCACGCGCTGCCCGCATGCCGTCGAGGCTTGTGCGCAGACCGTGCCGCCGCTCGATGAACGGTCGCCCGGCCATTTCTCCGCCTGCATCCGCAAGGACCTGTTCCCATGACCGCCACCACTGACGACGCACTTCTCGACCCGCTCTTCGACCGCCGCTTCAAGGGCTATCCGCGCACCCGGCCGCCGATGCGGCGCAGCGAGATCGGCCAGGCCGGCTGGCATGTGCTGGCGGGCGACCTGCCGCTGCCCCTGGCCGTGATCAAGCGCGAAGCGCTCGAGCACAACCTGGCCTGGATGCAGGCGCGCGTGCGGCAATGGGGCATCGACCTCGCGCCGCACGGCAAGACCACCATGTCGCCGCAGCTGTTCCGCCGCCAGCTCGATGCCGGCGCGTGGGGACTGACCTTCGCAACGGTCACACAGCTCGCGGTCGGCGTGGCGGCCGGGGCGCGCCGCACGCTGATCGCCAACCAGGTGGTGAACGACGAGGACCTGGCCGGCATCCAGATGCTGCTGCGCGAACACGCCGACCTGCGCGTGGTGTTCCTGGTCGATTCGCAGGCCCAGCTCGCGCTCATCGAGGACTGGGCCGGGCGCCATGACGAGAGCCTGCCCTTCGAAGTGATGCTGGAGATCGGCGTCGAGGGCGGACGCACCGGTTGCCGCACGCGGGAAGAGGCCATCGCCGTGGCCACGGCGCTGCACCGGAGCCCGGCAGTGCGCCTCGTGGGCATCGAGTGCTACGAAGGCCTGGGCGCCACCGGCGAGACCGGCCCGGACACCCGGTACGCCGATGCGCTGATGGACCGTGTCGAGGCCGTGGCGCGCCACTGCGATGCGCAGGGCCTGTTCGAAGGCGGCGAGGTGATCGTCTCGGCCGGCGGCTCGGCCATCTTCGACCTGGTGGCCGGCCGCCTGAAGCCGGCGCTCAAGGCCGGCGTGCGCGGCATCCTGCGCTCGGGCTGCTACGTCACGCACGACCATGGCTTCTACAAGCGCATGCTCCGCGCGGTGGACCAGCGCCTCGGCTGCCCATGCGAAGACGGCGGCGAGAGCCTGCGAGCTGCCATGGAAGTCTGGGCGATGGTGCAGTCGCGCCCGGAGCCCGGGCTTGCCATCCTTGCGGTGGGCAAGCGCGACATCTCCTTCGACCTCTCGCTGCCTGTGCCGATCGCGCGTGCCGCGCGCGGCAGCCTGGCGCCCGAGGCCGTGCCCGCCGACTGGAAGATCACCGGCCTCAACGACCAGCATGCCTACCTGCGCTGGGACGATGCAGCTTCACCGCAGGCGCCGGTGGTCGGCGACCGCATCGGCCTGGGCATTTCGCACCCCTGTACCACCTTCGACAAGTGGCACTGGATGCCGGTGGTGGAGCAGGACTATCGCGTCAGCGACGCGGTGTCGATGCATTTCTGATGGCCATGACGCACTCCCTGCTGCAGAAGGTGGCTGCCACGCGCGGCGGCGCGCCAGCCACGCGCCGCGCCATCCTCGACCTCATCCTCGAGGACCCCGACCGCGTGCTCGAGGAGAGCTTCGAGTCCCTCGCCGAGCGCTCGCGCAGCTCGGTGCCGACCATCATGCGCACCTGCCGCGACCTCGGCTTTGCCGGCCTGCGCGAGTTCAAGCTCGCGCTGGCGCAGGAGCTGGCGCTGGGCGGCTCGCCGCTGCACCGGCGCGTCAACATCGCCGACACGGCGGACGAGGTGGTGGGCAAGATCGCCCGCAGTGCCGCCGCCTCGGTGTCGGGGGTGCGCAGCCAGCTCGACATGGCGGTGCTCGACGCTGCCGTCGGCGCCATCGCCGCGGCGCCTCACGTGGATCTGTACGGGGCGGGCGCCACCTCCTGGTTCATGGCCAACGACCTGCAGGCGCGCCTGTTCCGCCTCGGCCTCTCGGCCAATGCCTGGTCCGACTACCACCTGCAGCAGGTGGCGGGCGCGGCCCAACGGCCGGGCGGCGTGGTGATCGCGATCTCGCACGTGGGCGGCATGCCCTCGCTGCTGGACGCGGTGGACATCGCGCGCGGGCAGGGGGCGAAGGTGGTGGCGCTCACCCGGCCCGGCACGGCGCTCGCGGCGCGCGCCGACTTCCTGCTCGGCCTCTCGGTGCCCGACGACGCGGTGATGCACGTGGGCATCGATGCCTACCTCACGCACCTGACGGTGATCGAGATCCTGACCGTGCTGGTCGCACAGCGCCGCGGCGAGCCCGCGGTGCAGCGGCTGCAGCGCGCGCGCGAGGCTTTCCAGCGTCACGGCATCGATGCCGCCACGCATCCGCTGCAGAGCTGGGACGGCGGAGGGATCAAGCATGGCTGACAGCGGCCATGGCAGCGCCGTCCTGCTCGAAGCGGGGCTGATCGTCGACGGCTCCGGCGGCCCGGGCTGGCCGGGCGACGTGCTGCTGGTCGGCGACCGGATCTCGGCGCTGGGCGAGGGATTGCGAAAGCGCCTGCCTGAAGGGATCGCCGCCGATGCGCTCGAGGTGCTCGACTGCCGCGAAAAGGTGATCGCCCCCGGCTTCATCGACGCCCACACGCACGACGATGCGATCGTGCTGCGCGACCCGCTCAACCTGCCGAAGATCTCGCAGGGCATCACCACCGTGGTCACCGGCAACTGCGGCATCTCGCTCGCGCCGTACCGCACCGCGCAGGCACAGCCGCCGCTCACGCTGCTGGGCATCGATTCCTTCCGGTACGCCGCCATGGCCGAGTACCGCGCGGCGGTCGAGGCGGCGCAGCCGGCGCTCAACGTGGCCGCGCTGGTCGGCCACACCACGCTGCGCTTCGCCACCATGGATGCGCTCGACCGCGCGGCCACGGACGATGAGCGTGCGCGCATGGGTGCGCTGCTCGAGGCGAGCATGCGCGAGGGGGCGCACGGCCTGTCCTCGGGCCTCTTCTACGAGCAGGCCTTCGCCGCGCCCGCCGAGGAAGTGACGGGACTGGCGCGCATCGTGGCGCGCCATGGCGGCGTCTATGCCACGCACCTGCGCAGCGAGATGGAAAGCATCGTCGAGGCCATCCACGAAGCCGGCGACACCGCCTTCGATGCCGGCGCACCACTCGTGATCTCACACCACAAGTGCGCCGGGCCCGCCAACTGGGGGCGCACGCAGGAGACGCTGCCGCTGGTCGATGCCCTGGCCGGGCGGCAGGACATCGCACTCGACGTGTACCCCTACGTGGCCGGTTCCACCGTGCTGCGTGACGACCTGGTCGACGGCGTGATCGACATCCTCATCACCTGGTCCGATCCGCACCCCGGCGTGACCGGCCGCATGCTGGCCGACATCGCGCGCGACTGGGGCGTGGACCAGAAGGAGGCCTGCCGGCGCCTGCAGCCCGGCGGCGCCTGCTATTTCCAGATGAAGGAGGAGGACGTGGAGCGCGTGATCGCCCATCCGCGCACCATGATCGGCAGCGACGGCCTGCCGCACGACCGCCATCCGCATCCGCGCCTGTGGGGCGCCTTCCCGCGCGTGTTCGCGCGCTACTGGCGCGAGCGGCGGCTCTTCTCGCTGGAACAGGCGGTGCACAAGATGACCGGCATGACCGCACGCAACCTGCGCATCGCGGACCGCGGCCTGCTGCGCGCGGGCGCGATGGCCGACGTGGTGGTGTTCGACCCCCGCACCATTGCCGACACCGCCACCTACGACCGGCCGAAGAGCGCCAGCGTGGGGATCGAGCGGGTGTTTGTGAACGGTGCCTGCGCGTTCCGCGGCGGCGAGCCCGAGCCCGAAGTACGCGCGCGCGCGGGGCGGATGTTGCGCCGGGCCGGGTAGGGCCCAGCAGGGCCGATGACCCGCCCGCGCGTGCGGGGCACGCATCTTTGCCGGGTGCTCGCCGGCGTGCCGGCCTGCCCGCTAAAGTGCCGGTCAGCATGCATCTCGCGCCCCGCCTTCTCTCCGGTTTTCGACAAGGCCTTGGAACCACGGCCGTCGCAATGTTGGCCTTGTCCTGCGCGGTCGGCAGCCGCGCCGGCACGCTGTGCCTGGACACCGCGACCCGGTCCGCACCACCGCCCCGCGCCCACGCCCTGGCCGCCGCGGCCCGGCAGGAGCAGGAGGCCTTCGGCGGCCAGGCGCTCGATGCCGAAGGCCGCCTGGTCGAGGCGGGCTATTCCGAAGCCGAGGCGTTGCGCAGGCCGTCGCGCGTTCCGGCGCCTTGGGAGCGCGTCATGGGCTACTGGAGGGCGGTCGATGCGCAGGGTGACCGCCTTCCGAGCCAGGTGGTCTTCGGTGCCTGGCGTCCGGCCAGCCGAAGGCTGCTGCGCCAGGCGCTCGACCAGGCCACCGCGGCCCACTTGCAGGGTCTGGGCGTCGGGCCGGACCAAGGCCTCGCATCGCATGAACTGCGCGCGCTGCAGACCGCCGTCGACCGCGTCGCTGTCATCGATACGCCCTGGTCCGCCGCGTTCGTGAGCTGGCTCGCGCGCGAGGCCGGCCTGGCGCCACAGGAGTTCGTCTTCTCCGAGGCGCACGCCGACTACGCGGGTGCCGCGTGGCAGGCGGGCATCGACGAGGTGCAGGGCCGGCCCACGCCCTATGCCATGCGCGCCTGCGATCTCGCGCGCACGCCGCCGCGTGTCGGCGACCTGGTCTGCCATGCGCGCGGCGCCGATGAAGGCCTCGCCGACTTCGAGGGCCTCGGCCGCATCCTGGCGACGCGCCGCACCGGCGGGACTGCGCTGCCCATGCATTGCGACGTGGTGGTCGGCGTGGATGCCGAGGGCTTCGATGCGATCGGCGGCAACGTGCTGCAGTCCGTGACACTGCGGCGCCTCGCCTTCGCACCCGGCACCCGGTGGCTCGACCCGAGCTATCTGCGCGGCTGCGAAGCCGGCACGCCGTCCTGTGTCGATCGCCACATGAGCCGGCAGCCCTGGTCCTTGCTGCTGCAGTGGCGTTGACGCGAGCTGCGTGCCGCCGTCAGGCGCGCGTCATGGCGCGCGACAGCGCGGCCTGCGGCAGATAGGCGCCAGCCTCCCGCAGCCGCTCCACCAGCGCCTGCGTGTCCAGGTCGCACGCCGGCTGCCCGGTCGCGATCGACTGGGCCGCTGCCGTGCCGGCCGCCTGTCCCATCATGTAGGCCGCCGACTGCGCGCGAATCGATCCGTGCACCTTGGTGTCGCTCGAATGGCAGCGCCCGGCGACCCACAGGTTGTCGGAACCGCGCGGCACCAGGATGCTGTAAGGGATGCCCACGCTGCCGCCGCGGCCGAGGTTGTCCTTGCCGTGGAAGTCCTTCAGGAAGCGCTCGTACTCCGCTTTCGAGGTGTCGGTCGGATGCACGTCGGTCGGGCGGTTGTACACCGCGATCTGATCGGCGAACTGACGGCGGTTGCGGAAGTCCTCGATGCCGAGCTCGAACTCGCCGACGATGCGGCGCGAGTCGCGCACGCCCATCACCGGCGCCGTGGCCTGCAGCTCGAGGTCCTCGCAGCCGGGCACGTACTTCCGGTAGAACTCCAGGTACTCCACCGCCAGCTTGCGGCCGAACACCATGCCGTCGGAGAGGCTGCGGTTGGACAGCGGGTTGAGGTTGAACACATGTCCTGCGTTCAGCGTGGCAGTGCGCTCGCCGATCTTGTTCATGCCGGGCATGAAGCGGTCTTCCTGCGTGAAGTGGCCGTCGGCGATGGCCTGGGCGAGCAGCTCGGTCTTGGTGTGGTTCTTGACTTCGTCGATCCCCCGCCAGTCGCTGCCATAGGCCGGATGGTCCCAGTGCATGCCGCCGAGCAGCGAGCACAGCGTGCTCGGCGCCACGGTTTCGGTGTCGCGCAGCACCACCTTGCACTCGGCGCCCGCGAGCGCGGCGAGCGCGGCATCGCCGGTCGCATCGACGAAGGCGCTTGCACGCACATGACGCAGGCCCTCCACGTTGCTCAGGATCACGCCGTTGACGCGCCGCCCGTCGGTGTCGGCCTCGATCACGCGCGTGAAGAAGCGCAGCTCCACACCGGCCGAGACCGCGAAGTCGTCGAGGATGCGCTTCAGGTGCTCGGGCTTGAACGGCACCCACCGGTTGAGCTGCGCGTGCAGGAATTCGGGCACCACGTGCGGACCGAAGGCCTTCTGGGTCCACATGGTTTCGAGCAGCTCCTTCATGAAGCCCCCGACCAGCATGCGCTCGCCGTCGGCCACCGGCCCGAAGGACGCGACCAGGCCCGAAGTACCCATGCCGCCCAGGCAGCCCGTGGCTTCGACCAGCAAGGTCCTGAGGCCCAGCCGCGCGGCGCACACGGCCGCCGCTGTGCCCGCCGGGCCGCCGCCTGCCACCACGAGGTCGTAGCTGTCGCCGGACGGAATCCGGCGCGTGAAGGTATAGGTGTCGTCGTTCATGGTGATGTCAGTTGGTGGGTGCGCCCAAAGGCTTGGTGACCTCCGCGAAGCGCCGGATCTCGCTCTGGATGAAGGCCTTGAATTCGTCCGGGCCCTGCGGCGAGACCTCGACGCCCATCTCGGCCATGGTCTTGGCGACCTCGGGCATCGCGAGCACCGCAACGATGTCGTCGGCGAGGCGCTGCGCGATCTCGCGCGGCACGCCCACCGGCGCCGCGAAGCCGGCCCAGTTGACGGCCTCGTAGCCCGGCAGCGTCTCGGCGATGGCCGGCCAGTCGGGGTAGAGCGGGCTGCGCTTCGTGCTGGTCACGCCGAGCACCTTGAGCTGGCCGCTCCTCACGAAGGTCTCCGCCGAGCTCGCGACCGAGAAGCCCATGGGGATCTGCTTGCCCACGATGTCGGTGTACATCTTGGCCGCGCCGTTGTAGGGCACGTGCTGCAGCTGGATGCCGGCCATGTGGTTGAGCATCTCGCCTGCGAGCTGCGCGGAAGTGCCGATCCCGTTGGAGCCGAACGAGAGCCTTCCGGGCTGCTTCTTCGCCAGTGCGATCAGCTCGCGGATGTCGCTGGCCGGGAAGTCGGCCGCCGCGACCAGCGCCACCGTGTAGTAGCCCACGCGGGCGATCGGCTGCAGGTCCTTCACGCTGTCATAAGGCAGGTCCTTGCGCTGCACGGCGTTGATGCTGAGCGAGCTGCCGAGCAGGCCCAGCGTATGGCCGTCCGGCGCTGCGCGCGCGGTCGCCTGCGTGCCGATCACCACGCCCCCGCCGGGCTTGTTCTCGATGATGACCGACTGCTTCCAGCGCGCTTCCAGCCGTTCGCCGAGCACGCGCGCGAGCCGATCGGCCGCGCCGCCGGGGGGCTGGGGCAGGTAGATGCGCACCGGCTTGCTCGGAAAGCCCTGCGCGCGCAGCGTGGGGGCCAGGGCCATCAGCGCCGCGGCCTGCAGCAGGCGGCGGCGCGCGGGGCCGATGCTCGTCTTCTTCATGGCTTGTCTCCGTCTTCTGTTCCTCCCGGCGCGGCGGGAGTCGTGCTCATTGTTCGGTGCACACCGATAGCCGGCAAATGAAAAGACATGGCCATGCCTTAACCTTTGGTTATGAACCTGCGCCACATGGAAGTCTTCCGCGCCGTCATGCTCACCGGCAGCGTGGCCGCGGCCGCCGAACTGCTGCACGTTTCGCAACCCGCGGTAAGCAAGCTGCTCGCACATGCGGCGCGCCAGAGCGGGCTGGTGCTGTTCGAGCGCGTCAAGGGCCGCCTCGTGCCCACGTCCGAGGCGCAGCAGCTCCATGCCGAGATCGAGAATCTGTGGCGCGGCGTCGAGCGTGTGCGCGATGTCTCGCGAACACTGGCCCGACCCGAGACCGGCACGCTGCGCCTGGCCGTCTCGGCCAGCCTGGCCTCGTACCTTGCGCCGCGCGCCATCGCCCTGCTTTACGAACGCTTTCCGCTGCTGAAAAGCCGCATCGAAGTGCTGGTGTCGCCCATCATGGTCGATGCGCTGCTCGACCATTCAGCGGATCTCGCGATCGGCCTGCTGCCCAACGAGCATCCGAACCTGGTGACCGTCAAGAGCTACGCCTGCGGCCTGGCCTGCGTGATGCGCGAGGACCATCCGCTGGCTGCAAAAACCCTGGTCACGCCGGTCGACCTGCGCGGCCGGCGCGTGATCACCTCGCCCGCCGGCACGCCGTACGGCCAGAGCCTGCGCCGCGCCTACGGCAAGGCGGCCGCGCAGTTGCGCCTTGACATCGAGGTGCGCTCCGCCACCACCGCCTGCTGGTTCGCCCAGGCCGGCGCCGGCATTGCCGTCATCGATCGCGCCGCCGTGGCCGGCCAGTCTTTCACCGGGCTCGCAGTGCGGCCCTTCAAGAGCAGCGAAAGGCTGGAGGTTCGGATCATCCGCAACCGGTACCGGCCGATGTCGGTGGTGCAAGAGGCCTTCTGCGACGTGTTCAATCGTGTGTGGGACGAGGCGTTCAAGACGCTTCCACAACCGCGAATCCAGCGCTGACTGCGAAGAAGCGCCCGTCAGGCTGCGATCGAATAGCCCCCGTCGACGGGAATCGCCGTGCCCGTCACGAAGTCGGAGGCGCGGCTCGCCAGGAACACCGCGATCCCCGCCAGGTCCTCCGGCGCACCCCAGCGCCCGGCCGGCGTGCGCGCATTCACGCGGTCTTCCAGGCCCTGCACCAGGGTGCGTGCGCCGTCGGTCAGCTCGGTGCGGATCCAGCCGGGCAGCACGGCGTTGACCTGGATGTTGTCGGGTGCCCAGGAGGCCGCCATGGAACGCGTCAGCTGCACGACCCCGCCCTTGCTCGCGCCGTAGGCCGGCGCATAGGGAGCTCCGAAGATCGACATCATCGAGCCGATGTTGATGATCTTGCCGCCACCGGCCTTCTTCAGATGCGGGTAGGCGGCGCGGCAGCACAGGAAGGCGCTGGTGAGGTTGGTGTCGATCACCGCGTGCCACTCGGACAGCGCGAGCTGGTCGACGGGCTTGCGCACGGTGGTGCCGGCGTTGTTGACCAGGATGTCGACCCGGCCGCAGCGCGCAGCCGCTTCGTCGACCAGCCGCTGCACCGAGGCTTCGTCGCTCACGTCGCCGGCCAGTGCGAAGCTGTCGCTGCCCAGGGCGCGCAGCGCCTCGACCGCACCGGCCGATTTTTCCGCGTTGCGCGCCGCGATCACGACGCGTGCGCCCGCCTGCGCCAGGCCTCGCGCCATGCCCAGGCCGATGCCGCCATTGCCGCCGGTGACGAGCGCCGTCTTGTCTTTGAGATCGAACATGAAGCGAGTATGGCCCGCGTCGGGGCGCGCATCCTCCCTCAGAGGATGCGGTTGAACCAGAGCAGCGAAAGCCCGGCCGACAGCAGCGCCAGCACCGCGGCGCCGAGGGCGAACAGGGCCGAGATCTCGGTTTCCTTCTTCTCGACCGTGAGCCGCGAGCTCAGCGTGTTGTAGACCTTGGTGAGGTCGGCCGCGGTACCCGCGTAGTAGTACTCGGCCTGCGTCTTGTTGGCGATGGCCTTGAGCGTTTCCTCGTCGAGGCGCACGCGCATCGACCAGCCTTCGAAGCCGATGGTCTCGCCGTCCACCGTGCCGATGCCTACCGTGTAGACGCGCACCCCGCGCTCGGCCGCGACCTTGGCCGCGTCGAGCGGATCGACGCCGGTGGTGCGCTGGCCGTCGGTCAACATGATGATGGCGGCCGAGGTGTAGGAGCCGGGCGCGACCGGCGTGAATTCCTTGGGTGGCGGCTTGCCGGCCTGGTCGAGGGGCACGCCGCGCGTGCGGCTGTTGCTGTTGCTGGAACTGCTGCCGTTCGGGCCGAAGTTCGCGATGTCGATCCCGGCATCGGGGAACAGGGTGGCGAGCGAGACGACGATGGCGTTGCCGGTCGCCGTGGCGCGCTGCAGCTGGAAGGAGTCGATCGCCTGGACCAGGTCCTCGCGATTGGTGGTGGGCAACTGCGCGACGTTGGCACTGCCCGCGAAGGCGACGATGCCGACCTTCACGTGGCGCGGCAGGTCCTTCAGGAAGGCCTTGGCCGCTTCCTGCGCTGCCACCAGCCGGTTGGGCTGGACGTCGGCCGCGCGCATGCTGCCCGACACGTCCATCGCCAGGATGATGGTCTGCTGGTTGGAAGGCAGCACCACCACCGCCATCGGCCGCGCGGCGGCGATCAGCATCGCGACCATCGCGAGCAGGAACAGGGCGGGCGGAATGTGGCGCCGCACGCTCTGGCGCACGCCCATCGCCTCGCGCACGATCGAGAGGCTCGCATAGCGCAGCGCCAGCTTCTTCTTGCGCCGCAAAAGCCAGACATAGAGCAGCACCAGCAGTGGCACGGCGGCCAGCAGCCAGAGAAATTGAGGCCAGAGGAAGTTCATGCTGCCACCGCCTTGGGCTGGGACGAGCCGGCGCGCACGCGGCGCTTGCGCATGTCGGCAAAGCGCACGATCGCTTCCACCAGGTCGTCGTTGGTCGAGAGTTCGAGCGTGTCGACGCCCACCTTGGCCAGCGTCTCGCGCAAGGTGTTTTCGCGCTCGGCGGCGAGCCGGGCGAAGCGCTTGCGGAAGCCGGCGTCGTGCGTATCGACCCAGAGCTGCTCGCCGGTCTCGGCGTCGGTGAGCGGCACCAGGCCGAGGTCGGGCAGGTCGAGCTCGAGAGGATCGAACAGGCGCACGGCCACGACCTCGTGGCGCCGCACCAGCTGCGCCAGCGCGCGGTCCCAGCCCGGCTCGCTGAGGAAGTCGGACACCACGAACACGGTCGAGCGGCGCGGCATCAGCACGGCCGCCGACTTGAGCAGCTCGGCCAGGCGGGTCATGCCTTTCTGCCTGGGCTGGTCCTTCTCGGCGGGGCGGCGTTCCATGGCGTGCAGCAGGTGAAGCACGTGGCGCCGGCCGGTGCGCGGCGGAATTACGGCTTCGACATCGTTGCCGTAGACCAGCGCGCCGACGCGGTTGCCGTGCCGCGTGAGCAGGCGCGCGATCACGCCGACGAAGCCGGCCGAGATTTCGCGCTTGGCCTTGCGCCCGGAGCCGAAATCGACCGAACGGCTCAGGTCGAGGATGAACCACGCCGCCATCTCGCGGTCTTCGGTAAAGACACGCACGTGCGGCGTCTGCAGGCGGGCCGTGACGTTCCAGTCGATATGGCGCACGTCGTCGTGGTGCTGGTACTCGCGCAGGTCCGCCAGGTCGAGGCCGGTGCCGCGCATCAGGGTGCGGTAGTCGCCCTGCAGCAGGCCGTCGAGCCGGCGCACCACGGTCCACTCGAGCCGGCGCAGCGCGCGCTCGGCGCCGCCGGACGCGGCCTCGGCAGCCGCGGCCAGTTCGTCGTTGGCCGCTGGGCGGCGGCTAGGCCACCAGTTTTTCATGCTCGAGCGGCTTGGCCGGCGGCGGCACGGCCCGCATGATGCGGTCGATCAGGCCATCGGGGGTGAGGCCTTCGGAGAGGCCCTCGTAGGAGAGCGTCACGCGGTGCCGCAGCACATCGGGGACCAGCGCCGTCATGTCTTCGGGCAGCGCATAGCTGCGGCCGCGCAGCAGCGCCAGGGCGCGCGCGCCTTCGGTCAAGTTGATGCTGGCACGCGGGCTGGCGCCGTACGTGATGAAGCGGCGCATGTCCTTGAGCCCGTGCCGCTCGGGCGTGCGCGTGGCCGACACCAGCCGCACCGCGTACTGGATGAGCGAGGGATCGACGTACACCTGCCGCGCCTCGGCCTGCAGTGCGGCGAGCTGGTCGGTGGTCGCGACCGCGCTGGCCTCGACGGGAGGGCCGATGACGCGCTCGACGATCACGAATTCTTCCTCGTCGGTGGGGTAGTCGACCAGCACCTTCATCATGAAGCGGTCGACCTGGGCTTCCGGCAGCGGATAGGTGCCCTCCGTCTCGATGGGGTTCTGCGTTGCCATCACCAGGAAGGGGCGCGGCACGCGGTGGGTCTCGCCTGCAATCGTGACCTGCCGCTCCTGCATCACCTCGAGCAAGGCACTCTGTACCTTGGCTGGCGCACGGTTGATTTCGTCCGCCAGCAGGAGGTTGGCGAACACCGGGCCCAGGGAGGTGCTGAATTCGCCGGTCTTCTGGTTGTAGATGCGGGTGCCCACCAGGTCGGCCGGCACCAGGTCGGGCGTGAACTGGATGCGCTTGAAGCGTCCGCGCACCGCGTCGGCCAGCGTCTTGACGGTGAGGGTCTTGGCGAGGCCCGGCACGCCTTCGACCAGCAGGTGCCCGCCTGCCAGGACTGCCACCATCACGCGTTCGAGGAAGCGGTCCTGCCCGACGACGACCCGCTTGACCTCGTAGAGGATCTGCTCCATCAGCTCGGCGGTGGTGGCGGAAGACGATGGGCTCGATTCGTTCTCTGTGCTCATGCGGTGCTTTCTTGGGGCTGGGCCAGGGGGAGGAAGGGAGCGCGGTTCAAAGCGTTTCAGAAGGGAGGCGAGCCGGCGGCCGAGGCGGCGTTCTCGATCGGTACTGCAAATCCGATGCCAATGAAGGTGCGCTGCTGAGTCGGGTTGAGGATGGCTGTGACGATGCCGAGCACCTCGCCGTTCATGTTGACGAGCGGCCCACCGGAGTTGCCCGGGTTGGCGGCGGCGTCGAACTGGATCAGGTTGCCGAGCTCCTGCTTGCCTTCGGGCGAGCGGAACGAGCGCTTGAGGCCCGAGACGACGCCTGCGGAGACCGAGGGACCGATGCCGAACGGAAATCCGACGGCGGCCACCTGGTCGCCCGGCTGCAGGTCGGCGGTCGAGCGCATCACGGCCGGGATCAGGTCGTCGGGCAGCTTTTGCGCCTGCAGCACGGCGAGGTCGTTCTCGGGCTGCACGCCGGTGACCACGGCGGGCGCCTCGAGGCCGTCGGCAAAGGTGACCCTGATCTTTTCGGCACCCGCGACCACGTGCAGGTTGGTGAGGATGATGCCCTTGTCGACGATCACCACGCCGGTGCCGACGCCGCGCTCCACCTCGCCGGGCGGCTCGTCCGCCTGCGCTTCCGCCGGTTTGCCCTTGGCCATGTTGCGGCCCTGCTTCTGGGTCTGGGCCTCGGGTGTCTTCTTCTCGGGACCGTAGCCCACCACGCGCACCACCGAGGGACGGATGATCTCGGCGGCCTTGGCAGCCGGCGAGGGCAGGGTGGCCGTGTGCAGGGTGCGCAGGACGGCGGCGTCGATGTCCTTCTGCGTGTACTGGCGGATGTTCTGGCGCGGCCACAGCGCGAGGCTGGTGGCGGCGGATCCGATGCTGAGGGCGAGCAGCAGCGCGAAGCTGCGGCGGCCCGGCTGCCACCGCCCCTCGCCTGGGGGCGGCACGGCTGCCGGAGCCGGTGCGTCGCCGGGTGACCCGTCGGGCTGCTGCGGCGTCCCGGCATTGGCCGCTTCATCGAGCGGCGTGCGGGGCGAGCGACTGTAGAAAGCTGGCCTGCGCATCGGGACACCTCCGGCAAATAAGTCCACGCGTGAGGAGCCACGGTAGCACGCTTTCCGCGGCTGTGCATGCGTTCGTGCATCATCCGGCGATGGCCGTCTTCGTCGATACCCACTGCCACCTGGATGCGCCGGAGTTCGGCGACGAGATGCCCGTGGTGCGCCAGCGCGCGGCGCAGCGCAACGTGGCGCTGTGCGTGATTCCGGCCGTGGCGGCCGGCAATTTCGCAAGGGTTCGCGAGCTCGCGCACGCGCAGGACGATGCCTACGCGCTCGGCATTCATCCCCTGTGCACCGGCGAGGCCCAGGATGAGCATCTCGCGCAGCTCGACGCGGAGCTCGCGGCGCGGCGCGACGACCCGCGCCTTGTCGCCGTGGGCGAGATCGGGCTCGACTTCTTCGTGCCCGGCCTCGATCCTGCCAGGCAGGCACATTTCTTTCACACTCAGTTGCAGCTCGCACGCAAGCACGGGCTGCCGGTGATCATCCATGTGCGCCGCTCGGTGGACCAGGTGCTCAAGCATCTGCGCCAGGTCGCGCCCGAGGGGCGTTGGCATGGCATCGCCCACGCCTTCAACGGGAGCATGCAGCAGGCGCAGGCCTGTCTCGCGCTCGGGCTCAAGCTGGGCTTCGGCGGTGCGCTGACCTTCGAGCGCGCGCTGCAGCTGCGCCGCCTCGCGGCCGGAGCTGCCGCTCGAGGCCATCGTGCTCGAGACCGACTCGCCCGACATCCAGCCCCAGTGGCTCTACCGCACGCAGGCGCAGCGCGCGGCGGGCGAGCCGCAGGGCCGCAACGAACCGGGCGAGCTGCCCCGCATTGCTGAAGTGCTGGCGGGGCTGCGCGGCATCACCGCCGAAGCGCTGGCCGAGGCCACCACCCACAACGCCTTCGGGGCGCTCCCGCGTCTCTCTGCGCTGATGGGCGCGTCGGCCGATCTGCGGCAAAGCGCGTAGGCCGACGGCGCGTTTTGAGCGAACCGGGCTGCTGGCGCGTTTTTGCTGTCATCCTTGCCGCCGGATCGCCGTTGCATGACGGTGGCAAGTTCGTCACTCCAACTCCAAAGGACCTTTCCCATGAAGACATCATCGATTCGCTGGGTGCCCGTCGCGCTGGCGCTGTCCCTGGCCTCTCTGGGCCTGTCGGCCACCGCGCAGACGCAGCCGGCGCCGGCGCCGAGCGCGCAGCCGAGCACGGTCGACAAGGTGGAGAACACCGGCGAGAAGGCCTGGGATTCCACGAAGAGCGGCACCCGAAAAGCCGTGAACGCCACCGAAGACGGCACCAAGAAGGCCTGGACCAGCACCAAGAAGACCAGCAAGAAGGCATGGCACGCCACCAAGAGCGGCACCAGGAAGGCCGCCCACAAGACCGAGAACGTCGCCAGCAGGGCGGGCCATGCCGTGAGCAACACCGCCACGGCGGCCGCCGACAAGACGCGCCAGGTCGGCGACAAGATCGGCGAGAAGATCCCGGGCACGGCCCAGAACGAAGCCGCGAAGAAGCCCTGATAAGGTTCGCGACGCTACGGAAAACCCGCCAGTGGCGGGTTTTTTACTTCCATGCCCAGGAGCGCGATGAATCGACCTGATGGGTTTCCGTCCCCGGCGCGAGCCGTGCTCACCGGTCTGGCGCCGATCGTCTCGGAAGCCACGGTGCTGTTGATCCTCGGCAGCTTTCCCGGCGCCAGGTCGATCGAGCAGCAGCAGTACTATGCGCACCCGCAAAACCAATTCTGGAGAATTTTGCAATCCATCTGGCCTGATAGCCCACTGCCCGCGGGCGCCGACAGCTACCAAAGGCGGAGCGAATGGCTGCTCGCGCGCCAGCTCGGCCTGTGGGACGTGTACAGGTGCTGCCGGCGCGAGGGCAGCCTGGACGCGGCAATCCGCGACGCCGTGCCGAACGACATCGCCAGCCTGCGCCTGCCGGCCCTGGCTGCCATCGCGCACAACGGCGGCGAGAGCTTCAGGCATGCGCGGCACACGCGCGCGCTCGGCGTGCCGGTCCATCGCCTGCCCTCTTCCAGCCCGGCACATGCATCGTGGAGTCTCGAACGCAAGGCGGCGGCATGGCGCGAGGTGATCGCGCAGTACCTGCCCGTCCCATGAAGCGCGCCTTGCCCGAGGTCAACTTCTCCGACTTCGGGGATGTGCGTTACCTGCACCTGGGCACCGAATGGGTCCAGGGCTCGATGAAGCTGGACGCGCCGTTCGAGATCGAGCTCGAGTACGTGCAGCGCATGATGGCCTGGCTGCTCTTCGTCGACCCGGCCGAGGTGGCGAAGCGCCACGCCATGCAGTTGGGCCTGGGCGCGGCCAGTCTCACCAAGTTCTCGCGCAAGGCGCTGCGCATGCGCACCACCGCGATCGAGCTCAACCCGCAGGTGGTGGCGGCCTGCCGCGGCTGGTTCAAGCTGCCGGCCGACGACGCCAAGCTGCGCGTGGTGGTGGCCGACGCGCAGACCGAGATCCGCAAGGCCGCATGGCTGGGCACGGTCGATGCGCTGCAGGTCGACCTCTACGACCACGAGGCTGCCGCGCCGGTGCTCGACAGCGAGGACTTCTATGCCGACTGCCGCCGGCTGCTCACGGAGGACGGCTGCATGACCGTCAATCTCTTCGGCCGTTCCTCGAGCTACGAGCGCAGCGTCGAGAAGATCGCCGCGGCATTCGGCGAGGAAGCGCTGTGGGCCTTCCGCCCGACGCGCGAGGGCAACACCATCGTGCTGGCCCAGCGCAGCCCGAGCCGGCCCAAGCGCCCCGAGCTTGCCGAGCGCGCCCAAAGCATCCAGACTCGCTGGGGCCTGCCCGCGCCCAAGTGGCTGCGGGTGTTCAAACCGGTAGGGCCTGTTGACACATGAATCACCCTCGCGTGGAGCCCCGGAGAGGGCCCAATCTAGGCGCCAAGCGGAACTGGGGTGCCACCCCAGTGAGCACTGGCAACGACGAGTGGGCCCTCTCCGGGGCCCCACCCGGAGGGCCGGGGCGGCAAGGGGCGCAGGGCGTCGTTGCGGTCCTTGCCCAGGCGGCCAGCCTGGGCTGCGGCCCGCGCCCAGCCCTGCGCCCCTTGCCGCCCCGGCGCGGGGGTGATTCATGTATCAACAGGCCCTAGTCGACCGATGAGCGCCGTCACCTCTCCCGCCTCCGCTTCCTCTCCCCGTCACGAAGGGCCGCTGCAGCTGCGGCAGCTGATCGAGTGGCTGGCCAAGGACCGCGTGATCTCGCCCGAGGAGGCCAAGCGCACGATGACGCGCTGCGCGCAGGCCGAGAGCCGGCAGCCGCCGCTGGTGCGCCTGGCCAATGTCGCGATGACGCGACAGGGCGACGGCAAGCCGCTCGATCTCGAGATGCTGACCGAATGGCTGGCCGGCCGTGCCGGGCTGGCCTACCTGCGCATCGATCCGCTGCGTGTCGATGTCGGCAAGGTGGCCGACACCATGAGTGCCGCCTATGCCGAGCGCCACAAGGTGCTGCCGGTGCAGGTCGCGCCGACCGAGGTGGTGGTGGCGACGGCGGAGCCTTTCGTCACCGACTGGATCGCCGAAGTGGAGCGCCAGGCGCGCCGGCCGGTGCGGCGGGTCGTCGCGAACCCGACCGACATCCAGCGCTATACGGCCGAGTTCTTCTCGCTGGCCAAGTCGGTGCGCGCAGCGCAGAAGGCCGGCGGCAATGCGGGCGGCGCCAGCTTCGAGCAACTGGTCGAGCTGGGAAGGAGCAACAAGCAGCTCGACGCCAACGACCAGAGCGTGGTGCAGGTGGTCGACTGGCTGTGGCAGTACGCCTTCGACCAGCGCGCCAGCGACATTCACCTGGAGCCGCGACGCGACCAGGGCGTGATCCGCTTCCGCATCGACGGCGTGCTGCACCCGGCCTACCAGATGCCGATGGGCGTGATGAACGCGATGGTCTCGCGCATCAAGCTGCTTGGGCGCATGGACGTGGTCGAGAAGCGCCGCCCCTTGGACGGCCGCATCAAGACGCGCAGGCTTCGGGCCCCCACGCTCGGCGCCGACGCGTCCTCGCTGCCCCCCGAGGGGGCTCAGCCGCCCAGGGGCAGCCCTTCGGCGGCTGCCGCGTACGACGAGGTCGAAATGCGCCTGTCCACGCTGCCCACCGCCTTCGGCGAAAAGATGGTGATGCGCATCTTCGACCCCGACACCGCAGTCAAGGATCTCGATGCGCTGGGCTTCGCGCAGCACGATGCGCAGCGCTGGGAGCAGCTGGTGACGCGCCCGCACGGCATCATCCTCGTGACGGGACCGACAGGCTCGGGCAAGACCACCACGCTGTACTCGACGCTCAAGCGGGTGGCGACGGAGGAGGTCAACGTCAGCACCGTCGAGGACCCGATCGAGATGATCGAGCCCTCTTTCAACCAGACGCAGGTGCAGCCGCAGCTGGACTTCGGGTTCACCGAAGGCCTGCGCGCGCTGATGCGGCAGGACCCGGACATCATCATGGTGGGCGAGATCCGCGATCTGGCCACTGCCGAGATGGCGGTGCAGGCCGCGCTCACCGGGCACCTGGTCTTCAGCACCCTGCACACCAACGACGCGCCCAGCGCGATCACGCGGCTGATGGAGCTGGGCGTGCCCAACTACCTGATCAATGCCACCATGCTCGGCGTGCTGGCCCAGCGCCTGGTGCGCACGCTCTGCCCGCACTGCAAGGCGCCCGACGAAAACGTCACGCGCGAGCAGCTCGGTGCGTTCGTCAAGCCGTGGCAGATCACCGGCTCGGTGCGTGCCTACAAGCCGGTCGGCTGCGTCGATTGCCGCATGACGGGATACCGCGGCCGCATGGGCCTCTACGAGCTGCTCACCGTCAGCGAGCCCTTCAAGTCGCTGGTCGACAAGGAGCCCAACGTCGTGGCGCTGCGGCGCCAGGCCGTGGTCGACGGGATGCGGCCGCTGCGCCTGGCCGGTGCACTGCGCGTGGCCGAAGGACTGACCACGGTGGATGAAGTGCTGAGCGCCACCCCGCCGCTCGAATAGCGCAGCCGGCGCGGCTGTCCCTCCGGAGTAACCCTCGCCTCGCGCTAGGTGGTATCCACATCGATCCTGACTAGGAGCTGACCCCACAATCCGCTGTTCGAAATTTTTCGAGGGGACAGTTCGTGAAAATCAAAAGTCAGAAAGACTTTTTCGCGGGTCTGATGTTCACCATCGTCGGCATTGCCTTCGCATGGGGAGCGACGACCTACAGCGTCGGCACCGGCGCCCGCATGGGGCCTGGCTACTTTCCGTTGATGTTGGGCATCCTGCTCGGTGTCCTCGGGGTCATCGTGATCTTCACCGCGCTGGCCATCGAGACGGTCGACGGCGAACCGGTGGGCAAGATCGCCTGGCGTCCGCTGGCCTTCATCATCGGCTCCAACCTGATCTTCGGCATCCTGCTCGGCGGCTTGCCCAGCGTCGGGCTCCCGGCGATGGGGTTGATCGCCGCCATCTACGCGCTGGTGCTCGTCGCGGGTCTCGCGGGTGAGCAGTACAGCCTCAAAGCAAGCCTGATCCTCGCCACCATCCTGGCCGTGGGCAGCTATGTCGCCTTCGTGGTCCTGCTCAAGCTGCAGTTCCAGGTCTGGCCTACCTTCATCACCGGCTGAGAGCGAGCGCCATGGATCTCATCAACAACCTGACCATCGGCTTCACCGCAGCCGTCACGGTCCAGAACCTGATCTACGCCTTCGTCGGCTGCCTGCTGGGCACGCTGATCGGCGTGCTCCCGGGCATCGGCCCGGTCGCCACCATCGCGATGCTGCTGCCGGCCACCTATGCGCTTCCGCCCGTGGCTGCGCTGATCATGCTGGCCGGCATCTACTACGGCTCGCAGTACGGCGGCTCCACCACCGCGATCCTGGTCAACCTGCCGGGCGAATCGTCCTCGGTGGTGACGGTGATCGACGGGCACCAGATGGCCAAGCAGGGGAGGGCGGGCCCAGCCCTCGCAGCGGCCGGCCTGGGCTCCTTCTTCGCAGGCTGCGTGGGCACGCTGATCCTGGCCGCCTTCGCGCCGCCGCTCACCGAGCTGGCCTTCAAGTTCGGCCCGGCCGAGTATTTCTCGCTGATGGTGCTGGGCCTGATCGGCGCGGTGGTGCTGGCCTCGGGCTCGCTGCTCAAGGCCATCTGCATGATCGTGCTGGGCCTGCTGATCGGCCTCGTCGGCACCGACGTGAACTCCGGCGTGGCGCGCTTCAGCTTCGACATTCCGGAGCTCACCGACGGCATCGGCTTCATCGTGATCGCGATGGGCGTGTTCGGCTACGGCGAAATCATCTCCAACCTGTCGCAGCCCGAGGAAGACCGCCAGGTCTTCACGGCCGAGGTGCACGGACTGTGGCCGACCAAGGCAGACTTCAAGAACGGCCTGCCCGCCGTGCTGCGCGGCACGACGCTGGGCTCCTGCCTGGGCATCCTGCCCGGCGGCGGCGCATTGCTGTCGGCCTTTGCGGCCTACACGCTCGAGAAGAAGATGAAGCTCAAGCCCGGCGAAGTGCCCTTCGGCAAAGGCAACATCCGCGGTGTGGCCGGTCCCGAGGCGGCCAACAACGCCGGGGCGCAGACCTCCTTCATCCCGCTGCTGACGCTCGGCATTCCGCCGAACCCGGTGATGGCGCTGATGGTCGGCGCGATGACCATCCACAACATCCAGCCTGGCCCGCAGGTGATGACCAGCAACCCGGAGCTCTTCTGGGGCCTGATCGCCTCGATGTGGATCGGCAACCTGATGCTGATCATCCTGAACCTCCCGCTGATCGGCATCTGGATCAAGCTGCTGTCGATTCCCTACCGCTGGCTGTTCCCGGCCATCGTGCTGTTCTGCGCGATCGGCGTGTACTCGACCAACAACAACACCTTCGACGTCTGGATGGTGGCGATCTTCGGTGTGGTGGGCTACATGTTCATCAAGATGGGCTGCGAGCCGGCGCCGTTGCTGCTGGGCCTGATCCTCGGGCCGATGATGGAAGAGAACCTGCGGCGTGCGCTGTTGCTGTCGCGCGGCTCCTGGAGCGTGTTCATCACGCGGCCGATCTCGGCGGGGCTGCTGATCGCCGCTGCACTGATGGTGGTGATTGTGCTGCTGCCTGCAGTCAAGTCGAAGCGCGAGGAAGCCTTCGTCGAGGCTGACTGAAGCTCCTCGCTTCGCAGAGCGGCGCCTTCGGGCGCCGTTTTGCTTTTGAACGGACCCTGCGCCGAAGCGTCAGAATCTCATCCCATGAAGCTGAAGAGATCCACTTTTCTTCGCGCCGCCGCCCTGGTGCTGTGCGCGACTGCAGGGCCCGCGGCGTTCGCGCAGCAGGCCTACCCCAACAAGCCGATCCGCCTGGTCGTGCCTTTCCCGGCCGGCGGCGCCACCGATCTCTTCGCGCGCACGCTGTCGCAGAAGATGGGCGAAAAGCTCGGCACGACGCTGGTGATCGACAACAAGCCGGGGGCGGGCGGCGCGATCGGCTCCGACCTCGCGGCCAAGGCCCCGGCCGACGGCTACACGCTGCTCCTGGCCACCACCAGCACGCATTCGATCGGGCCGGCGATCAACCCGAAGCTCCCCTACGACGCGGTTCGCGATTTCGCGCCCATCGCGCATGTGGGCGATGCGCCCAGCATCATGCTGGTGCCCAACAGCTCGCCGGCGAAGACCGTGCGCGAATGGATCGACTACGCCAAGAAGAACCCCGGCAAGCTCAACTACGCCTCCAGCGGCAACGGCACCATCGTGCAGCTCACGGCGGAGCTCTTCAAGTCGCAGGCCGGCGTGTTCGTCACCCACATTCCGTACAAGGGCACGGCGCTCGCGATTCCCGACCTGATCAGCGGCAAGGTGGACGTGCTCTTCGACGCGCTGCCGACCGGCATGCCGCATGTGCGCGACGGCCGCCTGCGCGCGCTGGGGGTGACCTCGCTGAAGCGCAGCCCGCTGGCACCCGAGCTGCCGGCAATTGCCGACGTGCTGCCGGGCTTCGAGTCGAACACCTGGTTCGGCCTCTACGGGCCGAAGGGATTGCCGGCCGATCTCGTCGCGCGCGTCAACGCCGCGGCCAACGAGGCGGTGAGCGATCCGGAAGTGCGCGACAAGCTGTCCAGGTTGGGCATCGAGCCGGCCACCGGAACGCCCGCGCAATTCGCGGCGATGGTGGCGCAGGACGCTGCCAAGTGGAAGAAGATCATCATCGAACGCAAGATCATCAGCGACTGAAGCCATGAAGTTTGACTACGCCAACCCCTACACGTCTACCCGCATTCCGGTCTTCGCGCGCAACGTGGTGTCGACCTCGCATCCACTCGCCGCGCAAGCCGGCCTTCGCATCCTGCAGCAGGGCGGCAACGCGGTCGATGCCGCGATCGCGACCGCGGCCGTGATGACGCTGGTCGAGCCCGTGAGCAACGGCCTGGGCAGCGATGCCTTCTGCATCCTGTGGGACGGCGAGAAGTTGCACGGGCTCAATGCCTCGGGCTGCTCGCCTGCCGCCTGGACGCCGGAGTACTTCCAGCGCAAGTACGGCAACGACGCCAGGACGCCGCCGCAGCGCGGCATCGATTCGGTCACGGTGCCAGGCGCCGTGGGCGGCTGGGTCGCGCTGTCCGAGCACTTCGGCAAGCTGGCCTTCGAGGACCTGATGGCGCCGGCCATCGAGATCGCCGATCGCGGCTACCTGGTGCCGCCGGTGGTGCAGCAGAAGTGGGCCGCCGCCACGCCGATCCTGCAAGCGCAGCCCGGCTTCGCCGATGCTTTCCTGCCCTGGGGCCGCGCGCCCGAGGTCGGCGAGCTGTTTCGCTTTCCGGCGGCGGCCCGCGCGCTCAAGGCCATCGCCGCCACGAAGGGGGATGCGTTCTACAGCGGGGAGATCGCCGAGGCGCTGGAGAAGTTCTCGGGCGCGCAGGGTGGCAGCCTCAAGGTGCGCGACCTCGCGAACTGGAAGCCCGAGTGGGTGGCGCCGATCGCGCAGGACTACCGCGGCTACACCGTGCACGAGATGCCGCCCAACGGACAGGGCATCGCGGCCCTGATCGCGCTGGGCATCCTGCAGAACTTCGACATGGGCTCGATGCCGGTCGACTCGGTGGCCTCGCAGCACCTGCAGATCGAGGCGATGAAGCTGGCCTT
Organism: Variovorax sp. PBS-H4; assembly: GCF_901827205.1. NCBI lineage: Bacteria > Pseudomonadati > Pseudomonadota > Betaproteobacteria > Burkholderiales > Comamonadaceae > Variovorax > Variovorax sp. PBS-H4. The sequence continues at coordinate 5,201,522 of NZ_LR594675.1, read as the reverse complement.
TGCCGATACCTACCGGTACGTGTCGGACCCATCGTCGATGGAGGTGTCCCCGCTGCAAATGCTCGATGGCGCGTACCTCGCATCACGTGCCAGACTCATCGACGTGAACAAGGCGCAGGACTTCAAGGCTGGCAACCCGATCAAGGGCGGCACGATCTATCTCACCGCGGCCGACGAGAGCGGCATGATGGTGAGCTTCATCCAGAGCAACTACATGGGCTTCGGCTCGGGTTGCGTGGAGCCGTCCTTCGGCATCAGCCTGCAGAACCGTGGGCACGGCTTCAGCCTGGACGCCAAGAGCCCGAACGTGGTCGAGCCGCACAAGCGGCCCTTCCACACCATCATCCCGGCCTTCCTGACGAAGGACGGCCAGCCGGTGATGAGCTTCGGCGTGATGGGCGGCAACATGCAGCCGCAGGGCCACATGCAGACCCTCGTGCGCATGCTGGACCATGGCCAGAACCTGCAGGCCGCCTGCGATGCTCCGCGCTGGCGCTTCAACCACGGGCTCGAGATCAACGCCGAAGCGGCGATGAAGCCTGAACTCGTGCAAGGCCTCGGCGCGCTCGGCCACAAGGTCGAGGTGATCAACGACTCCTACCAGGACTTCGGCGCCGGCCAGTTCATCTGGCGCGCGGGCGAGCCGGCGGTCGAAGGCTATGTGGCGGCGAGCGATGCGCGCCGCGACGGCCTCGCCGCCGGGTTCTGATCGCCGATGTCCTCCGCCCCGGCCGCCACAGGATCGCGCGCACACAAGCACCTCGGCCCCGGGCTCGCGCTCGCCTCGGTAGGGGCCATCGCCTTCAGCGGCAAGGCCATCATCGTCAAGCTGGCCTATCGCTACGGGGTGGACGCGGTCATGTTGATCATGCTTCGCATGCTGTTTGCGCTGCCGCTGTTTGCGCTCATGGCGTGGTGGGCCGGGCGCGGCAGGCCGGCGCTCACGCGGCGCGACTGGATCGGCGTGGTCGGGCTGGGCTTCTCGGGCTACTACCTGGCCAGCTTTCTCGATTTCGCCGGGCTGGCCTACATCACGGCGAGCCTGGAGCGGCTCATCCTCTATCTCAACCCGACGCTGGTGCTGCTGTTCGGCTGGATCGCCTACCGCCGCCGCATCACGCGCTGGCAGATGGCCGGCATGGCGATCAGCTATGCGGGCGTGCTGCTGGTCTTTGGCCATGAGATGAGCCTGGGCCAGTCCAGCGAGGCGGCCTTTGGCACGTTGCTGGTGTTCCTGAGCGCGGTGAGCTACGCGATCTACCTGCTCGCCAGCGGCGAGTTCGTCAAGCGCCTCGGCTCGCTCCGGCTGGTCGGGCTGGCGACCGGCGTGGCCTGCGTGTTGTGCATCGTGCAGTTCGCGTTGCTGCGTCCGCTGGACACGATCCTGCAGGTGGCGCCCGAGGTGATCTGGCTGTCGGTGCTCAACGCGACGGTGTGTACCGCGCTGCCGGTGCTCGCGGTAATGATGGCGATCGAGCGCATCGGCCCCGCGATGGCCGCGCAAACAGGCATGATCGGGCCGATGTCGACCGTCGTGATGGGCGCGCTGATCCTCGGCGAGCCCTTCACTGCGTGGATCGCGGCCGGCACGGCGCTGGTGATCGCGGGCATCTTTGTCTTCACAAAGGGGCGCTAGGCCCCGGGGAATCGATCATGGATCTTGGAATCACGGGCCGCACGGCCCTGGTGTGCGGTGCCAGCAAGGGGCTGGGCTATGGCTGCGCCGAGGCGCTGGTGCGCGAGGGCGTGAACGTGGTGGTCGTGGCGCGCGGTGCCGAGGCGCTCGACGACGCTGCGAAGAAGCTCGAGGCGGCCGCGCGTGCGGGTGGGCCGTGGGTCCGGCCGGTGGCCGCCGACATCACCACGCCCGAGGGCCGCGCGGCAGCCTTTGCCGCGCACCAGGACTTCGACATCGTCGTCACCAATGCCGGGGGCCCGCCGCCGGGCGACTTTCGCGACTGGGACCGTGAGGCCTGGATCAAGGCGGTCGAGGCCAACATGCTGACGCCGATCGAGCTGATCAAGGCCACGATCGACGGCATGGCGGCGCGCGGTTTCGGACGCATCGTCAACATCACTTCCAGCTCGGTGAAGGCGCCGATCGACATTCTCGGCCTGTCCAACGGCGCACGCAGCGGGCTCACCGGCTTCGTGGCCGGCGTGGCGCGCAGCCCGGTCGCGGCGCGGGGCGTGACGCTCAACAACCTGCTGCCGGGGGCGTTCGAGACCGACCGCCTCAAGGGCACGATGGCCGGCGCCGCCAAGAAGTCGGGGCAGGACTTCGATACGGTATGGGAGAGCCGCAAGAAGACCATCCCGGCAAAGCGCTTCGGCACGCCCGAGGAATTCGGCGCGATCTGCGCCTTTCTGTGCAGCGTGCAGGCGGGGTATTTGAACGGGCAGAACATCCTGGCCGATGGTGGGGCGTACCCGGGGACCTATTGAGACCTCGTCCGCGCACTCTGTCGCGTTCACTTCGTTCACGCTGCCCACAACAGCCACGGCAAGCCAGAGGCACGCAGAACAGGTCACTCGAACGCCAGCCTCCACTGGCTGTCCACCGCGAAGCTGTGCGCAAGAAAGTCCACGAATTCCCGCACCTTGGCCGATGGCTGGCGCGGCTGCGGGAACACCGCATAGAGCGTGCGTGATTCGGGCGCCCACTCGGGCAGCACCGCGCGCAAGCTGCCGGCGGCGATGTCGTCGGCGACCAGGAAGGTCGGCAGCAGGCCGATGCCTGCGCCTTCCAGCAGGGACTCGCGCAGCACCAGGCTGTTGTTGCAACGGCAGTTTCCGGTCACGCGCACGGTGCGATCCCCGCCGGGCGCGGTCACGTGCCATTCGTCAGGCAGCTGCCCGCGGTTGTAGACCATGCAGTTGTGGCGCTTGAGCTCCTGCGGGGTCGCCGGCTCGCCATGGCGCGCGAGGTAGGCCGGTGAGGCCACCATCGCCCGCGCCATGCGGCCGATGGGCCGCGCGCCACGCATGGGTTCGCGGTCCTTGCCGGCGATCAGGATGGAAACATCGAAGCCGGCCTCGGCCGGGTCGACGAAGTAGTCGTTCAGCGTCAGCTCGAGCTTGACCTCGGGGAAGCTCGCAAGAAAGTCCGCGATGCTGCGGCCCAGGTGCGCCGACCCCAACGACACCGGGGCGCGCACCTTGAGCAGGCCGCGCGGCGTGGGGTGCAGGCGGCCGGCGGTCTTCTCGGCCTCCTCGATGTCGTCGAGGATGCGGATGCAACTCGCGTAGTAGGTGCGGCCCGCCTCGGTGAGGCTGATGCGCCGCGTGGTGCGCGCCAGCAAGGGCGTGCCCACGTGAGTCTCCAGCGCGGCGACGTACTTGCTCACCGAGCCCGCGGACATCGCGAGCTCTTCCGCGGCGTCGCTGAAGCTGTGGCGCTCCACGACCTTGCGGAACACGGCCATGCAGGTCAGTCGGTCCAAATTCTTTCCAATCTCGAAAGCGATTCTTCTCGTTCGAGATGTTTATGCGTGATAAGGAAACTGTCAACATTCCTTCAGGAGTGACGACGGGGCCTTGGCACAGCGGCACCAGCCCGCCGCCACCACCACCCACGACCTGGAGGAGAAATGATGACCATGCGTGCGCGCATCCGGCGCCTCACCTTCGCGGCAGGCCTGGCCTGCTGCCTCGGGCTCGCAGCCGCCGAGCCGGCAGGCACCCTGCGCTTCGGCACCAACCAGCAGCTGGACGACTGGGAGACGCTGACCAAGGCCAACAGCACCTACACCTCGCTGGTCTACGAAGGCCTGGCCGAGATGGCGCCCGACGGGGTTGCGATCGTGCCGCGCCTGGCCACCGCCTGGAAGGAAAGCCCGACCAAGGTCGAATTGACGCTGCGCCAGGGGGTCACCTTCCATGACGGCACACCCTTCGATGCCGCCGCCGTGGTGAAGAACCTCGAGCGCGTGCGCGACACGCCCGGCCAGTGGCGCGGCGTGATGGACGGCGTGGACAAGTTCGTCGCTGTCTCGCCGACGCAGGTGGACGTGCTGCTCAAGCGGCCCTCGCCCAACCTGATGCCCAACCTGGCACGCCGTGGCGCGTACATGGTGTCGCCGAAGGCGCTCGACAGCGGCAGCTGGAAAACCGCGCCGGTCGGCACCGGCCCCTGGAAGCACGAGGCCAAGGATGTGGTCAAAGGCCTGCGCCAGGTGGTCAGCTACTACGACGGCTACTACGCGCCGGAAGCAGTGGGCGTGCGCCGCATCGAAGTGACCTACATCAACGACGCCGACAGCCTCTACAACGCGCTGCGCACAGGCCAGGTCGATATCGTCTGGACCAACGCGTCGATCGCCACGCGTGCCGAGCGCGAGGGCATGAAGGTGAGCTGGTTCCCTTCGGTGCTGTGGCACCTGCAGATGATGGACACGGTCAAGATCTTCAACAGCACCAAGCTGCGCCAGGCCGTCTGCCATGCGATGAACCCGCAGGACTACATCGATGCCCAGTTGGGCGGCCGCGGCAAGGTCCACACCCAGCGGGTGCGCGAGGGCGTCCCCGGCTACAACCCGGAGGTGAAGGGCTACCCCCACGACCTCCCGAAGGCGAAGCAGCTGATGGCCGAACTGGGCAACCCCAAGCCGCAGGTCACGCTGGCGAGCTTCGACAACCAGCGCACCATCGCCGAGCTGTTCAAGAGCCAGATGGCGCAGATCGGCATCGAGGTGAAGCTGGACCTGATGACCTTCGGCCAGTTCTTCAGCACCTTCCGCAGCGGCAAGTACGCGGCCGCCATCCTGACCGACTCGCAGGACACCGGGCCCTACGACTACTACCTCTACCACTTCGCTCCCACCGGCGCCGGCAACCCGCTGGGCACCACCTTCCCGGCGGTCGACGCGGCGGTCAAGGAGGCGCTTGCCGCCGAGGACCCGAAGGCCCAGAACGCGAGCTGGCAGAAGATGATCAAGGTGGTCAACGACGAGGCGCTGGACTGCGGCTTCTTCGACTACGCCGCCTACTGGGCCTACAACCCGAAGAAGATCGCGAAGGTGGTCTCCACCGTCGGGGACGTGGCGGTGTTCCGCTACGCCGATGTGCGGCTGGCGCGCTGAAGGGAAGGGCACCATGACCGCCAGCAATCCCGAGCGCCTCCTCCTGATCCGGGGCGCCACCGTGCTCAGCATGGACCCGCAGGTGGGCGAGCTCGCCCGCGGCGACGTGCTGGTGCATGGCGAGCGCATCGCCGCCGTCGGCCCTTCGCTCGACATGCCGGAAGGCGCCGAGTGCATCGAGGCCGAGGGCATGGTCCTGATCCCGGGCCTGATCGATTCGCACACCCACATGTGGCAGGCGCCGCTCAAGGGCCTCGGCGCCGGCCTGTGGGGCGCCGCCGACTACAGCCGGCACGTGTTCCCGCTGCGCGAGAAGTTCTCGGCCGACGACATGCACGACGCCACTTTCGCCTGCGGGGTCGAGATGCTGGACCACGGCATCACCACCGTTCTGGACTTCTGCCACAACGTGATGACGCCGGCCCACGCCGAGCAGTCGATCGCGGCGCACCGGCGCACCGGGCAGCGCATCCTGTTCGCGTACGGCATGCTCGGCGCCTTCAAGACGCTGGCGGCCGAGCACGGCTGGCGGCTGGAGCAGATCCGCAGCCTGTCGCGCGAGCTCGGCGAGGCCGGGGGCTTGCTGCACCTGGGCATTGCGCTCGGCTCGCTGGAGTACGCGGGCCTGGAGCTGGTCGCCACCGAGATCGCGCTCGGACGCGAGCTCGGCCTGCAGATGAGCTTTCACCAGAACCCGCCCGGCCAGATCCAGGCGCTGCACCAGGCCGGCCTGCTGGGCGGCGACCTGCTCCCCGTGCATGCGAACGTGGCGACCGACCACGAGCTGGCGCTGCTGGCGCAGCACGGCTGCGGCATCTCCTTCACCGTCGAGGGCGAGTTCGGCGGCGGCCGGCCGATGAGCATCATCGGCCGCGCGCACCGGGCCGGCGTGACGCCCAGCCTCGGCGTCGACATCCCCTCGCGCGTTGCGCTGGACCTGTTCGCGCAGATGCGCCTGACCTTCCAGGTGCTGCGCAACGAGGAGGCCACGGTCGAGCGCATCGCCGGCCGCTGGCCGCTTGCGCGCCATCCCGGCACGCCGCATGCCCAGCCGCGCCACATGCTCGAGTACACGACCGTCAACGCAGCCCGCGCGCTCGGCCTGGGCGACGAGATCGGCCGCATCGCGCCGGGCCTGCGTGCCGACCTGGTGCTGCTGCGCACCGGGCCCTACGGCATGTCGCTCGGCGATGCGGCGGCCCACGTTGCGCTGCAGAGCTGCGCCGCGGACGTGGACACGGTGCTGGTCGACGGTCGCGTGCGAAAGCGCGGCGGGCGCCTGCTCGACCTCGATCCGGCCGAGGCCGCGGCCGCGACCCGGCGCGTGCGCGAACGCGTGCTCGGCCCGGCCGCCGGGCAGGGGGTGCGCGCATGAGGCGCCTGCTGCTTGCGCGGCTCGGCGCGGTGCTGCCGATCCTGTTCGCGGTCTCGCTCTTCACCTTCGTGCTGACGCGGATGACCTCGACCGATCCGGTCAGCCAGATCCTGGGCCCTGGCGCCTCCGCGGCCGATCGCGCCGAATACGCACGCGGCCTGGGGCTGGACCGTCCGCTGCCCGAGCAGTTCCTTGGCTGGATCGGCGGCGCACTGCGGGGCGACCTGGGCCAGTCGCTGTACACCAGCCTCCCGGTGAGCGCCGCCATCGCCGACGGCATCGGCGTCACGCTCTCGCTGGCGCTGGCCGGCATGCTGCTGGCGCTGCTGCTCGGCCTGCCGCTGGGCATCGCGGCAGCGGTGCGCCACGGTTCCTGGGCCGACCGGGCGCTGACCCTGCTGGTCTCGCTGGGCCTGGCGGTGCCCAGCATCTGGCTGGCGCTGCTGCTCTCGCTCGCTTTCGCGGTCAACCTGCAGTGGTTCCAGGTGGTGGGGTACACGCCCTTCGCCGAGGACCCGTTGGAGTGGGCACGCGGCCTGGTGCTGCCGGCGGTGGCGCTGAGCGTGCACACGGCAGCGGTGATCGCGCGCCAGATGCGCAGCGCGATGATCGAGGTCCTGCAGTCGCCCTGCGTACATGCCCTGCGCGCGCGCGGGCTGCCGCCGCGCACCATCGTCTGGCGCTACGCCATTCGCAACGCGATGGTGCCGGTGCTCAGCGTGATCGCGATCCAGATGTCGGTGCTGGTCGGCGCCAGCATCGCCATCGAGCGCATCTTCGCGGTGCCCGCGCTGGGCACGCTGCTGATCGACAGCGTGGTGCGGGCGGACTTCCCGGTGCTGCAAGGCGTGGTCGTCGTCATTGCGCTCATCGTGCTCGCCGTCAACCTCGTGGCAGACATCGGCTACGGGCTGATCAACCCGAAGGTGCGCGTCCATTGAACACCACCGCCGTACCCGCCCAGACGCTGTCCGCCATGGCCACGCCCGCTGCCGCCGCCAATGATGAATCCTCCGGCCGCGCGCGCCTCGCACCGCGGCTGAAGGTCTTGGCACGACCCTTCGTGCTGCTGCCCGCCGCCTGGCTGCTGTTGCTGCTGGTGTGCGCGGTGGCAGCGCCGCTCGTGGCGCCGCACGACCCGTTCCATCCCGACCTCAAGCACCGGCTGGAAGCACCCAATCCGATCTACTGGTTGGGCACCGACGACCTCGGCCGCGACACGCTCTCGCGCCTGGTCTTCGGCGCCCGCACGGCGCTGCTGGCCTCCTTCGAGAGCGTGGCGATCGGTGCGGTGCTGGGCATCGGCATCGGCCTCGCCGCCGGCTATCTCGGCGGCTGGCTGGACCGTATCGCGATGCGGTTCGCAGACGTGATGCAGTCCATCCCGGCGGTGCTGCTGGCGCTGGCGCTGATCGGCGTATTCGGAAAGGGCCTGGCCAACGCGATGCTCGCGGTGGGGCTGATCTTCTCGGTCAGCTTCATGCGCATCACGCGCGCGGTGGTGCTGGCCGAGCGTGAGCGGCTGTACGTGGATGCGGCGCGCGTGCTGGGGCTCGGGCCGGTCTCGATCATGCTGCGGCAGATCCTGCCGAACGTGGCGGGGCCGCTGGTGGTGCAGGCCTCCATCTCGCTCGGCACGGCGCTGCTGATCGAAGCCATGCTGAGCTTCCTCGGCGTGGGGGCCGACAGCGCCCAGGTGAGCTGGGGCGCGATGCTGGAGACCGCGCGCCAATTCCAGAGCGAGCAGCCCTTCCTGCCGGTGCTGCCAGGCGTGGCGATCACGCTGACGGTGCTGTCCTTCAACCTGCTCGGCGATGCCCTTCGCGATGGCCTGCTGCCAGGCGGGGCGCGCGTGGCGCGGCGTGCCGCGGCAGCACCGATGGCGGCGCAGCCCGGCCCCGTGCCCGCTGCTGCCGAGCCGCTGCCGCCCGATACCCTGCTGCGCCTGAGCCACCTGAGCGTGCGCCTCCAGGGCCCGCAGGGCGACGCCGAACTGCTCAGCGACGTGTCGCTGCACCTGCGCCGCGGCGAGGTGCTGGGGCTGGTGGGCGAGTCGGGCTGCGGCAAGTCGATCACCGCCGCCGCGATCATCGGCCTGCTGCCACCGGCCGCTCGCGTGGCGGCGGGGTCGGTTCGCCTGGGCGACACCGAACTGGTCGGCATGGACGAGGCACTGGCACGCGAGATCCGCGGGCGCCGCATCGGCATGGTGTTCCAGGACGCGGGAGCGGCGCTGTCGCCGGTCCACACCATCGGGCGGCAACTCGCCGATGCCGTGCGGGCCCACAGACGGCTCGATGCACGGCAGGCGCGCGCACGTGCCATCGAATTGCTGGAGATGGTAGGCGTGCCGGACGCACACCGGCGGCTGGACGACTATCCGCACCAGTTCTCCGGCGGCATGGCGCAGCGCGTGGTGATCGCCGGGGCACTGGCCTGCGAGCCGGAGCTCCTGATCGCCGACGAGCCGACCACCGCGCTCGACGTGACCATCCAGGCGCAGGTGCTGGACCTGCTGATGGACTTGCGAAAGCGCCTGGGCATGTCGATCTTGCTGATCACCCACGACCTCGGGGTGGTCGCCGATGCCTGCGACCGCGTGGCAGTGATGTACGCGGGCCAGATGGTCGAGACCGGCCCGGTGCGGGACGTGCTCGCGCGCCCTCGCCATCCCTACACGGCCGCGCTGCTCGCGGCAATGCCCAAGGGCGGCGCCGGCGGCGCCACGCTGGCCACCATTCCCGGGCGCGTACCGCCGGCTTGGGCCTGGCCGCAGGGCTGCCGCTTCCATCCGCGCTGCCCCCGCGCCATCGACGCTTGCACCGCCGCGCCGGTGGCGCTGGACCATGGGGTGCGATGCCTGCGCATCGAGGCGTCCGCGCCGCAGCGGAAAGAAGAGAAGGTGCTGCCATGAACCCGGTCACGACGGCACCCCTGCTGAGCGTCGAGAACCTGTCGGTGGACTTCCGCCTGCGCCACGGCATGTTCGGCCGCGCCCGAACGCTGTCGGCGGTGCGCGACGTGAGCTTCACCATCGAGCCCGGCCAGACCTTCGGCCTGGTCGGCGAATCCGGCTCGGGCAAGAGCACGATCGGGCGGGCGATCCTGCGGCTGGTGCCGGCCACCGCCGGGCATGTCCGCTTCGGCGGGGAAGACATCACCGCCTTCGGACCGCGCACGCCGCTGCACTACCGGCGCGACGTGCAGGTCGTGTTCCAGGACCCGATGTCTTCGCTCAATCCGCGGCAGACGGTGGGCGCGACCCTCGAGCAGGCCATTCAGCGCCATCGCCCGATGGACGCGTCTGCGCGCGGCCGCGAGGTGGCGCGCATCGTCGACAGCGTCGGGCTGGCCGCCTACCACGCGCAGCGCCATCCGCACGAGCTGTCGGGCGGACAGCGCCAGCGCGTGGCCATCGCGCGGGCGCTGGCGGTGCGGCCACGGCTCATCATCTGCGACGAGCCGGTGAGCGCGCTGGACCTCAGCACGCAGGCCCAGGTGATCAACCTGCTGGTCGAGCTGCAGCGCGAGTTCGGACTCAGCTACCTGTTCATCGCGCACAACCTCGACGTGGTGCGGCACGTGAGCCACCGCGTCGGCGTGCTGTACCTGGGCCGTCTGGTGGAGACCGGACCGGCGGCGCAGGTGCACGACGCGCCGCGCCATCCCTATACGCGCATGCTGGTGGCTTCCACGCTGGTGGCCGATCCGCAACTGCAGGAGCAGCGCTCGCGCGCACGGCGGCTGCAGCTGCGCGGCGAGTTGCCGAGCCCGCTGTCGCCGCCTCCGGGCTGTGCCTTTCACACGCGCTGCCGCTGGGCCGTGGAGGCGTGCCGGCAGCGCATGCCCGAGCTCGAGGCGAGCGGCGCGGACGGCCGCGCGGCCTGTATCCGGCTGCACGAGATCGAAGAGGAGGCAATCGCCGCATGAATGCCCCAAGCCACGCGCTGCTGGTCCGCGGTGCCAACGTCATCAGCATGGACCCGTCGCTCGGCGACCTGCAGGCCGCCGATGTGCGCATCGAAGGGCGCCGCATCGCCGCGGTCGGGCAGGGCCTCGACGGCTCTGGCGCCGACTGCATCGACGGCCGGGGGATGATCCTGATCCCGGGCCTGATCGACACCCACACCCACCTTTGGCAAGGCCCGCTCAAGGGACTGGGCGCGGGCATGTGGGGCATGGGGGACTACAACCGCCACATCTTTCCGCTGCGCGAGCGATTCACCGCCGAGGATGTGGGCGATGCCACTTTCGCCACCGGCGTGGAGATGCTCGACAACGGCATCACGGCCGTGCTGGACTTCTGCCACAACGTGATGACCCCCGGCCATGCCGAGGCCGGGCTGCGTGCGCACGACCGGACGGGCCAGCGGGTGCTGTTCGGGTACGGCATGCTGGGGCGCTTCGAGACGCTGGCCACCGACCACCCGTGGCGGCTGGAACAGGTGCGCGGGCTGCAGCGCGAACGGGCCGGCGATGCCGACGCGCTCGTGCGCCTGTCCGTGGCGCTGGCCTCGCTCGAGTTCGCGGGACTGGCGCTGGTGGAACCCGAGATCGCCCTGGCGCGCGAACTCGGCCTGCCGATGACCTTCCACCAGAACGTCGCGGGCCAGATCCATGAACTGCACGGTGCCGGACTGCTGGGCCGCGACATGCTGCCGGTGCACTGCAACCCGATCCTGGACGAGGAGCTGGCGCTCATCGCGCAATGCGGCGGCGGCATCTCGTTCACGCCGGAGAGCGAGGTGGGCGACGGCCGCTCGACCAGCGTGATCGCGCGTGCCCACCGGGCCGGCGTGACGCCCAGCCTCGGCGTGGACGTCCCCTCGCGCGTCGCGCTCGACCTGTTCTCGCAGATGCGCCTGACCTTCCTGCTGATGCGCGCCGAGGAAGCCGAGCGCGAACGCGCCGCCGGCCGTTGGCCGCTGGTGCGCCATCCGGGCACGCCCTTCATCCAGCCGCGCGACCTGCTGGCCTATGCGACCGTGAACGCCGCGCGCGCCATCGGCATGGGCGAGTTGCTGGGGCGCATCGCGCCGGGCTGCCTGGCCGACCTGGTGCTGCTGCGCGCCGGCCGCTACAGCCCCTCCCTGGGCGACCCGGCCGCGCACGTGGTGCTGCAGGCCAACGTGGGCGACGTCGACACCGTGATCGTGGACGGCCACGTGCGCAAGCGCGGCGGCGAGCTGGTGGGCGGCGCGCGCGAAGCGGCGGTCGACGCCACCCGGCGCGTGCGCGAACGCCTGTTCGGCGCCGCGGCGCCAGCACCCTGAGTTCTTCTTCCAACCAACTGATCGATGCAGACATGACCCGAACCCTGATCCAGAACGCCTGCGTGCTCTCCATGGACCCTGCCGTCGGCGACTTCGACGAAGCCGACATCCTGATCGAGGGCGAGAAAATCCTCGCGGTCGGCCCACGCCTGGGTGCCGAGGCCGATGAAGTGGTGGACGGCCGTGGCCGCATCGTCACGCCCGGCATGGTCAACGCCCACATCCACACCTGGGAGTTCCAGCTGCGCGGCATCGGCAGCGACTGGGTCGGCAGCCGCGACTACCACGCCAACATGCACAAGAACCTCGCCACCCGCTACGGCGTGCGCGACGTGTACCTGGGCAACCTGCTCGGGGCGCTCAACCAGCTGCGCAACGGCACCACCACCATCGTCGACTGGTGTCACATCCTGCGCGACGCCGAAATGACCGACACGGCCATCGACGCGCTGGAGGAGTCGGGCGTGCGCGCCGTCTTCGCGCGCGGGACGGTGAAGCCGCCGGAACGCCCGGGCGAGATCCCGTACCACAAGAAGCCGTTCCCGCGGGAGGAGATCCACCGCCTGCGTACCGGCCGCCTCGCTTCCGACGACCGCCTGGTCACGCTCGCGATGGCGATCCTCGGGCCCGATTGGGGCGAGTACGACGTCGCGGCGCACGACATCCGGCTCGCGCGCGAATACGGGCTGATCAACTCGGCCCACACCTACGGCCGCAAGGGCAAGCGGGTGGTCGAGGACGGCTATCCCCGGCTGGCGGCCGAAGGCCTGCTCGGGCCGGACCACAACATCGGGCACGGGAACTGCTTCGACGACGCCGAACTGAAGATCGTGCTCGACGCCGGCTGCACCATCACCGCCACCAATCTCACCGAGATGCTGAACTACGAGCAGCCGGCGATGCTGGGGCGGCTGGTGAAGCATGGCGCGGTGCCCTCGATCGGGACCGATTGCGACCCCTACTTCAACAGCTCGATGCTCTGGGTCATGCGCCATGCCTTTCTGCACCAGCGCGAGCTCGACAACCGCAGCCTCTACGCGGCCGGGCAGTGGCCCGCGAAGACGCAGCATTCGACACTGACCCGCGATGCGCTGTACTGGGCCACGATGGGCGGTGCAAAAGCCTTCGGCCTGGAGAAGAAGACAGGCTCGATCACGCCCGGCAAGCAGGCCGACCTGGTGATGTTCGACACCCGCGGGCTCAACATCTTTCCCGCCATGCCAGGGGGAAACCCGGCCCACGTGGTGGTCATGTACGCCGAAACTTCCGATATCGAGATCGTCATGGTCGCGGGACGCTTCGCCAAGCGCGACGGCCGGCTGTGCTTCGACGCCGGGCGGCTGGCGCGGCTCAACGAGGAACTGCTGGCCTCGCGGCTGCGCATGTTCGAGGAAGGCCATTACGAATCACGGCCCGTCGAGCGCGGGCCACAACCGGAGCGCTTCGTCCTATGAGCACCTCGTCCTCCTTGCGGCGTCTGGCGGCCGCTGCGCTGGCATCGGCCTCGCTGCTGTGGGCCGCCACGCCCGCCGGCGCGCAGGGTGCGGCCCCCGCGGCCTGGCCGCAGAAGCCGGTGCGCATCATCCACGGCTTCACCTCCGGCGGCCCGGTGGACGCCCTGGCGCGCCTGCTGGCGGCGCAGTTCCCGGAGCAGTTCGGCCAGCAGGCCGTCGTCGAGGGCAAGCCCGGTGCAGGCGGGACCATCGGCGCGAACTACGTCGCCAAGGCCGAACCCGACGGCTACACGCTGTTCCTGATGGCCTCGGGCCATTCGGCGGCGCCGGGCCTGTACAAGTCGCTGCCCTTCGACGCGGTCAACGACTTCACCATGATCTCGATGGTGGCGCGCAGCCCCTTCGCGATCATCGCCGGGCCTGGCGCCACGGCGAACAGCATCCAGGAACTGGTGGCGCAAGCCAAGGCGCAGCCCGGCAAGATCGACTACGGCTCCGGCGGCACCGGCAGCGGCATGCACCTGGCCGCCGTGCTGTTCCAGGCGCGTGCCGGCGTGCAGTTCACCCACGTGCCCTACAAGGGCGGCAGCGCGCCGGCGCTGGCAGTGATGGGCGGCGAAGTGCCGATCATCTTCACCTCGCTGGCCGGCATGGCCTCGCACATCGAGAGCGGCAAGGTCAAGCCGTTGGCCGTCACGTCGCGCAACCGCTTCGCGGCCTTTCCGGAGGTGCCCAGCGTCGCCGAGACGGTGCTGCCGGACTTCGACGTGAGCGCCTGGTATGCGCTGGCCGGCCCGAAAAACCTGCCGCCGGCGATCACCGCGAAGCTCAACGAGATGGTGCAGGCCACGCTGCGGCGGCCCGATATCGTCCAGACGCTCAAGCTGCAGGCGGCGGAGCCCTGGCCTACCACCGCACGCGAAGCGCAGGCCTTTCTGGCCACCGATGTTGCGCGGTGGACGAAAGTGGTGCGCGACGAGAACATCGCGCCGCCGAACTGATCCGCCGGCGCGCGGACATTTGGCGCGGCGCTGCGCCGGATCGCCGGCGTGTCTACCATGTGCTCTTTTCGTGCAAGCCGAACTGAAAGAGGACACCCATGCGCAGCCAAGCCGTTCGCATCGACCGCCACGGCGGTCCCGAGGAACTGAAGATCGTCGACGTGGAGGTCGGCGAGCCCGGCCCCGGCGAAATACGCATCCGCCACCATGCGGTCGGCCTCAACTTCATCGACACCTACCAACGCAGCGGGCTCTATCCGTTCGCGATGCCGCTTCAGCTCGGCATGGAAGCCGCGGGGGTGGTCGAGGCGGTAGGCGAGGGCGTTGCGCACCTCAAGGCTGGCGACCGTGCCGCCTATGCCAGCCAGCCACCCGGCGCCTACAGCGAGCTGCGCGTGATGCCCGCGAAGAACGTGTGCAGGCTGCCCGATGCCATCTCTTTCGAGACCGGCGCGGCCATGATGCTCAAGGGCCTGACCGCCCAGTACCTGCTGAAGAAGACGCTGCCGGCCGAGGGCTTGCAGCCGGGCGACTTCATCCTCTTCCACGCCGCTGCCGGGGGCGTCGGCCTGATCGCCTGTCAGTGGGCCAAGGCCCTGGGCCTGCAGCTGATCGGCACGGCCGGGACCGACGCCAAGTGCAAGCTGGCGCTGGAGCACGGCGCGGCGCATGCGATCAACTACAGCAAAGAGAATTTCGCCGAGCGCGTCAAGGAGATCACAGGCGGCCAGGGCGTGAAGGTGGTCTACGACTCGGTGGGCAAGGACACCTTCGAGGGCTCGCTGGACTGCCTGCGGCCCTTCGGCCTGCTCGCGATCTTCGGCAACGGCTCGGGGCCGGTGCCGCCCTTCAATCTCGGCCTGCTGGCGTCCAAGGGCTCGCTCTACGTGACCCGTCCGACGCTGTTCTCCCACACCTCGAGCCGCGAGCGCACGCAGGCAATGGCGGACGACCTGTTCAAGGTGGTGGAAAGCGGCGCGGTCAAGATCCCGATCGCACAGCGCTATCCGCTGGCCGAGGTGCAGCAGGCACACCGCGACCTGGAAGCGCGCAAGACCACGGGCTGCACGATCCTCACGCTTTGAAGGGCCGGCTCACTCCATCGGACTGAGCCGCGACTCGCGCATCCGCGTGCGCGAGAGCGCGCCGGCGGAGTCGAGGATCGGGTAGGCGATCGAGCAGATGTGCGAGTTGATGCGCTTGAGCTCGCTGATCAGGTCGATGTGCAGCGAGCTGGTCTCGATGCTCGAGGCGGTCTGTTCCGCAAGCCGCTCGAGGTGCGTGGAAGCGTAGGCACGCTCCAGGTCGCGAAAGCGCGCCTTCTCCTCCAGCAGCTTCTGGGCGTCGCGCACGTTGGCATTGAGGAACACGCTCATGCCGAGCCGCAGGTTGGCGAGCAGGCGCTCGTGCAGCTCGACGATCTCGCGCATGCCGGCGGCCGAGAAGTTGCGTTGCTTCTTGATCTTCTTGTCCTCGATGTCGAGGATCACCCGCTCGATGATGTCGCCGATCTGCTCCATGTTGATCGTGAAGCTGACGATGTCGGTCCAGCGCCGGCTTTCCTCCTCGCCGAGTGCCTCGCGGGAGATCTTGGTCAGGTAGTACTTGATGGCCGAGTACAGCTCGTCCACCGTGTCGTCCATCTTGCGCAGCTCGGCAGCCAGGCGCAGGTCGTTGTCGCGGATCACCTTGAGCATGCCGATCAGCATGGTCTCGACCACGTCGGCCTGGTGCAGGGCCTCGCGCGCGGCATTGGAGATGGCGAGGGTGGGCGTGGACAGCGCCGACGGATCGAGGTGGCGCGGCCGCTGCATGGCCGTGGGGTCGGTCGGCATGGGGAGCAGGTGCGTCATCAGTCGCGCGACCCAGCCGGTGAAGCCGATGAAGCCGATGCTGATCACCAGATTGAAGCCCAGGTGGAAGAGCACGACCAGCTGCGTTGCGTCGGAGATATAGGGCCGGGCCTCGCGCAGGTAGGTCCCGACAAAGGGCGCGGCGATCGCCACGCCCAGCAGCTTGAAGACGAGGTTGCCCACGGTGACCTGGCGCACTTCGACCGAGGATTTCGCGGTGGTCAGCACGGCCAGCAGGCCGCTGCCGAGGTTGGCGCCCAGCACCAGGCCCAGCGCCACGTCCAGCGGCACCACGTTGGAGCTCGCCATGGCGGCCACCAGCAGCACCACCGCGAGACTGGAGTAGGCCGCGATGGCCAGCACCGCGCCGATGGTGATCTCCAGCAGCACGTCGCTGCCGAGCGAGGCGAGCAGTTCGAGGACTGCCGGCGAAGAGAACAGCGGCCCGGTGGCTTCGACCACCAGGCGCAGCGCCAGCAGCATCAGGCCGAGGCCGATCAGCACCCGCCCGACGCGGCCTGCCACGCTGGAGCCGCGCGAGATGAAAAGCACGACGCCGACGAAGATGAAGAGCGGCGACAGCCAGGAGAGGTCGGCCGAGAACAGCACCGACATCAGCGCGGTGCCCACGTCGGCGCCGCGCATCACGGCCAGCGCGGCCGGCAGCGCCACCAGGCCCTGGCCGACGAAGGAGGAGGTCATCAGCGACGTGGCGGTGCTCGACTGGACCAGCGCCGTGACGCCGATGCCCGAAAGCGCCGCGGTAAAGCGGTTGCGCATGCTGTGGACCAGGATCTTGCGCAGGTTGGCGCCGAAGACGCGCAGCACGCCGGTGCGAACGAGATGGGTGCCCCATACCAGCAGCGCAACGGCGGCCAGTAGATTCAACAGGTGCTTCATGGAAGCCGACGACTATAGACCAGCCGTCGGCCCGCGCTTGCCGGAGGCGGCCGCTACTTGCCGCGGCGCACGCGTCGCAGCTCGTCGAGGATGAGGCAGATCGCGCCGAGCGTGATGGCGCTGTCGGCCACGTTGAAGGCGGGGAAGTGCCGGCCGGCCAGGTGGAAGTCGAGGAAGTCGACCACGTAGCCATGCATCATGCGGTCGACCACGTTGCCGATCGCGCCGCCGAGGATTGCAGCCATGGCGAAGGAGAAGAGCTTTTGCCCCGCATGCGAGCGCAGCATCCAGACGATGAACAGCGCCGCCGCGACCCCGATGGCGGTGAAGAACCAGCGCTGCCAGCCCGCTGCGTCCGCGAGGAAGGAGAAGGCGGCTCCGGTGTTGTGGGCGCGCACGATGTTGAAGAAGCTGGTGACGTAGGTGGCATCGCCCAGCTTGTAGTAGCCGAGGATCAGCGTCTTGGTGAACTGGTCGAGGATCAGGATCACCAGCGCCAGCGCGAGCCAGGGCCAGATGCCGGTGCGCGGCGAGGCGAGGGAGCGGGTGGCGGCCATCAGGCAGCGCTCCTGGCTTCGCCCGCGCCGAACAGGTTGCTGGTGCAGCGGCTGCACAGGCCCGGGTGCGCCGGGTCGTGGCCGACGTCGTCGCGCCAGTGCCAGCAGCGCTCGCACTTGGTGCTTTCGGAGGACGTCACCTTGGACGCAAGCATGCCCATCTCCATGGCACCGACGTGCGATCCGCCGGTCGGCGCAAGGTTGGTGGCTCCCGCCCTTGCGATTTCATGTGAATCGGCGGGGCGTATTGCAGCCGCAGAGGTGATGAAGACAAACTTGAGGTCATCGCCCAGGCTCTGCAGGTCGGCCAGGATCTGCCCGTCCGCCCACAGCGCCACGTTGGCTTGCAGCGAAGAGCCGACCTTGCCTTCGGTGCGCAGCGCTTCGATGCTCTTGTTGATGCCGTTGCGCACTTCGCGGATGCGCGACCACTTGGCCAGGAGCGCCTCGTTGGGCTGGCCCAGCTTGCAGTAGACCTGGGTGAAGATCGACTCGCCGTTGCCGCAGAACTTCCAGGCCTCTTCCGCCGTGAAGCTCAGGAAGGGCGCCATCCAGCGCAGCATCGCCTGCGTGATGTGCCAGAGCGCCGTCTGCGCGCTACGCCGCGCGAGAGAGCCGGGCGCGGTGGTATAGAGGCGGTCCTTCAGGATGTCGAGATAGAACGCGCCCAGGTCCTCCGAACAGTAGACCTGCAGCTTGGCCACCACCGGGTGGAATTCGTAGACCTTGTAGTGCGCGAGCACCTCGGCCTGGAACTGCGCGGCGCGGCTCAGGGCGTAGCGGTCGATCTCGAGCAACTGGTCGAGTGGCACCGCATCCTTGGCGATGTCGAAGTCGCTCGTGTTGGCGAGCAGGAAGCGCAGTGTGTTGCGGATGCGGCGGTAGGCATCCACCACGCGGGCGAGGATCTTGTCGTCGCCGGCGATGTCGCCCGAGTAGTCGCTGGCCGCCACCCAGAGGCGGATGATCTCTGCGCCGAGCTTCTTGTTCACTTCCTGCGGCTCGATGCCATTGCCGAGCGACTTGCTCATCTTGCGGCCCTGGCTGTCGACGGTGAAACCGTGGGTCAGCAGGCCCTTGTAGGGGGCGCGGCCTTCGAGCGCGCAGGCGATCAGCAGCGACGAGTGGAACCAGCCGCGGTGCTGGTCATGGCCTTCGAGGTAGAGGTCCGCCTCGGGGCCGGTCTCGTGGTGCACGTTTGCATGGGTGCCGCGCAGCACGTGCGAAAACGTGGAGCCGGAGTCGAACCAGACCTCGAGGATGTCGGTGCTCTTGGTGTAGTGGGGTGCGTCGTCGGGCCCGAGGATCTCCTCGGCCGTCACCCGGCTCCAGGCTTCGATGCCGCCCTGTTCGACGATGCCGGCGGCCTGGTCGAGGATCTCCATGGTGCGAGGATGCAGTTCGCCCGTGTCCTTGTGCAGGAAGAAGGGGATCGGCACGCCCCAACTGCGCTGGCGGCTGATGCACCAGTCGGGCCGGTTGGCGATCATGTCGTGCAGGCGCGCCTTGCCGTTCTCGGGATAGAAGCCGGTCTCTTCGATCGCCTCCAGCGCCATCCGGCGCAGGGTCTTGGGCGCCTTGTCCTTGGTGAACACGCCCTCGCCCTCGTCCATGCGCACGAACCATTGTGCGGCGGCGCGATAGATCACTGGCGTCTTGTGGCGCCAGCAGTGCGGGTAGCTGTGGGTGATGGCCTCGGTGGCCAGCAGCCGGCCGGCATCGCGCAGGGCCTGGATGATGTGCGGCACCGCCTTCCAGATGTGTTCGCCGCCGAAGAGCGGGAAGTCCGGCGCATAGGTGCCGTTGCCCTGGACGGGGTTCAGGATGTCGTCGTAGGCCAGGCCGTGGGAGACGCAGGAATTGAAGTCGTCCAGGCCGTAAGCCGGGGAGGAGTGGACGATGCCGGTGCCGTCGTCGGCGGTGGCGTAGTCGGCCAGGTAGACGGGCGACAGGCGGCGGTAGCCGGGATCGACGTCGTACAGCGGGTGCTCGAACTCCAGGCCGCCCAGCTTCTCGCCCTTGACCGTGGCGAGCACCTTGCCGTCAAGCGCGTAGCGGTTCATGCACATCTCGACCAGCGAGGCGGCCAGGATCAGCAGGCCGCGCTCGGTGTCGACCAGCGCGTAGTCGAGCTCGGGGTTGAGGTTGAGCGCCTGGTTGGCGGGGATGGTCCACGCGGTGGTGGTCCAGATCACCGCGAAGATGTCCTTGCCTTCGCTCTCTGTTCCGAAGGCCTCCAGCACCCGATTCGGCTCGTGCGCCTTGAAGGCGACATCGACCGTGTTCGACTTCTTGTCCGCATACTCGATCTCGAACTCCGCCAGCGAGGAGCCGCAGTCGAAGCACCAGTACACGGGCTTCAGCCCGCGATAAACGAAGCCCCGCTCGATCACGCGCTTGAATGCGCGCAGCTCGCCCGCCTCGTTGGCGAAATCCATGGTCTTGTATGGATGGTCCCATTCGCCCAGCACGCCCAGGCGCTGGAAGTCGGCCATCTGCTGCGCGATCTGCTCGGACGCGTAGGCGCGGCTCTTGGCCTGCATTTCGTCGCGGCTGAGGTTTCGGCCGTACTTCTTCTCGATGGCGTTTTCGATCGGCAGGCCGTGGCAGTCCCAGCCGGGCACGTAGAGCGCGTCGTAGCCCTCGAGCTGGCGCGCCTTGGTGATCATGTCCTTCAGGATCTTGTTGACGGCATGGCCCATGTGGATCTGGCCGTTGGCATAGGGCGGGCCGTCGTGCAGGATGAACTTGGGCGCGCCGCGGCGGGCGTCGCGCAGGCGGTGGTAGCGTCCTTCGTCGTTCCATTCCTGGACCCAGCCCGGCTCGCGCTTGGGCAGGTCGCCGCGCATCGGGAAGGGCGTGTCGGGCAGGTTGAGGGTGGCGCGGTAGTCGGTGGTGGAGGCGGCGTCAGCAGACATGGTGAAGTTCGAACAGAGGACTTCGACAGGCTCGGCCCGAACCTTGGGGAAGGCGTCGGTGCGAAGGAAAAAAGCCGCTCGCCCCGAGCTTGCAGAAGGGCGGTGGCGCGGTCGGGCCCGGGCTAAATTCGATCGCGCGTGGTCTGGCGACGGGTCTCGGCGTGGGCGGAAGCGAAGAACGCACGTGCATCGCGGCCATCCTTCGCAATGCCCGCCGTCAGGGCCTCGAGGCTGGTGTAGCGCAATTCGTCGTGCAGTTTGTGCAGCAGTTCCACGCGGACGATTTTACCGTAGGCCCCTTCTTCGCCGAGCTTGGCGGGCCAATCGAGGCAGTGGGTCTCGAGCAGGACCCGGCCGGCGTTCACGTCGTTGGCATCGAGCGAAGGGCGCACACCCAGGTTGGCGACGCCGTGCAGCGGCTGCTCGGCCAGGCCGTGCACCAGCACCGCAAAGATGCCGCTGGCGGCCGGCTTCCAGTGTTTGAAGCGAAGGTTGAGGGTGCGGAAGCCATCGTCGCGCCCGGGGGCCGACGCGCCCAGCGCACGGCCCAGCTTGCGGCCGTGAACCACGTGGCCCGAGATCGCATAGGGACGGCCGAGCAGGGCCTGTGCGTCGCTCATCCGGCCCTCGGCCAGGGCTTCGCGCACGGCAGAGCTGGACACCCGCAGGCCGTGCACCTCGTAGCTGTTCATGCGCGCGACGTCGAAGCCGTGGGCCTCGCCGGCGGCGTCGAGCATCGCGTAGTCGCCCGCGCGCTTGGCGCCGAAGCGGAAATCGTCGCCCACCAGGATGTAGCGCGCGCCCAGGCCGTCGATCAGCACATGCTGGATGAAATCCTCGGCTGTCTGGGAGGCGAGCCGGGCGTCGAAGGGCAGCACGATGGTCTGGCTCACACCACTGGCCGCCAGCGCGCTGAGCTTGTCACGCAAGGTGCCGATGCGCGCCGGCGCCAGTTCGGGCCGCTTGGTGCGCTGGGCGAAGTAGTCGCGGGGATGGGGCTCGAAGGTGAGCACGCAGCTTGGAATTCCGCGCAGGCGCGCTTCCGTGTTGAGCAGCCCCAGCATGGCCTGGTGCCCCCTGTGCACGCCGTCGAAATTGCCGATGGTCAAGGCGCAGGCCGGAGCCACGCCCGGATGCCTGAAACCGCGGAAAACCTGCATCTGGTGATATCTTTTTGATAGCGCTTCGCGCCCGCCAATGGGCTCACTCGGGGCTTTTTGTCACAAAGCCGGTATATTGTGACGCAGTGCGTCGCTCGCAAGCCGGTCGGTCTGCGCGACGGCCTGGTCTTTCCGTGGTTCTTCCCTTTCGTGAGGAGGCGTGTGTGAAGGTCTTGAAGCTCTCGGCCCAGGGGCTGCCCCAGTCGTGGATCTCGCTGGAACAGGCGGTGATCCATTACGCGGCGGACGAGGTGCGCTGGGAAGTCGGTGCGCAGGTGGCGGTGTTCCGCGGCGGGCACAACGCGGTCACGGGCCAGCAGTCGCAGATTGCGATCAACAGCATCATCGGCACCAAGGGCGTGCCGCGCATCAATCCCTTCGCGATGCGTCCTGGCCTCACCAACAGCAAGCTGTTCGCGCGAGACCGCAACATCTGCGCGTACTGCGGCGGCCACTTCCACGAGGAAGACCTCACGCGCGAGCACATCATCCCGTTCGCGCAGAACGGCATCGACAGCTGGATGAACGTGGTGACGGCCTGCAAGCCCTGCAACCACCGCAAGAGCAGCCGCACCCCCGAGCAGGCGAACATGCCGTTGCTCTACGCGCCCTACGTGCCCAGCCTCTGGGAAGACTTCATTCTGCGCAACCGCCGCATCCTCGCTGACCAGATGGAGTTCCTGATGGCGCACCTGCCGCACAACTCGCGGCTGCACGGTTAGCCTGTTGCCGGGCCCGGCCACTTCGGCGGCCGTTTCTCGATGAAAGCCTGGACGCCTTCGAGCGCGCTGTCGTCCATCATGTTGCAGGCCATGGTCTGGCTGGCATCCGCCAGCGCTGCTTCGACACCCGTTTCGATCTGGCGGTAGAACAAGGCCTTGCCCAGGGCCAGCGCGGTCTTCGGCTTACCGATGATGCGGGCGACCAGCGATTCGACTTCGTCATCGAGCGCATCGGGGGCTGCCACGCGGTTGACCAGGCCCTTGGCCATGGCTTCGTTCGCGTCGATGAAATCGCCGGTCACCAGCATCTCGAAGGCGGCCTTGCGGCCAAGGTTGCGCGACAGCGCCACGCCAGGCGTGGAGCAGAACAGGCCGACGTTGACACCGCTCACTGCGAATTTCGCCGCACTCGAGGCCACTGCGAGGTCACACATCGCGACCAACTGGCAGCCGGCCGCGGTCGCGATGCCATGCACGCGCGCAATGACGGGCACCGGCAGGCGCTGGAGGGCCAGCATCATTTCGCCGCATCGCGCGAACAGCGCTTCATAGTAGCGGGCGGAGGGTTCTGCCCGCATCTGCTTCAAGTCGTGGCCGGCACAGAAAGCCTTGCCCGCGCCGGCCAGAACCACGCAACGAGCAGCTTCGTCGGAACCGACAGCGTCGAGTTCAGCGGCAAGGGCCGTGATCATTTCTTCGGAGAGCGCGTTGAAGGCCTCCGGACGGTTCAGCGTCAGCGTGACCACGCCGCGGGCGTCGCGTGCATTCAGCACGAGGTTTGCATTCGTATTCATGGTGGGGCCCGTCAGTAGGTCAGTTCGAGCACGCTGACATGGCCTTGCGCGGCCGGCCAGCTCTGGCCCGCGACCCGCTCGCCGTTGAATTCGGCAGCGATGCTGCGAGGCGAATCGCTCGCAAGCTTCAGCTTCGAGCTCGATACGCCGGCACCCAGCGGCGGCACGCCGGGCAGTTCGCGCTTCCCGTCGAAACTGACGGCGTCGCGCTGGAGGTCGAAGTAGCCGCGCGGCCGCGTGAAGATGACCACGGCCTTGGCATCGCGGTCAGCTTCGGCAAGGCGTTCGGGCCGGAGCTGGACCACGGCACTGGATCGCGGGAATGGGCTGCGGTAGATGTGGGTGGTGGCGTATCCCGGGGCGCTCAGCACGAATTCGTACGCGGCTGTCGGTTGCCCGGTGAAGGGGCCCCAGCGGCCGTCCGCACCAATGGTCTGCTCCCAGGCGGGCACAGCGCGGCGGACGCCCGTCGCGGCATCGACGGCATGGACAGCGAGCCGCGCGCCGGTCAGCGGCAGGTTGTTGGCGAAGGCGCCGCTGGATGGATCGAGAGGATCGAGACCGAGGCCGGTGACGCGACCCGACAGCGTGACGGTGGGTTCCGCCGCGGGCTGCAGCGTTCGTGGCGCCTGCCCGGTCAGGAAGCGCCAGGTCGCATCGAAGGCCGCAGGCGAGAAGGAGGTTTCGCGGTGGTCGACGCCGGGGAGCACGATGTTGGTCGCCCCCTTGAGCGCCGGCCCGTCGAAGCCGATGTGCGTGGCCGTGCCTTTGGCGCCGATCCAGACCCCGTCGGGCTGCGCGTACTTGTCGTTGTTGTCCGAACGCAAGGTCAACCACTTCACGCCCGGCGTGACTTCATCGCCGGCCGCATTCTTGGGTGCATTGAGCCGCTGCAGGAAAGGGCTCAGGCCCGAGAACTCACTGCCCTCGCGCAGGCCCTTCACGGCCCAGATGCCGTGCGCCGGATTTCCGCCCAGCACCACATGGCTCACGACTTGGTTGCCTCCGCCGTTCTGCACGTAGTTGCGGATCGTGTTGCCGCCACGCGAGTTGCCGACCAGCACCACCTTGGGCGCTCCCGTGGCCTTCAGCACGCGCTCGACCTCGGCTTTCAGGAACGCTGCAGACTCCGCGGTGGAACTGCGCCCTGGCTGCGCGACGCTGTCGTCGTCGCGCGCCAGCGGGAAGGGTTGGTCGGGTGCGAACAGCCGATCGCGCGGCCAGCCATTCGACTCGAAGCGCCACAGCGTGGTTTGCCACAGTGCCGCGGAGTCGCCGTTGCCATGCATGAAGACGATCGGCGGACGATCGGTCATGGGAGGCACGGAGCTGCAGGCGGCGAGCATGGTCGTTGCGAGGCTGAGGGCGATCAGGTGTCGGCGAGTGTGCATGGAAGCTCCTGCGCAATGAGAAAGCGCCCGCCAGCACAGGGCTGGCGGGCGCGGCGTGCTATCGCGAAAAAGACAGCAGCCCTGCGTGTCATGCAAAGACGCCGGCGCTGTCCTGCATGCGTGACGATACCTCGCCGAGGTGGTGCAGGCTGTCGCCGAACACCATTTCGAGCTGGGTCAGCTTCCTGAAGTAGTGGCTGCCGATGTACTCGTCGGTCATGCCGATGCCGCCGTGCAGCTGCACCGACTGCTGCCCGACGAAGCGCATGGCCAAGCCCAACTGGTACTTGGCGCGGGCCATCGCCTGGCGCCGCTCGGCGGCCGGGGCGTTGAGCTTGAGCGCCGCGTAGTAGCTCATGGAGCGGGCCAGCTCGAGCTGCATCTTCATGTCGGCCACGCGATGGCGCAGCGCCTGGAAGCCGGCGATCGGCACGCCGAACTGCTTGCGCGTGTTCATGTATTCCACGGTGAGGGCGAGGGTCTTGTCCATCGCACCCACGCCCTCGGCGCAGGTGGCCGCGATGCCGATGTCGACTGCGTGCTCGAGCACCGGCAGTCCGTCCTTCGCGACGAGCGTGGCGGCGGCCTTGTCGAACACCACCTCGGCTGCGCGGCTGCCGTCCTGCGTGCCGTAGCCGCGCGCGGCTACACCGTCCTCGGAGCGTGGCACGAGGAAGAGCGCGATCGTTCCGTCCAGCTGAGCGGGCACGATGAAGGCATCGGCCTCGTCGCCGGCCGGCACCAGGCTCTTGGTGCCGCTCAGCCGGTAGGCGTCGCCGTCCTTCGTCGCAGTCGCGGCGCACACATCGAGCCGATAGCGCGCCTTGCGCTCCTGATGAGCCAGCACGACCAGGGCCTGGCCCCCGGCAATGCGCGGCAGCCAGTTGTTCCTGGTGTCCTCGTCGGCGTGGCCGGCGAGCACTGCGCCGGCGATGAGGGATTGAGCGAGCGGCTCCAGCACGATGCCGCGGCCGAGCTCTTCCATCACCACCATGCCTTCGACAGGGCCCATGCCCAGGCCGCCTTCGTCCTCGGGAATGTAGAGGCCGCACAGGCCGAGCGCTGCCAATTCGTCCCAGGCCTCGCGCGAGAAGCCGCCAGCCGCCTCGAAGGCGCGGCGGCGCTCGAAGGCGTAGCCTTTTTCAACCCACTTGGCGACCGCGTCGCGAAGCTGCTGCTGGTCGTCGCTGAAATTGAAGTCCATCGTCTCGTTCCTTCCTGCTGTGTCGCGCTCAACCGAGGACGGTCTGGGCGACGATGTTGCGCTGCACTTCGTTGCTGCCGCCGTAGATGGTGGTCTTGCGCATGTTGAAGTAGGTGGTGGCCAGCGGCGCCAGCTCGGGATGGCCACCGGGGAAGTCGCCCTGCCACCCCGCGGCCATGGCTTCGCGAATGAGTGGGAGCGCGAAGGGGCCGCCCGCCAGCATCATGAGTTCGGAGTAGCGCTGCTGGATTTCGCTGCCGCGGATCTTGAGCAAGCCCGCGATGTCGAGCGAATTCTTGCCCGAGGTCGCGGCCGAAAGCACGCGCAGCACCAGCATCTCGAGCGCGATCACGTCGACCTCGAGCTTGGCGATTTCGTCGCGGAAGCGCTGGTCTTCCCACACGCCCTCGCGCTTGGCGATGCGCTTGAGGCGCTCCAGCTCGCGCTTGGCGCGATTGGCGTCGGCAATGTTGGTGCGCTCGTGGGACAACAGGTGCTTGGCGTAGGTCCAGCCCTTGTTCTCCTCGCCGATCAGGTTCTCGGCCGGCACTTCGACGTTGTCGAAGAACACTTCGTTGACCTCGTGGCCGCCGTCCATCAGCTTGATCGGGCGCACGGTGACGCCCGGTGACTTCATGTCGATCAGGAGGAAGCTGATGCCGGTCTGCGGCTTGCCCTCGCTGCTGGTGCGCACGAGGCAGAAGATCCATTCGCCGTACTGGCCCAGCGTGGTCCAGGTCTTCTGGCCATTGACGATGTATTTGTCGCCTTGGCGTTCGGCCCGGGTCTTGAGCGAGGCCAGGTCGGAGCCCGATCCGGGCTCGCTGTAGCCCTGGCTCCACCACACCTCGCCGCTCGCGATGCCGGGCAGGAAGCGCTTGTGCTGCTCGGCGTTGCCGAATGCCTGGATCACCGGCGCCACCATCACGGGGCCGAAGGGCACGATGCGCGGCGCGCCGGCCAGCGCAGTCTCTTCCTCGAACAAGTGCTTCTGCACGGCGGTCCAGCCTGGGCCGCCGAACTGGACGGGCCAGCCGTAGCCCAGCCAGCCTTTCTTCCCGAGGATCTTGGCCCAGCGCTGCATATCGTCGCGCGTCAGCTCCAGTGCGTTGTGCACCTTGTGGGAAATGTCCTGAGGAAGGTTGTCCTTGACCCAGGCGCGAATCTCTTCGCGGAACTTCTGTTCCTCGGGCGTGAAGCTCAAATCCATGCGTTGCCTCGCTGTGTGGGTAGGGCGCCGAGAAGGCGGCGCACTCTGATCTGTCGAACCGGCTGTTTTTAGCACGGTCGTGCTTGTTTGGCCTGTCCGCGTGGAGACAAAGCGACCGGGGGGAAGCCAGCAGCAAAGATAATCCCGCCTCCCATGAAGAACATCGTGATCCTGATCTCCGGCAGTGGCTCCAATATGGCCGCCATCGTGCGCGCCGCCGAGCGCGAGCAATGGGCGCGGCGCTTCGGGGCGCGAGTGGCTGCGGTGATCAGCAACAGGGCGGACGCCGGCGGCCTTGGGCTCGCGCAGGCGGCGCGCATCGCCACGGCCGTGGTCCCGCACCAGGATTTCGCCACCCGGGAGGCCTTCGATGCAGCGCTCGCGGAGGCCATCGATGCGCATGCGCCTGTGTTGGTGGTGCTGGCTGGGTTCATGCGCATCCTCACGCCGGGCTTCGTGGCCCGCTATGAAGGGCGCCTGCTCAACATTCACCCTTCGCTGTTGCCGGCTTTTCCGGGGCTCCACACGCATCGACGCGCTATCGAGGCGGGCTGCAAGGTGGCAGGGCTGACCGTGCACCAGGTGACGATGGAACTCGACCATGGGGCAATCCTGGCCCAGGCCATGGTGCCGATCATTCCCGACGACACCCCGGCGACTCTTGCTGCTCGGGTTTTGACGCAAGAACATCGGGTTTACCCGCAGGCGATTGCAAGCTGGTTGGCAGGAACAAGCTGACCGTTCCCCCCGTTGCGGGGAAGCCCCGAATCATTTTTTCGACTGTTCGCTTCGGTCGTCGCCGCTGCAGACGTCAATGGGAGCCCCTACGATCTCGATTGCGCCATGGGCGGGACTGCGCAGCCGGCATGCGTTCACCTGGTCCGAATCGTCTGGACGCGCGCAGCCGGCTGAGACAATCGCGACATGCACCCCAGAGCCCTTCTCGAGGCCTGCGCCGACCTGGTCGGCCTGGTCCTCAAATTCGAACATCCTGCCGACCAGGTCGTTTCCCGCTACTTCCGCGACCATCGCGAACTGGGACCGCGCGAGCGTGCCACTTTGGCCGAGACGGTCTACACCGTGCTGCGCAAAAAGCTGCTGTTCGACCACCTGTCGCCCTCGGGCAGCGGACCGAAAGAGAGGCGGATGGCCATTCTTGGCTTTCACGGTCCTCGCGACTTCCTCAAGAGCGCCCTCAGCGACGTCGAGAAGCGTTGGCTCGACCAGTGCGATGCCGTGAGGCCCGACGACTTGTTGGAGCGCCATCGCCACAACCTGCCGGAATGGCTGGTGGCGCCGTTGAAGGCGCAGTTGGGCGACGGCTTCTGGCCGCTGGTGCAAAGCCTGCAGCAGCCCGCGCCGCTGGATCTCCGGGTCAATGCGCTGACCGACAAGCGAGCCGACGTACAAAAGGAACTGGCGCTGGCCGGCATTCAGGCCACCGCTACCCGCTATTCCCCTTGGGGACTGCGCCTCGAGGGCAAGCCGGCGCTTGCCAAGCTCGACGCCTTCGCACGGGGCGCCGTCGAGGTGCAGGACGAGGGCTCGCAACTGCTGGCGCTGCTGCTCGACGCCAAGCGCGGCGAAATGGTGGTCGATTTCTGCGCTGGTGCGGGCGGCAAAACGCTCGCGATCGGCGCCACCATGCGCAGCACCGGGCGGCTCTACGCTTTCGACACCTCGGCACACCGGCTCGACGCGCTCAAGCCGCGGCTGGCGCGCAGCAAGCTGTCGAACGTGCATCCGGCGGCGATCGCCCATGAGCGCGACGAACGTATCAAGCGCTTGGCGGGGAAGATCGACCGGGTGCTGGTGGATGCGCCCTGTTCCGGCCTGGGGACGCTGCGCCGCAATCCGGATCTCAAGTGGCGGCAGTCGCCAAAGGCTATCGAGGAGCTGACCGCCAAGCAGGCCTCGATCCTCCAGAGTGCCGCGCGGCTGGTGAAGCCCGGGGGGCGCTTGATCTACGCGACCTGCAGCGTGCTGCCGGAGGAGAACGAGGCCATCGCCGAGGCCTTCGGCGCCGCTCATCCGGAATTCGCGCCGCTGGACATCGCGCCGCTGCTCGGCGTCCTGAAGGTGGCCGATCCCCAAACCCTCTGCGCTGGCGGCGAAGCTGGCGCACGCTATCTACGGCTTTGGCCGCACCTTCATGCCACCGACGGCTTCTTCGCCGCTGCTTGGCAGCGAAAGTAGGACCAAACCCCAAAGGCAGCCTAATACTTGTTACAGATCAAGGATTTAGCCCCCTTTTTGGAGACCCACCCTTTAAAATCGGCACTTACCTGAAGGCTGCACCTTCGTGCGGCCATGGAGTACCGAACTCAATGTTGCTTCCTGACTCTGCCCTCCTGAGCGCGGCCATCGACTGGCTCGGGAACGGCCTGTGGGATCTCACGTGGTGGCAGATCGTGCTGTACACGCTGTTCACCACGCACATCACCATCGCTGCGGTCACGATCTTCCTGCACCGCACGCAGACGCACCGGGCCATGGATCTAGGCCCGATTCCTTCTCATTTCTTCCGTTTCTGGCTCTGGCTCGGCACCGGCATGGTCACCAAGGAGTGGGTGGCAATCCATCGCAAGCACCACGCGAAGTGCGAAACCGATGAAGACCCTCACAGTCCGCAGGTCAAAGGCATCGACGAGGTATTTTGGCGTGGCGCCGAGCTCTACCGTGCCGAGTCGAAGAACAAGGAGACGATGGACCGCTACGGCCACGGCACGCCGGACGACTGGCTGGAGCGAAATCTCTACTCCCGCTACAGCTGGCAGGGCGTGGGGCTGATGCTGGTGCTAAACCTGGCGCTCTTCGGCGCGCTCGGTCTGGCGGTATGGGCAGTCCAGATGCTCTGGATTCCGATCACTGCGGCCGGCGTCATCAACGGCATTGGCCACTACTGGGGCTATCGCAACTTTGAGGCGCCCGACGCCAGCCGCAACATCATGCCGTGGGGCCTGATCATCGGCGGCGAAGAGCTGCACAACAATCACCACACCTATCCCACGTCTGCCAAGTTTTCGGTCAAGAAGTATGAGTTCGACATTGGTTGGGTCTACATCAGCCTGATGCAGAAGATCGGCTGGGCCAAGGTCAAGAAGCTGCCTCCGAAAATGCAGCTGGGCGATATCCGACCCGTGGCCGACGAGAAGACGCTGGAAGCGGTCATCGCTAACCGTTACGAAGTGATGGCCGGCTACGCCCGTGAGATGCGCCGCGCCACCAAGCAGGAACTGGTATTGCTCAAGGCAAAGGGTGCCGACCTGTCTGCGCTGAAGGCTGCCAAGCGCTGGTTGCATCGCGACGACGACAAGGTGCCGGTCACCGTTCGTTCAAACCTTGTGCAGGCCCGTGCGGCCCACCCGGTTCTTGACAAGATGGTGACGATGCGTGAAGAGCTGCGCCAGCTCTGGCTCAATACCTCCCAGTCGCGTGAACAACTGGCCGCCGATCTGGCTGCCTGGTGCCATCGGGCTGAAGCCAGCGGCATTGCGGGATTGCGTGACTTCTCCACACGGTTGCGTGCTGCCCGCACCTGACGTTTGGATTTCGGGCGCCTGTCCCGTAGATAAAGCCGGCCCTTGAGCCGGCTTTTTTGTGAGCCTGTTAAATGCAGGCGCAAAAAAAGCCCGCTGGATCAGCGGGCTTCATCGAAGAAATAGGTCGAATTACTTCAGTTTGATTTCTTTGTATTCGACGTGCTTGCGTGCCTTGGGATCGAACTTCATGATCGACATCTTTTCAGGCATCGTCTTCTTGTTCTTGCTCGTCGTGTAGAAATGGCCGGTACCCGCTGTGGATTCCAGCTTGATCTTTTCGCGTCCGCCTTTGCTCGTTGCCATGATTCAGCTCCTTAAGCTTGGCCGCGCGCACGCAGGTCTGCGAGCACGGCGTCAATGCCCTTCTTGTCGATAAGGCGCAGCGCAGCGCCGGAAACACGCAGGCGCACCCAGCGGTTTTCGCTCTCGACAAAGAAGCGGCGATATTGCAGGTTCGGGAGGAACCGGCGCTTGGTTTTGTTGTTGGCGTGGGAAACGTTGTTTCCGACCATCGGGCCCTTGCCCGTGACTTCGCATACGCGTGCCATGAAGAACTCTTTCTTGAACAGCTGGCACCCGGTCGCAAGGATTGCGTGGGTGGGTTGCAGCTTGACCTCGCCAGAATCGGGTGGCGGTATCCCGGCTTACCGACGTTTCGGACCCAGCAATGCATAGGGCTCGATTCGGCAAAGCCTCGGATTATAGCGTCAGCGGCTGCGTGCAGGGCCTCAGAGTGTTCCGTCCTGCTCCAGAAAGCGTTGGGCGTCCAGCGCCGCCATGCAGCCGGTACCGGCACTGGTGATCGCCTGACGGTATACGTGGTCTTGTACGTCGCCCGCGGCGAAGACGCCCGGAATGCTGGTCATGGTCGCGAAGCCCTGCAAGCCCGAGCGGGTGAGGATGTAGCCGTCCTTCATTTCCAGTTGCCCCTGGAAGATGTCGGTGTTCGGGTGATGGCCGATCGCGATGAAGCAGCCCTTGAGGTCGACCTGCTCGGTTGCTCCGGTCTGCGTGTTCTTCAGCCGAATGCCTGTCACGCCCGAATCGTCGCCGAGCACCTCGTCCAGCGTGCTGTGGAGCTTGAGCTGGATCTTGCCTTCCTTGACCTTCTCGTGAAGCTTGTCGATCAGGATCGGTTCGGCGCGGAACTTGTCGCGACGATGTACCAGCGTGACCTTGCTCGCGATGTTCGAGAGATAGAGAGCTTCCTCGACTGCGGTGTTGCCGCCGCCGATCACGCACACTTCCTGCTCGCGGTAGAAGAAGCCGTCGCATGTCGCACAGCCCGAGACGCCGCGCCCCATGAAGTGCTGCTCCGAGTCGAGCCCGAGGTACTTGGCTGATGCACCTGTGGCGATCACCAGCGAATCGCAGGTGTAGGTGCCGCTGTCGCCAGTCAGCGTGAAGGGGCGGTTGCTCAGGTCGACCTTGTTGATGTGGTCGAACACGATCTCGGTCTTGAAGCGCTCGGCATGCTCCAGGAAACGCTGCATCAGATCCGGCCCTTGGACGCCATGCACGTCGGCCGGCCAGTTATCGACCTCGGTCGTGGTCATGAGCTGGCCGCCCTGGGCGATGCCGGTAATCAGCATCGGCTGCAGATTGGCGCGCGCCGCATAGACCGCAGCGGTATATCCGGCAGGGCCCGAGCCCAGAATGAGTACCTTGGCGTGGCGTGAAGAGGACGACATGAGTAGAAAACCTAGGTTTGACGCTGCATCAGCGTGTACATTTTCAAGGGTGATAGATATGGAGTATCACCGTTCGGTTCAAGACCGGGCGCGAGGTCTTGTCAATGCGTGCGATTGTATTAATGCATGAGCTTTTCAATCGCGCGGTAGATCCGGGGATTGATGAATGTCGATGCTGTCCAATCTTGAATTGCTCCGCCGCGTGCCGCTGTTTGCCGCGCTGACGCCGGCTCAGTCGGCGAGCATTGCCGATGCGATTGTCAAGAAGCGCTTCAAGCGCGCCGAAGTGGTTGTCGAGCAAGGAAAGAAGTCGGATGCGCTCTACATCATCCTCACCGGCCGCGCCCGCGTAATGAGTACCGACAGCCGCGGCCGCGAAGTCATCCTCGCGACGCTTCACCCCGGTGACTACATCGGCGAGATGAGCATGATTGACGACGAGCCGCATTCGGCCACTGTGCGCACCGAGGTCCAGACCGACGTGCTGATGCTCGGGCGTGATGCCTTCGCGCGTTGTCTGCCCGAGAACTCATCGATGTCATACAACATCATGCGCGGGCTGGTTTCGCGGCTGCGCCACGCCGATCGCAAGATCGAGTCGTTGGCACTCATGGACGTCTATGGCCGCGTTGCCCGCTCCCTGCTCGAATTCGCGGTGGACGATGGAGCGGGCAACCTCAAGGTGCGTGACAAGATCTCACGCCAGGATTTGGCCAAGATGGTCGGCGCATCGCGCGAGATGGTCAGCCGCGTCATGAAGGACCTGGAGGAAAGAGGCTTCGTTCAGACGCAATCCGACGGGTCCATGATCGTCAAGGAACGACTTTCATCGCTTGCTTGAGCCTCCGGCGGGCGACCTCTCGGCCCGCCCGTCTTTGCATCGCCGGCCCCGATGACAACGCGGCCGCGTCGGTATTCGTTGTAATTTCAGTGCGCTGCCTGCCCGCTACGGGTAGCCCGCAGCGGTGCCTTCCATGACCTATTCGCTCAACACCCTTCAATCCTCCGCGTCGGGCGATGCGCAGCCCGTGCGCGCGCGCGCCATGCGATTTGCGCATGAGATCACGCTGATCGCTGGCTTCGTCGCCCTGCTGTTCTGGCTGCTTGCCATGCTGAGCTATACGCCGTCGGACGCCGCCTGGTCGACCTCGGGTACCGGGGGCGAGGTCAAGAACTGGGCCGGTCGCATCGGCGCATGGCTGGCAGATGCCAGCTATTTTCTCGCCGGCTACTCGGTCTGGTGGTGCCTTGCGGCGGGCCTGCGCGTGTGGCTGTCCTCGCTGGCCGGCTGGATGCGCGGCGGCGAAGCGGTAGCCGAACAAGCGCCGCGCGGCCGCTTCAATCGAAGCCGCCTGGCTTTCTGGTTCGGTCTGGTGCTCCTGCTGTGCGCCAGCGTGGTGCTCGAGTGGTCCCGCCTCTACAGGCTCGAATCACACCTGCCCGGCCATGGCGGCGGCGTACTCGGCTACCTGGTCGGTCCGCTCAGCGTGAGATGGATGGGCTTCACCGGCTCTGCGCTGATCGCCATCGCTGCCGGCGTGATTGGCTCGGCCCTCGTGTTCCGCTTCTCCTGGAGCCAGATTGCCGAGCGCATCGGTTCTCGCCTTTATTCGCTATTCGAATTGCGCCGCGAGAAGCGCGAGATCGCCGAAGACATCGCGATGGGCAAGAAGGCGGTGCGCGAGCGCGAAGAACTGGCTTCCGTGGAGCAGGGCGACGAGCCGGATTCGCCTGACGAGGAGTTGCGCATCGTGCCGCGCCCCAAGCGGCGTCCGCCTGCGCCGCCTGTGCAGATCGAGCCGGCCATGACGGAGGTGCCGAGGAGCGACCGCGTTGCCAAGGAGCGCCAGAAGCCGCTCTTCCGCGAGCTGCCCGACAGCAAGCTGCCGCAGGTGGACCTGCTCGATGCCGCGCAGGGACGCCAGGAAACCGTGTCGGCCGACACGCTGGAAATGACTTCGCGCCTGATCGAAAAGAAACTGAAGGACTTCGGCGTCGAGGTCCGCGTCGTGCTCGCCTCGCCCGGCCCGGTCATTACGCGCTACGAGATCGAGCCGGCAACCGGCGTCAAGGGTTCGCAGATCGTCAACCTGGCGAAGGACCTGGCGCGCTCGCTGTCGCTGGTTTCCATCCGCGTCGTCGAGACCATCCCCGGCAAGAACTACATGGCGCTCGAGCTGCCGAATGCCAAGCGCCAGTCGATCCGCTTGAGCGAGATCCTTGGCTCCCAGGTGTATAACGAAGGCAAGTCGATGCTCACGATGGGCCTGGGCAAGGACATCATCGGCAACCCGGTCGTTGCCGACCTCGCGAAGATGCCGCACGTGCTGGTGGCCGGCACCACCGGCTCCGGAAAGTCGGTAGGGATCAACGCAATGATCCTGAGCCTGCTCTACAAGGCCGAGGCGCGCGATGTGCGCTTGCTCATGATCGACCCGAAGATGCTGGAAATGTCCGTCTACGAGGGCATCCCGCATTTGCTCGCGCCGGTCGTCACCGACATGCGCCAGGCGGCCCACGGCCTCAACTGGTGCGTGGCCGAAATGGAGCGCCGCTACAAGCTGATGAGCAAGCTGGGCGTGCGCAACCTGGCAGGCTACAACACCAAGATCGACGAGGCGAAGGCGCGCGAGGAGTTCATCTACAACCCGTTCAGCCTGACGCCCGACGATCCCGAGCCTCTCAAGCGCGAGCCCCACATCGTGGTCGTGATCGACGAACTCGCCGAC
Source organism: Variovorax sp. PBS-H4 (assembly GCF_901827205.1). Classification (NCBI taxonomy): domain Bacteria; kingdom Pseudomonadati; phylum Pseudomonadota; class Betaproteobacteria; order Burkholderiales; family Comamonadaceae; genus Variovorax; species Variovorax sp. PBS-H4. Next base: position 5,166,667 of record NZ_LR594675.1, on the reverse strand, counting down.
CTGATGATGGTGGTGGGCAAGAAGATCGAGGAACTGATCGCCCGCCTGGCGCAGAAGGCGCGCGCCGCCGGCATCCACCTGATCCTCGCCACACAGCGGCCCAGCGTTGACGTCATCACCGGCCTGATCAAGGCCAACATCCCCACTCGCATTGCCTTCCAGGTCTCGAGCAAGATCGATTCGCGGACCATCCTCGACCAGATGGGTGCCGAGGCGCTGCTGGGCATGGGCGACATGCTCTATATGCCGAGCGGCACCGGGCTGCCGGTGCGCGTGCACGGCGCCTTCGTGAGCGACGACGAGGTGCACCGTGTCGTCGCCTACCTCAAGTCCCAGGGCGAACCGGACTACATCGAAGGGGTGCTGGAAGGGGGAACCGTCGATGGCGACGGCGATCTACTCGGTGAAGGTGGCAGCGAAGGCGGCGAGAAAGACCCGATGTACGACCAGGCGGTCGAGATCGTTCTTAAAAACCGCAAGGCCAGCATTTCGCTGGTGCAGCGCCACCTGAAGATCGGCTACAACCGGGCCGCGCGCCTGGTCGAGGACATGGAACATGCAGGCCTGGTGAGCGCGATGAGCGGCAGCGGCCAGCGCGAGATCCTCGTCCCTGCGCGTGCCGAATGACGGAAGTACAGCGATGCTGTTGAAGAAGAAACTGCTGGTTGCCTTTGTGGCGTTGGCTGCTGCGAGCGGCGCGCGGGCTGGCGGCATCGAAAGCCTGGAAGCCTTTGTGAAGAACGCGAAGTCGGGCCGCGCCGAGTTCACGCAGACGGTGACCGCCCCCGCGAAGGAGGGCCAGCCCTCTCGCGCCAAGGTGTCGAGCGGCACTTTCGAATTCCAGCGGCCCGGCAAGTTCAAGTTCGACTACAAGAAGCCCTTTGCGCAAAGCATCGTGGCCGACGGCGAGACGCTCTGGCTCTACGACGCTGACCTCAACCAAGTCACGCAGCGCAAGCAGTCACAGGCACTGGGCTCGACCCCGGCAGCCCTGATCGCCTCCGCACCTGACCTGCGCGCGCTGCAAGCCGATTTCACGCTCGAGGGCGTCCCCGAACGTGACGGTCTCCAATGGGTCAAGGCCACTCCGAAGAACAAGGACGGCCAGTTGCAGAACGTCCAGATCGGCTTTCAGGGCGACGCCCTGGCCTCGCTCGAGATTCTCGACAGCTTCGGGCAGCGGTCGGTGTTGAAGTTCACCAAGGTCGAAGTGAATCCTGCGCTGCCCTCGAGCACTTTCCAATTCAAGGCGCCGGCCGGTGCCGACGTGATCCGGCAGTAGCCTGCTGGCGCCGCGCCGCGGGCCGATCCGGAATGCATCGCGCAACGATGCGCGACACTACGGTTTCCATGGCTCCCACCTCTCATCAGCCCCTGGCCGAGCGCCTGCGTCCAAAGACATTGGGCGAGGTCATCGGCCAGCAGCACCTGCTCGGCCCGGGCATGCCGCTGCGCATTGCCTTCGAATCAGGTCAGCCGCATTCCTGCATACTGTGGGGCCCACCCGGCACCGGCAAGACCACCATCGCGCGGCTGATGGCGGATGCCTTCGATGCGCAGTTCCTCAGCATCAGCGCCGTGCTCGGCGGCGTGAAGGACATCCGCGAGGCCGTGGAGCGTGCGACGACCGCGCGCGATGGCCTGGAGCAGCGCCGCACCATCGTTTTCGTCGACGAAGTGCACCGCTTCAACAAGAGCCAGCAGGACGCCTTCCTGCCCCACGTGGAATCGGGCCTGTTCACCTTCATCGGCGCCACGACGGAGAATCCGTCCTTCGAGGTCAACTCGGCGCTGCTGTCGCGCGCAGCAGTCTACGTTCTGAAGTCGCTGACCGAGGAAGACCTCCGCCAGATCGTCGTCCGAGCGCAGGACATCCAGGCCGTGCCGGCCATCGAGCCCAAGGCAGTGGAGCGGCTCGTGGCCTACGCGGACGGCGACGCACGCCGGCTGCTCAATACGCTCGAGACCCTCTCCGTCGCGGCCGCTGCCGAAAAGCGCGACGACATCGGCGACGACTGGCTGTTGCGCGTGCTGGGCGAGCGCATGCGCCGCTACGACAAGGGCGGGGAGCAGTTCTACGACACGATTTCAGCGCTGCACAAGTCGGTGCGCGGCAGCGATCCCGATGCCGCGCTTTACTGGTTCGTGCGCATGCTCGATGGCGGGGCCGACCCGCGCTACATGGCACGCCGGCTGGTGCGCATGGCCAGCGAGGACATCGGCTTGGCCGATCCGCGCGCGCTTCGGCTCGCGCTCGACGCCGCCGAGGTCTACGAGCGCCTGGGCTCGCCCGAGGGTGAGCTGGCGCTGGCCGAGTGCGTGATCTACCTCGCGATGGCGCCGAAGTCGAACGCGGTCTATCAGGCCTACAACGAGGTTCGCGCACTGATCCAGCAGGACGCCACGCGCCCCGTGCCCCTGCACCTGCGCAATGCGCCGACGCGTCTCATGAAGCAGCTCGACTACGGCAGGGGCTACCGCTACGCGCACGACGAGGAAGGCGGCTTCGCGGCCGGCGAGCGCTATCTGCCCGACGGCCTGGAGCCTCGGCAGCCCTTCTACCGGCCGGTGGAGCGCGGGCTTGAAATCCGCATCGGCGAAAAATTGCGAGATTTGCGCAAGCGCAACGAAGACGCGGGCCGCTGAGAAGCGATGTATTGCGCCTGATACGGCCTTGCACCGCGGGGCCCCGCAATTGCCCCGCGCCAGCGGGAAAACCCCCGTCGCCGCGTGCAGAAATGGCCATCCGCGGTGACTACAATCCCGCCCACAAACCCGCCGTCGACACATGCTGGCGGGTTTTTTGCTAAGCGAAGCCAGGGCGCCGAACCGGTGCACAGGGTACGTTGGGCGCCGACCAGGCGCGTCTTATTAAAAAAGGGAATTCTCTATGGATATCTTGCTGCAGCAGATCATCAACGGTCTGGTTCTCGGCAGCATGTACGCCTTGATAGCCTTGGGCTACACCATGGTGTACGGCATCATCAACCTCATCAACTTCGCGCACGGCGAAGTCCTCATGGTCGGAGCGCTCACCAGCTGGACCATCATCGGCTGGATGCAGACCGCGATGCCCGGCACCCCCGGCTGGATCGTCCTCATCCTCGCGCTCATTATCGCCTGCGTGGTTGCCGCCACGCTCAACTTCACGATCGAGAAGGTGGCCTACCGGCCGCTGCGCAACAGCCCCAAGCTGGCGCCGCTGATCACCGCCATCGGCATGTCGATCCTGCTGCAGACGCTGGCGATGATCATCTGGAAGCCAACCAACAAGGCCTATCCCAACCTCCTGTCTACCACACCGATCCACGTCGGCGGTGCCGTGATCTCGCCGACACAGGTCATGATTCTCAGCGTCACCGCTTTTTGCCTCGTGGTCCTGATGTGGCTGGTCAACTACACCAAGCTCGGTCGCGCGATGCGCGCCACGGCCGAGAACCCGCGCGTCGCGGCGCTGATGGGGATTCGGCCCGACATGGTCATCTCGGCCACCTTCATCATCGGGGCCGTGCTGGCAGCAGTGGCCGGCGTGATGTACGCGTCCAACTACGGCATCGCGCAGCATGCGATGGGCTTCATTCCCGGCTTGAAGGCCTTCACCGCCGCGGTGTTCGGCGGCATCGGCAACCTGGCGGGCGCAGTGGTCGGCGGCATCTTGCTGGGGCTGATCGAAGCCATCGGCTCGGGCTACATCGGCGCACTCACCGGCGACGTGCTGGGCAGCCACTACAGCGACATCTTCGCTTTCATCGTGCTGATCATCATGCTTACGCTGCGACCCTCGGGCCTGCTCGGCGAGCGGGTGGCGGACCGGGCCTGAGGAAGGACGCGCCATGAAAGACACGAAAAAGATTGTCTACGTCGCGATTGCGGCCATCGCCCTGCTGGCGCTGCCGCTGTTGCTGCAGAGCCAGGGCAACGCGTGGGTGCGCATTGCCGATATCGCGCTGCTCTATGTGCTGCTGGCCCTGGGTCTGAATATCGTGGTCGGCTACGCCGGCCTGCTCGACCTTGGCTATGTGGCCTTCTTCGCCATCGGGGCCTACCTCTTTGCGTTGCTCGGATCGCCGCACCTGACGGACACCTTCCCGGCGATCAAGGCCATGTTCCCCAATGGCCTGCACAGCTCTCTGCTGCTCGTGGTCCCGGCGGCCTTCGGGCTTGCCGCGCTGTTCGGCGTGCTGCTCGGTGCACCCACGCTGAAGCTGCGCGGCGACTACCTCGCGATCGTCACGCTGGGTTTCGGCGAGATCATCCGAGTGTTCCTCAACAACCTGGACCACCCCTTCAACCTCACGAACGGGCCCAAGGGCATCACAGCCATCGATCCGGTGCATTTCTGGGGCCTCAATCTCGGCAAGGCGCTCAAGCTGGGCGACTACTCGATCTCCTCGGTCTCGCTGTACTACTACCTGTTCCTCGCCCTGGTTCTCATCACCATCGTGATCTCGCACCGCCTGCAGCTGTCGCGCATCGGCCGCGCCTGGATGGCGATCCGCGAGGACGAGATCGCCGCGAAGGCGATGGGCATCAACACGCGCAACATGAAGCTGCTGGCCTTCGGCATGGGCGCGAGCTTCGGCGGTGTCTCGGGCGCCATGTTTGCCGCCTTCCAGGGCTTCGTCTCGCCCGAGTCCTTCAGTTTGATGGAGTCGGTGATGATCGTCGCCATGGTGGTGCTGGGCGGCATCGGCCACCTGCCCGGCGTGATCCTGGGCGCAGTGCTGCTGGCTGCCTTGCCCGAGGTGCTGCGCTACGTGGCGGCGCCGCTTCAGGCCATGACCGATGGACGGCTCGATGCGTCCATCCTGCGCCAGCTCTTCATCGCGCTGGCCATGATCGTCATCATGCTGGTACGTCCGCGTGGCCTCTGGCCTTCGCCGGAACACGGCAAGTCGCTGCAGCGCAGGGGCGCCGCGCCCGCGCCGACATCCGGCATGCCTGCCGCCGCGCCAGGCATCGAGACGCCTGCCGACGAGCTCCCCGGTGCTGCCTCGCGCCCCATGTCCATTAATCCGTGAACGAGAGGAGCACCAGCATGACTGACACCATCCTCGACGTCCGCGGTATTTCCAAGCGCTTCGGCGGCCTGCAGGCACTGTCCGACGTAGGCATCAAGATCGCCCGCGGGCAGGTCTATGGGCTGATCGGTCCCAATGGCGCCGGCAAAACCACTTTCTTCAACGTCATCACCGGCCTGTACACGCCGGACAGCGGCAGCTTCGAGCTGGGCGGCAAGCCCTACCAGCCCACCGCCGTGCACGAGGTCGCTAAGGCCGGCATTGCGCGGACCTTTCAGAACATTCGCCTGTTCTCGGAGATGACGGCGCTGGAGAACGTGATGGTCGGGCGCCATGTGCGCACGCAGTCGGGCGTGCTGGGTGCGATGCTGCGCACGAGCCGCTTCAAGGCGGAGGAAGAGGCGATCGCCACGCGCTCCTACGAGCTGCTCGACTACGTGGGCATTGCCAAGTACGCCGACTTCAAGGCGCGAACGCTGAGCTACGGCGACCAGCGGCGGCTTGAAATCGCGCGGGCGCTCGCCACCGACCCGCAACTGATTGCGCTCGATGAGCCTGCAGCTGGCATGAATGCCACCGAAAAGGTGCTGCTGCGCGAACTGATCGACCGCATCCGCAAGGACGACCGCACCATCCTGCTGATCGAGCACGACGTGAAGCTGGTCATGGGCCTGTGCGACCGTGTGACGGTACTCGACTATGGCAAGCAGATTGCCGAAGGCACGCCGGCGGACGTTCAGAGAAACGAAAAAGTGATCGAGGCCTACCTCGGCACGGGAGGACATTGAAATGGCACAAACGCTTTTGAAAGTGAGCGGCCTGAAGGTCGCCTACGGCGGCATCCAGGCGGTGAAGGGCATCGACTTCGAAGTGCGCGAAGGCGAGCTGGTCTCGCTGATCGGCTCCAACGGCGCTGGCAAGACCACCACGATGAAGGCCATCACCGGAACCTTGCCCTTTATCGCTGGCAGCATCGAATTCCTCGGCAAGAGCATCAAGGGGCGGGGCGCCTGGGATCTGGTGGGCGAAGGCTTGGTGATGGTGCCCGAGGGGCGCGGCGTGTTCACGCGCATGACCATCACGGAGAACCTTCAGATCGGCGCCTACATTCGCAAGGACAAGGCCGAGATCGCCAAGGACATCGACCGCGTGTTCGCCACCTTCCCGCGTTTGAAGGAGCGCGCCACGCAACTGGCCGGCACGATGTCGGGCGGCGAACAGCAGATGCTCGCCATGGGCCGCGCGCTGATGGCACGTCCCAAGGTTCTGTTGCTCGACGAGCCCTCGATGGGCCTGTCGCCGATCATGGTCGACAAGATCTTCGAGGTGGTGAAGCAGGTCTATGACCAGGGCGTCACCGTGTTGCTGGTGGAGCAGAACGCCAGCCGCGCGCTGCAGCTGGCCGATCGCGGCTACGTGATGGAGTCGGGGCTGATCACCATGAGCGGGGATGCCAAGGTGATGCTGAGCGATCCGAAGGTACGCGCCGCGTATCTGGGGGAGTAGTGCGTTCTCAAGGCCTCGCCCGGCCGGTCAATCGACCTTGGCGCCGGTGGCCTTGACCACCTTCTCGTATTTTGCGAGTTCGCTTTTCATGAAAGCGCCGAACTGATCCGGCGTGTTCGCGACCGGCTCGGCCATCAGGGAAGCGAAGCGCGTCTTGGTCTCGGGCGCGTTGAGCGCTGCGACGAAGGCTCGGTTGAGCTTGTCCAGCACGGACGTCGGCGTGCCGGCAGGCGCCACCAGTCCCCACCACGTGTCGATGGCGAAGCCCTTGAGTGTGCTGGCGACGGTCGGTACCTCGGGCAGTGCGCTGCTGCGCTCGCCGGTGGTCACCGCGATCGCCTTCAGCTTGCCCGAGCGGATGTTCGGGGCGGCGGTCGCGAGGTTGTCGAAGTTGAAGTCGACTTGGCCCGACAGCAGCGCGAGCTGCGCCGGGTTGCCGCCGTTGTAGGGGATGTGCACGGCGAAGATGCCGGCTTCCTTCTTGAACATCTCGCCCGCCAGGTGGCCGGCGCTGCCGTTGCCGCCGCTGCCGTAGTTGAGCTTGCCGGGGTTGGCCTTGGCGTAGGCGATCAGGTCGCGCAGGTTGTTGATCTTCAGACGCTGCGCGGTGTCCGCGTTCATCACCAGCACGTTGGGCACTCGCACCATCTGCGTAATGGGCGCAAAGGCGGTAGCGGCGTCGAAGGGCATCTTGCTGTACAGCCAAGGGTTGACGGCGTTGGTCGCGGTGGCCGCAATGCCGATCGTGAGCCCGTCAGGTGCAGCCTTTGCCACCGCGTCTGCGCCGATGTTGCCGCCAGCACCCGGCTTGTTGTCGATGATGACCGGGCCGAGTGTGTCCTTGACCCGCTCGGCCAGCACGCGGGCCGTGACGTCGATCGGGCCGCCAGCGGCGTAGGGAACGATCAGGCGGATCGGGTGTTGGGGCGACTGGGCCGAGGCGTGGGTGGTGGCGAGGAGGGCCGTGGAGGCGAGGAGAGTGAGGAGGAAGTCTCTGGTTTTCATGGACCCGATTGTGCGTGGACTCGAAGCGGCGAGGCCTCCGTATTACTCCCTCTCTTTGCTCAAGGCAGCGCCTTGTCTGCCTCGGTCGTGAACGCATCCGCGAAGAATTCGTCTTCCGGCAATCCCCGCTGCTCGACGTAGTCCCGCTTCGCGGATTCGACCACGATGGGCGCGCCGCAGGCGTACACCTGATGGGCGGCCAGGTCGGCGAAATCCTCCATGACTGCGAGGTGCACGAAGCCGGTTCGTCCGCGCCAGTCGTCATCCGGCACCGCATTCGAGATCACAGGCACGTAGCGCAAGTTGGGCATGGCCTGCATCGCCGACCGTACCCAATCGTCCATGTACAGGTCTTCGGGCCGCCGCCCGCCCCAATACAGCACGGCCGGCCGGTCGATCGCCTTGAACTTCATGTGCTCCAGCAGTGCCTTGATCGGCGCGAAGCCGGTGCCCGAGGCCAGCAGGATCATCGGCTTGTCGGAGTCCTCGCGCAGGAAGAAGCTGCCATACGGTCCCTCGATGCGCAGGATTTCCTTCTCTTTCATGGCGCCGAACACATGGTCCGTGAACTTGCCGCCCGGCAAATGCCGGATATGCAACTCGATGCCGGTGCCCGGCTCGCCCAGCGTGTGCGGCGCGTTCGCCATCGAATAGCTGCGCCGCGTGCCGTCGCGCAGGATGAACTCGACGTACTGGCCCGCATGGAACTGCAGCGGCTCTCCCGCTGGCAGCTGCAGGCGCAGCATGACGACGTCGTGCGATTTCTTCACGATGGACTGCACGCGCACCGGCATCTTGCGGATCGGGAACGCATTGGCGTCGGTCACCTGGCGCGACTCGAGCACCACGTCGCTGCGTGCCGTCGCGCAGCACGTCAGCACGAACCCCGCTGCCTCTTCCTCCGCGCTCAGCGCCTTGCTTTGATGCGCGCGCAGCGTGATCGTGCCCGAAAGTTTTTTGCACTTGCAGGAGCCACAGGCCCCGTCCTTGCAGCCATACGGCAGGCCAATGCCTTGGCGGATGCCGGCCGCGAGAATGGTTTCGTCGGCGTGTGCGGTGAAATGCCGTCCACTCGGCTCGACGGTGATGTGAAAGCCCGCCTCGTCCGGCGCTGCGCTCGTCATGGGTATTCTTCGACTCTTGTTCAGCAAAGGGAAAGCAATTTTGCCCGCATTCAACAGCCCGATCGGCAGCAGGCCTACCCGATTTCGCCGCGAGCGCGTGCTCCTGGTCGGCTGCGGCGATGTCGGCCTGCGGGCGGCAGGCGCCTTGCGCGGCCGCGTGCGGCTGATGGCCCTGACCTCCTCACCCGACCGCGTGGTCGCGCTGCGGGAGGCCGGCCTCACGCCGATCGTGGCCGATCTCGACCGGCCCGCCACCCTGCGCCGCCTCTCGGGCCTGGCTACGCGCGTGCTGCACCTCGCTCCGCCTGCGCGGGTCGAAGGCGCGCGCTGGTGGCGCGACGATCGCACCGCTTCGTTGGTACGCGCGTTGCGCCTTCGCACGCAGCCGGCTGCATTCGTCTATGGTTCGACCAGCGGCGTCTACGGTGACTGCGGGGGCGAACGCATCGACGAGACGCGCGCCGTGCGGCCCGACACGGCCCGGGCGCACCGCCGCGTCGATGCGGAACGTGCCGTGCGCTGGCTGGGTCGCGCCGGGGTCGCCACGCGCATCCTGCGCATTCCCGGCATTTACGCGGCAAATCGCGAAGGCGGTACCCCGCGCGAGCGGCTGCACAAGCGCACGCCGGTGCTACGCACCGAGGACGACGTCTACACCAATCACATCCACGCCGACGATCTGGCCCGCGCCTGCGTAGCGGCGCTGTGGCGTGGCGGGCCGCAGCGCGTCTTTCATGTTTGCGACGACAGTGAGCTCAAGATCGGCGACTACATCGACCTCGCGGCCGATCTCTACGGCCTGCCGCGCCCTCCACGCATTTCGCGCGAGGAAGCCCGGGCGCAGTTGCCTTTGTCGCAAATGAGCTTCATGAGCGAGTCGCGCCGGCTGGATAACCGGCGGCTCAAGCGGGAACTGCGGGTCCGCTTGCGGCATCCGACCGTTGCCACTGGGCTGCTGGCCTGAAAAAAGCGCGGTCAGCCTCCGTTGCGCAAGCACGCGGCAAAAAAAAACGGGCCCTCAGGCCCGTCTTCTTCTCTTCGCGCTTACGGGTCCAGGGCTCAAAGGCCAGCTTGACGCGTGAACGATACCTTCGGCTTCTTGTACGCGGCGGGGACTTCGTCGCGGTAGAAGGCACGGCGGTCAAGGCTCGCGAACGGATCGTGGGCCTTGGCAACGGCTTCAGCACGCACTTGGGAGCGATCCGCGGTGGATGCAAAGGACTGCACGCCGGCGCTGGCGCCATCGGCATAGAGGTTACCGGTGCGGGCGGCGGTGACCGCTTGCGTGGCAACTTCGCTGCGGGTTGCCGAGGAGGTCAACGGGTGCACGCCTTCGTAGGTTTCCGCCTGCGCCCCGGCGACGGCCAGGAGCGAGAGAGCGGCAGTAGCGATGAGTTTCGAGGCTTTCATTTCGGGTCCTTCAGATGGTTGTCGATGGGGATTAGTTTGGGACAAGCGGCCCTCGAAAAATCACTGCTCTTTGAACCGCGGTGTTCGCAGCCTGGAAACAATGGTGGCAACGCCCGCGGCGCCATGGCGTCTTCGCAGCATGTGAGAACTCTGTGGCAGCGCCCGCCTGCCCAACCGGGCAGTAGGCAGGCGGCGGTGGCCTTTCGACAATGGTGAGCATTCAAGGAGTCGCGATGTCGAATGTTTCTTCCCCGTCGCCGTTCGATCGGGTGTCGACCGCGATGGCTGACGCGGTGAGCGCCGTCTCGCCCGCTGTGCTCGCCATCCAGACGCGCCACGCGCGCGCCAGCGGATTCGTTTGGCGGCCCGGATGGGTCGTGAGCTCCGAAGAAGGACTGCCGGAGGACGAAGAGGCCGAACTCGTGCTGCCCGGCGGTGCGACTGTGGCGGCCAAGGTGGCAGGGCGCGATCCCTCCACCGATGTACTGCTGCTGCGCTGCGAAGGCGTGGCGTCGCCGCCGGTGGTCTTCGATGTCGAGCCGCTGCGCGCCGGCGAGATGGTCCTGGCGATCGGCGCCCGCGAAGGCCTGCCGCTGGTGGCGGGCGGCCTGGTCTCGCTGGCCGGGCCAGCGTGGCGCAGCCTGCGCGGCGGCGAGATCGACGCGCGAATCGAGCTCGACATGCGGTTGAGGCTCGGCGCCGAAGGAGGCGTCGTGCTCAATGCCAAGGGCCAGCCCGTGGGCATGGCAGTGTTCGGCCCTCGACGGCGCGTGCTGCTCATTCCCGCCGCGACGATCGAGCGCGTAGCCGCACAACTGATGACACACGGCCACATGCCGCGCGGCTACCTTGGCCTGAGCCTGCAGCCGGTGCGAGTGGACGCCGGGAGTGTTGGCGCGATGGTGATGAGCGTGGCCGAGCAGGGGCCGGGTGCAGCCGCCGGGGTTCTGCAGGGCGACGTCATCGTGGCAATGAACGGACAGCCGATTCGCAGTGTGCCGTTGCTGCTGCGCGCCTTGGGTCCGGCGAGCGTAGGGACCGTGCTCGTGCTGTCGCTGCGCCGCGCTGGCGAGGCAGTGGAGGCGCGGCTTAGGGTGGGCGAGAGACCGGCGGCCTGAGCGCGGTCCACAATGGTGCGATGAAGCCGATCGTGGTGGCCCTCGAGATCGACGACGAGGCCTTGTCGCAGCGCCTCGCCGCCGCGCTGGCCGCGGCGCCCGACCTCCGTGTGGCTGAGCGCGGCGAGTCTGCCGACGTAGCCGTGGTCCTGCCAGAGGCCGCGCAGGGAGGCGAGGCAATGGACTCGACCCTGACTCGGCGCGAGTTGGAAGTGCTGGCGCTGGTGGCCGAAGGCGCATCGAACAAGCTCATTGCGCGGCGTCTCGGCATCTCGGTACACACCGCCAAGTTCCACGTGGGGTCGCTGATCGACAAGCTCGACGCCACCGGCCGGACTGATGCAGTCGCGCAGGCAGCGCGGCTCGGCGTGCTTCATCTTTAGGTAAAAGCCGGCCCAACGTGGCCGCTTGCCACCTGCCTTAGTCCTGGCGCAGCGGACAGAAGGGGCGTCCCTCGATCGCCGCCCAGATGCAGGCGCGTATGCACGCGATCACCAGGCGCGCATCCTGCGCCCGCGGGACGGTCCTCATGACGATCAGCATGGTTGTTCTCCCTGAAGACGATGGGCGCACTCGGGACTCACGTTGTCCAGTTCGAATAGTGAAGCACGACATAGCCGAGCGAATGCCAGAAGCAGGCTTCTGCATGGCTGCGGGTCAGAATGCGCGAGCCTCGCAACCCGAGGCATTCATAGCCGCGGCCGTCGCTCGCCGAGTCCAGGATGATCTTGTCCATGACGTGCCTCCAATGAAGCAGGTGTATGCGCAACGGATGCGTGAAGCCAGCGGCTGGGAGCGCGGCGCGTCGTCGGTTCGAGGGCGCAGCGCGTGTCCGCCGCATCCGGCCGATGGACGTCGGCATCGGCTGACAGTTCGTTTGAGTCCCCGATCGGCGACGTCCGTCTGGCGGGACTGGACAAACGGGGCCGTCGGGCAAATCATCCGCGTGCTGACGTGCACGCGCATGGATCTTGCGCGGCACGGATCGTGTTCAGCTCGTTGATCTCCAGAAAGGACATCCGATGACCAGCCCTGCCACGAAGAAGCGCCTGCCCCCTGCGGCATGGATCATGATCGCGATGGTGATCGGGATCTTCATCGGCTACATGGTCTTCATCAATTTTCCGGACAAGAAGACGGCCACGCAGATCGCGGGCTATATCTCCATCTTCTCGGACGTCTTCCTGCGCCTGATCAAGATGCTGATCGGTCCGCTGGTGTTTTCCACACTGGTGGTGGGTATTGCCCACATGGGCGACGCGTCCTCCGTTGGGCGCGTCTTCGGCAAGGCGCTGGGCTGGTTCATTACGGCGTCGCTCGTTTCCCTGGTGCTGGGCTTGATCATGGCCAACCTGCTGCAACCCGGCCATAACCTCGGATTGCCGCTGCCCGACATCGGCACCTCGGCCAATCTCGCCACCTCCAAATTCACCTTGAAGGACTTCGTCAGCCATCTGGTGCCCAAGAGCTTTGCCGAGGCAATGGCCAACAACGAGATCCTCCAGATCGTCGTGTTCTCCATGTTCTTCGGCGTCGCGCTGGCGTCGCTGGGCGACAAGGCGAAGACCTTGATCCACGCGATCGACGAGCTGTCGCATGCGATGCTCAAGATCACCGGCTACGTCATGAAGCTCGCGCCGTTGGCCGTCATGGCTGCAATGGCAGCCACGGTGGCGGTCAATGGGCTCGAGATCTTGCTCAAGTTCGCCGTCTTCATGGGCGACTTCTACCTGGGCCTGTTCGTGCTATGGGGCGCGCTCATCCTGGCCGGCTTTGTCTTCCTGGGACCGCGCGTTCTCAAGCTGCTGGTGCTGATCAAGGAGGCGTTCCTGCTGTCCTTCGCCACCGCCAGCTCGGAGGCCGCCTACCCCAAGATCCTCGATGCGCTGGACCGCTTCGGCGTCAAGCGCAAGATCTCCAGCTTTGTGATGCCCATGGGCTATTCCTTCAATCTGGACGGCTCGATGATGTACTGCACGTTCGCGGTGCTCTTCATCGCCCAGGCCTATGACATCCAGTTGCCGCTGGGCACTCAGATCACCATGCTGCTGATCCTGATGCTGACCTCGAAAGGCATGGCCGGCGTGCCCCGCGCCTCGCTGGTGGTCATTGCGGCGACTCTCAATCAATTCAATATTCCCGAGGCAGGCCTGCTGCTGATCCTCGGCGTGGACACATTCCTGGACATGGGCCGTTCGGCGACCAACGCAGTGGGCAACTCGATCGCAACGGCAGTGGTAGCCAAGTGGGAGGGCGAGCTGCTGTCCGAAAGCGACGCAGTGGCGAACGAGAAGGCCCTCGATGCCGAGAGCGCCGCAACACTGGCGCATCCGGTGCATGCCTGAAAGGTGTGTGCCATGAAGTTCTTGTTCAGGTCATCGCTTGTCGTGGCGCTGGGATTGCTGCTGGCGCTCGCCCGCGCTCAGACGGAGCCTACGCCCGCCGCGCCGACCGCGTTGACCGGGACATTGGCAAAGGTTCGCGATGCCGGCGCCATCACCCTGGGGTACCGGGAGTCCTCCATCCCGTTCTCTTATCTCTCGCCGCGCAACGAACCTATCGGCTACTCCGTCGAGCTGTGCAAGTTGCTGGTGGGCGCCATCGAGGAGGCGGTTCACAAGAGCCTGGACATCAGGTGGGCGCCGGTGACCTCCGAGTCCCGCATCGATGCGGTGGAAAAAGGCCAGGTCGACCTGGAATGCGGCTCCACCACCAGCAACCTTGAACGCCAGAAGCGGGTGTCCTTCTCGCCCACGATCTTTGTCTCTGGCACCAAGCTGCTGGTGAAGAAGGGAGCGCCGATCCGCGACTTCAAGGACCTGGGCGGCCGCAAGGTGGCAGTCACGCGCGGCACCACGAACGAGCAAACCCTGCAGGCGTTGTCGCAGAAGTTCAAACTCAACATGAACCTGCTGGTGCAGCGCGATCATGCCGAGTCTTTCGCGCGGGTCGTCAATGGCGACGCCGATGCCTTTGCGACCGACGATGTGCTGCTCTATGGGCTGATCGCGCAGAACAAGGGCAAGGTGCAGGGCGAGTACCAGGTGGTAGGTGACTTCCTGTCCTATGACCCGTACGGGATCATGTACCGCAAGAACGACCCGCAGCTCGCCAAGGTCGTCAACGAGACCTTTCAGTTTCTGGCGCAGGACGGGGAGATCGAACGCCAATACAAGCGCTGGTTCCTTCGCAAGCTGCCATTGAGCGGCGTCAGCATCGACCTGCCCATGAGCCCGCAGCTGGAGACCATCCTCCAAACCATGGCCATCAAGGCGGAGTAACTCTTTCGAACGACGGCAAGCTTCAGATCTTTGTTAAAACTGAGAACTAATTCATAACAGCGGCTGCACAAGAGCGCTGCACCTACAGCGCCCGCCGAGCGACTGCAGCTACAAAGAGTTCCTGCTGGCTTGCGATGGAGGATTTGATGTTCAGTTTTTTCCAACCCAACCGAAACGGCCATCTGCGGCGGGTGATGGCCCTGCTCGAGGAAGCTCACCTGGCGCGCATCGAGCACCAGGCGGCCGCAGAGCATCATGGTGCGCTGGCCCGCATGTATTCCGAGCGTGCGAAGCGACTGGAGCGCGAGCTCTACGGCTCGGCCCAGCTGCCCATCGGGGATGCGTCGGGCAAGGGCCAGGATGAGAAGGCCGTGCTTTACGCGCTCGACGCCAACCGCCGGCTGGAGGCGCAGGCAAAGGCCTGAGAAAGGTGCGGGTCCGGCCCGCGCGCCGCAACAGCGCTGGAAGTACTCTAACGTCGCCCGATCAGGCCGCTTTGGAGAACTAAGCGTTTCCCTTGATAGGAATCTTGACCGCGACCCCAAGAAGTGCGCGACAATGCCGGGGCGTCGCTTTGGTTCGCTTTGGCTTCGTATTGGGTAATCGGTTCAGTTTCGCGCCACTGCGCATCCTTGCTTGTTGTGACTCTGGGACTCCATCGATTGTTTTTTTAGTTTGATTAGGAGTCCTCCATGGGCAAGAAACTTTACGTAGGCAACCTCGCCTATTCCGTCCGCGACAACCATCTGGAACAGGCGTTTGCCGCCTACGGTAACGTCGCCAGCGCCAAAGTCATGATGGAACGCGACAGCGGTCGCTCCAAGGGCTTCGGCTTTGTCGAAATGGGCAGCGATTCGGAAGCGCTCGCAGCCATCGAAGGCCTGAACGGCCAATCGCTCGAAGGCCGCGCCCTGACCGTCAACGAGGCCCGTCCGATGGAGCCCCGTTCGCCCGGCGGCTTCGGCGGCGGCGGTGGCCGCAGCGGTGGCGGTGGCTACGGTGGCGGTGGCGGCTACGGTGGTGGTGGTGGCGGCGGTGGCCGCAGCGGCGGTGGTGGCTACGGCGGCGGTGGCCGCGGCGGCTACTGAGCGCCTGTCGGCATCAGCAAAAAAGGCTCCCTTGGGAGCCTTTTTTATTGCCGGCGTCCCGGCTAGCCGCCGAGAGTGCGCCGCCTGGTCCGTGGTGCCCGGGGCCGGAATCGAACCGGCACGCCTTGCGGCGGGGGATTTTGAGTCCCCTGCGTCTACCAATTTCACCACCCGGGCAAGGGAAGGAAGAGAGCTCAAAATTATGGCACAGTGCCTGGCATGGCAAATGTGAACTACCCGACCATTGAGGACGCGATCGGCAAGACGCCGCTGGTCGCGCTCCAGCGCATCGATGCAGCCGAGAATTCGAAGCGCGGCAACGTGATTCTGGCGAAGCTGGAAGGCAACAACCCTGCCGGATCTGTGAAGGATCGCCCGGCGCTCTCGATGATCAAGCGCGCCGAGGAGCGCGGTGAGATCAAGCCCGGGGACACGCTCATCGAGGCCACTTCTGGCAACACCGGGATTGCGCTCGCGATGGCGGCGGCCATCAAGGGCTATCGCATGGTGCTGATCATGCCGGAAGACCTCTCGGTCGAGCGGGCCCAGACCATGAAGGCGTTCGGCGCCGAGTTGGTGCTCACGCCCAAGAGCGGCGGCATGGAGTACGCCCGCGACCTCGCCGAGCAAATGGTGACGCAGGGAAAAGGCCGGGTGCTGGATCAGTTCGCCAATCCGGACAATCCGCGCATCCACTATGAGACCACCGGACCCGAGATCTGGGCCGACACAGGTGGACGCATCACGCACTTCGTGAGCGCGATGGGCACCACCGGCACCATCACAGGCGTTTCTCATTTCCTGAAAGAGAAGAACCCTGCGGTGCAGATCATCGGCGCGCAGCCAGAGGAGGGTTCGCGCATCCCGGGTATCCGCAAGTGGCCGGAGGAGTACCTGCCCAAGATCTACGAGCCCAGCCGTGTCGATCAACTGGTTCACGTGAGCCAGGACCAGGCCGAGGAAATGTGCCGTCGGCTGGCGCGCGAGGAGGGGGTCTTTGCGGGCATCTCGTCCGCTGGGGCACTGTGGGTGGCGCTCGAGACCGCGAAGAAGTTGGAAAACGCGACGATCGTCTTCGTCGTCTGCGACCGCGGCGATCGCTATCTCTCCACCGGCGTTTTCCCGGCATGAGCCGTCCGCCCGCTGTCGAGGTAAATACCGCAGTGCGAAGTGCCGAGGTGATGCCATGAGCACCATGAACGATCCCAAGTTCTGCTCGGCTTGCGCCACCCCCCTCGCGCGCATCGAACTTGCCGAGGATGGAGGGCCCAAGTCGCGCCTGCGCTGCAGCGCCTGCGGGTGGACCCATTGGAACAATCCGACGCCGGTGCTCGCTGCGATCATTGAATTCCGGGGCCAGGTGCTGCTGGCGCGCAACGCTGCCTGGACACACAAGATGTATGCGCTGATCACCGGCTTCATGGAGGCTGGCGAGACGCCGCAGGAAGGCATCGCACGCGAGATCAAGGAAGAGACCAACCTCGACACCAGCGCCCTCGATCTGGTCGGCGTCTACGACTTCCAGCGCATGAACCAGGTGATCATTGCCTACCATGCGGTGGCCGACGGCGAGGTGCGGCTTTCGCCCGAGCTGGTCGACTACCGGCTGTATGACCTGGCCGATCTCCGGTGTTGGCCGGCGGGCACCGGCTACGCATTGGCCGATTGGCTCCGCACACGCGGGCACGAGCCGCAGTTCATCGAATGGCCAAGACCCGTGACGCCCGCGCCCGACGCAACGGCCGCCTCCTAGAATTCCGGCAGGCCCGGAAGAAGGAATACCGATGGACATCCACAAAGAAATCGACACGCGCGGACTCAACTGCCCGCTGCCCATCCTGAAGGCGAAGAAATCGCTCAACGAGATGCTGAGCGGGCAATTGCTCAAGGTGATCTCCACCGACCCCGGCTCGATGCGTGATTTCCAGGCCTTCGCCCGCCAGACCGGCAACGACCTGGTCGACCAGCAGACGGTGGGAGACGACTTCATTCACGTCCTGCGTCGCCGCTGAGGGCTTTTCGCCGTGAAGCGCAGCGCGCGCATCGCCGCCGGTGGCTTGGCGCTGGCCATGGCGGCCGGAGCGCTCGTGATGGCCTTGTGGAGCGATGGCATGCCGCACGACACACCTGTGCGTTCCGCCCCGGCGTCCGACGCGATTCCGTTCGCCGTCCTGGGCGATTCAAACAGCCATTCCTATCAGGACAAGGCCTGGTTTCCGCCTGACAGCACCGAGCGTGGCGGCGCCTTCCGTGCACGCACATTCCAATGGACCGAAGTCCTGGCACGCCTGCGCGGCCATCAAATCGATCCGGGCCCCTGGATGCGTTGGGGCCGACCGGGCGTGGTTGCGCTGGCGCGCGAATGGATGGGCCTGCCGGGCGGCCGGGCGCCACGGAAGGAAGACTATCTCTACAACTTCGCCAACTCCGGCGCTGCCTGCAAAAATCTGATGCAAGGTCGCTTCCGGCAGGTGCCGCGCCTGGTCGCTCTGATGGACCAAGAGCCGGAGCGGTGGAGGCGTGGCGTGGTGGTGATTCGCATTGGCCTCAACAGCTGGGCGGGCCTGCTGGACCTCCAGGCCAGTGATCCTGATGCGCCGGAGCTGCGCAAGGTCACGGCCTTCTGTGCCGGCGAGATCCGTGCGGCAGTCAGGCGGATCCAAGCTTCACACCCTGCCACCCGCATCCTGCTGGTGGGCATCGGTAACGAGGCGGACGATCCTGCGAACTCCGATCGCTGGCAATCGGCAAAGGAGTCTCGCAACATCCGGTCCGCGCTCGAGGCCTTCAATGCCGCCATCCGTCAGCTGGCCCAGGGCGATGAGCGTCTGGCGTATTTCGATGACGTGGCCTGGTTCGAAACGCACTGGGGCTCGCGCAATGCCGAGGGCAAGCCGGCTTACAAGACAGTGCAGATCGGCTCCGCGCTGCGTGTGACGAACAGCGTCGGGGATGATCCGCACAACTCTGTTCTCGCGGACCTGCATTCGGGTCTGGTATGGAACGCGCTGTGGGCACAGGCGCTGGTGAAGCGCCTGCGTGACGCCTTCGATCTGCCGATCGCGCCCATCGAGGACGAGGAACTGCGCCGCTTCCTCGAGCCCCTGACCGCGGCAGCGCCCGCTAGAGCTCCAGGGTCTTGAGGTAGGCGCGGAACTGGGCCCCGACCTCCGGATGCGCGAGCGCGAGTTCGACGCTGGCTTGCAGGAAGCCCTCCTTGCTGCCGCAGTCGTAGCGCACACCCTGGTATGAATAGGCGTAGACCGCCTCCTTCTTCATCAGCGATGCGATGCCATCTGTCAGCTGGATCTCGCCGCCCGCGCCCTTGGGCTGGCTGCGAATTTCGTCGAACACGCCTGGCGTGAGGATATAGCGGCCCGCCACGCCGAGTCGCGAGGGAGCCTCTTCGGGCTTGGGCTTTTCGACCATGCGATTGACCTTGACCAGGCCTTCCTCGACCGTGTCGCCGGCCACAATGCCGTAGCGCTTGACCTGATCCAGGGGCACCTCCTGCACTGCCAGCACCGAGCCGCCGAGCCTGGCAAAGACCTGCGTCATCTGCGCCAGCACAGGTTCGCCTCCCTCGGGACCGACCATCAAGTCGTCCGCCAGCAGCACAGCGAATGGTTCATTTCCGACCAGGTGTTCGGCGCACAGCACTGCGTGGCCCAGGCCCAGCATGCGCGGCTGGCGCACGTACGAGCAGGTCATGTCGTCCGGCATCACCGATTGCGCGATCTTGAGGAGCTCCAGCTTGTTGCTGGCCTCGAGCTGGCTTTCCAGCTCGTAGGCGGTGTCGTAGTGGTCTTCGATCGCACGCTTGTTGCGGCCGGTCACGAAGATCATGTCGCGGATGCCGGCAGCGTAGGCCTCCTCGACGGCATACTGGATCAGCGGCTTGTCCACCACCGGCAGCATTTCCTTGGGTTGTGCCTTGGTGGCCGGCAGGAATCGCGTGCCGAAGCCGGCGACTGGGAACACGGCCTTGCGAATGCGCTTGGTGGGAGTGGACATGGGCTTAGCGTTGGGTCGGTGAATCGAAGTTTGGGCGGCGCCGAGCGCCAGCCTCGAATACTAAAGCTCTCCGTGTGCTCGATGTGTCAGCCGAGGCGCACAAGCTGGTCGCGCAGCCGCTCCAGGGTAGCGCTGAAGTCTGCCAGTCGTTTCCGCTCCTGCTCTATCACCGCGGCCGGCGCCTTGGCGACGAAGGCTTCGTTGCCCAGCTTGGCGTTGACCTTGGAGATCTCGCCCTCGATTCGTGCGATCTCTTTGCCGATGCGGGATCTTTCCGCTGCTTTGTCGATCTCCATGTGCAGGCACAGCCGCACATCGCCCACCACGGCGACGGGGGCCGCCTCGGCCGCCGCGGCCCAGCTCGCTTCGTCGTCGAAGACCTTGACTTCCTTGAGCTTGGCCAGCGCCTGCAGCACTGGTGCCGCCTGGCGCACGAAAGCGTTGCCATCCGCGGTGTCGGCCACGGCATAGAGCGGCAGCCGCATGGCGGGCGAGACGTTCATCTCGCCACGCAGCGTGCGGCAGGCGTCAACCAGCGATTTGAGCCGCGCCACATGAGCCTCGGCGGCCTCGTCGATCTTCTCGGGCTGGCTCTGCGGGTAGGGCGCGACCATCACCGACTCCCCTTGGCGGCCGGCCACCGGTGCCACCTTTTGCCAGAGCTCCTCGGTGATGAAGGGGATCAGCGGATGCGCCAGGCGCAGCAGTGCCTCGAGCGTGCGGATCAGTGTGCGACGGGTGGCGCGCTGCTGGGCGGGCTCGCCCTGCTGGATCTGGACCTTGGCGATCTCGAGATACCAGTCGCAGAACTCGTCCCATGCGAACTGGTAGATCGAGTTCGCGACGTTGTCGAGGCGGTATTCCTCGAAGCCTTTCGCGACCTCAGCCTCGACGCGTTGCAGCTGCGAGGCGATCCAACGGTCGGCCTGGCTGAATTTGAGGTAGCCATGGGCCGGTCCTCCCGGAGCGCATTCTTCCTTGGTGTGCTCGCGCAGGCCGCAGTCCTGACCCTCGCAATTCATCAGAACGAAGCGCGTGGCGTTCCAAAGCTTGTTGCAGAAGTTCCGGTAACCCTCGCAGCGCTTGGGATCGAAATTGATGTTCCGGCCCAATGAGGCGAGCGAGGCAAAGGTGAAGCGCAGCGCGTCGGCGCCGAAGGCGGGGATGCCGTCGGGGAATTCCTTCTGCGTGTTCTTGCGCACGGCGGGCGCGGTCTCGGGGCGGCGCAGCCCCTGGGTACGCTTCTCGAGCAACTCGGGAAGGGCAATGCCGTCGATGAGGTCGACCGGGTCGAGCACGTTGCCTTCGGACTTGCTCATCTTGTGGCCGTGCGAGTCGCGCACCAGCCCGTGGATGTAAACATGCCTGAACGGCACCCGGCCGGTGAAGTGCTTCGTCATCATGATCATCCGGGCGACCCAGAAGAAGATGATGTCGTAGCCCGTGACCAGAACGCTGGAGGGCAGGTACAGGTCGTAGTCCTGTGTTTTCTCGGGCCAGCCTAGCGAAGAGAAGGGCACCAGCGCCGAGGAGTACCAGGTGTCGAGCACGTCCTCGTCGCGCACCAGCGTCTTGCCGGGCGCCTGCGCCTGGGCCTCGGCTTCGCTGCGTGCGACGTACAGCTTGCCTTCGGTGTCGTACCAGGCCGGGATTTGGTGGCCCCACCAGAGCTGACGCGAAATGGTCCAGTCCTGGATGTTCGCCATCCAATGGTTGTAGGTGTTGACCCAGTTCTCGGGCACGAAACTCACTTCTCCCGAGCGCACCGCGTCGATGGCCTTCTGCGCGATCGACTGGCCGCTGGCGTCGGGCTTCGTCATGGCGACGAACCACTGGTCGGTCAGCATCGGCTCGACCACGGCGCCGGTGCGCGCGCAGCGCGGCACCATGAGCTTGTGCTTTTTGGTCTCGACGAGCAGGCCCAGGGCCTCCAGATCGAGCACCACCGACTTGCGGGCGTCGAAACGATCGAGTCCTCGGTATTTTTCGGGCGCGTTGTCGTTGATGGTGGCGTCCAGTGTGAGCACGCCAATGATCGGCAGGCCGTGGCGCTGACCCACCGCATAGTCGTTGTGGTCGTGTGCGGGCGTGACCTTGACCACGCCGGTGCCGAATTCCTTGTCGACATAGTTGTCGGCAATTACCGGGATCAGGCGGTCGACCAACGGCAGCTTCACCTTGTGCCCGATCAGCGCCTTGTATCGCTCGTCTTCCGGGTGGACCATCACGGCAACGTCGCCCAGCATGGTTTCCGGGCGCGTGGTCGCGACGGTGAGCGACCCGGAGCCGTCCTCGAGCGGATAGGCGATGTGCCAGAGGAAGCCTTCCTCCTCCTCGCTCTCGACCTCGAGATCGCTCACCGCGGTCTTGAGCACCGGGTCCCAGTTGACCAGCCGCTTGCCGCGGTAGATCAGGCCTTCCTCGTAAAGCCGCACAAAGGTGTCCGTGACGACGTTCGAGAGCTTCTCGTCCATCGTGAAGTACTCGCGGCTCCAGTCCACCGTGTCGCCCATGCGGCGCATCTGGTTGGTGATGGTGTTGCCCGACTTCTGCTTCCATTCCCACACCCGTGCCACGAAGTTCTTGCGGCCTAGGTCGTGGCGGCTGATCTTCTGCTCCTGGAGCTGACGCTCGACCACGATCTGGGTCGCGATACCCGCGTGGTCGGTGCCCGGCACCCACAGTGTGTTGTCGCCCTTCATGCGGTGGTAGCGCGCCAGGCTGTCCATGATCGTCTGGTTGAACGCGTGTCCCATATGCAGCGTGCCGGTCACGTTCGGCGGCGGCAGCTGGATCGCGAAGGACGCCGCGCCTTTTTGGGGCTGTCCGGTACCGCGAGCGCCTGCTCTCGCGTAGCCGCGCCGTTCCCATTCGGGACCCCAGTGCGCCTCGAGGGCAGCGGGTTCGAAGGATTTGGACAGGCTCTCGAGGCCGGGCTGGGACAAGGTGTCGCTCATAGGGTGCAAAGACGAAAACGGCATCCCGCAGGATGCCGTTCGGGTGGGTTGGGGAAAGCCCCGGATTTTATTCGAGCGCCGCCTGCGGCGGGGTTCAGCGCGCTCGCCTGCAGTTGAGCGGAGCGCCGACGCGGGGATGACGATGTCTCGCGCGACCGGAGGAGAGGCGGCGAACGCTGCGTTGGCGAATCAGCCTTTTCACGGATCTCTTCGGGGTGGATTGTTGGACGGGCCTGACTCACACCCCCTTCGCGCCGCCTCGCCTCGGCCCGCGGGATAATTCGCGGATGCTGTTTTTGCTCTCCCCGGCCAAGTCGCTCGATTACGAAACCGCCGCGCCCGGCACGCTTCCCGTCACCCAGCCGCACTTCGAGGGCACCCGAGGGCCCGCTGCAGAGCTCATCAAGATCCTGCGTGAGAAGTCACCGCAGCAAGTTGCCGAGCTCATGCACCTGTCCGACAAGCTTGCGGCGCTTAACGTGACGCGCTATGCCGCCTGGACTGCCAAGGGCACGGCCCACAACGCGAAGCAAGCAGCACTGGCCTTCGATGGCGATGTCTACGGTGGGCTTGACGCGAAGACGCTGAGTGCTGCGCAGCTCGGATGGGCCCAGGAGCATGTCTGCATCCTGAGCGGGCTTTATGGCGTGCTGCGCCCGCTCGACCGGCTCCAGCCTTATCGGCTGGAAATGGGCACGCAGCTGGCCAACAGGTATGGCAAGGATCTCTACGCCTTCTGGAACGCGCGGATCGCCGAGTATCTCAACGACCGCCTTGCGGCGGATCGCACGCCGGTGGTGATCAACCTGGCCTCGCAAGAGTACTTCAAGTCGGTCGACCTGAAGGTACTGAAAGCGCGTGTGGTGGAGTGCGTGTTCGAGGAATGGAAGAATGGCAAATACAAGGTCATTAGCTTCTTCGCCAAGCGGGCCCGCGGCCTGATGGCACGCTGGGCCGTGCTGCACAAGGCCTCCACGCCGAGGGCGCTGGAGAAGTTCGATTTCGAAGGCTATGTCTTCGACGCCCACGCCTCGGCGCCGGAGCGTTTCGTATTTCGAAGGAGATCGGCGTGACGAGCCAAGCCATCAGTTCTGAATTGCGGGAATGGGTTGTCACCCAGCTCGCGGCTGGGCACTCCATCCACAGCTTGCGCGCTTCGATGCGTGACGCGGGGTGGCATGACGACGCGGTTGATGCGGCGCTCGCTGGGTCCGAGGCGCAGGCGGCGGGCCTGGCCACCGTCGCTGTTACGCGTACCTCGATGCCCGGACCAGATTTGTCGAACTCGCCGCTGTACATCGACGCAGGTGACCGTCGCGTGCAGGTGCTGCAGACGCTGCGCCATCCGAGGGTTGTCGTGTTCGGCGACCTGCTCTCGGACGACGAATGCGAAGACCTCATCCAGACGGCACGGCAGCGCCTCGCGCGGTCCCTCACCGTGGAGACTCAGACAGGGGGTGAGGCACTCAATGTCGATCGCACCAGTGACGGCATGTTCTTCGAGCGCGGGGAGAACCCTGTCGTCGCCCGGTTGGAGCAGCGCATCGCGTTGCTGTTGCGCTGGCCGCTGGAGTTCGGCGAGGGGCTGCAGGTCCTGCGCTACTCGCCTGGCGCCCAATACCGGCCTCATTACGACTATTTCGACCCTGCTGAGCCTGGCACGCCCACCATCCTGCGCCGTGGCGGCCAGCGCGTGGCCACGCTTGTGATGTACCTGCAAGAGCCAGGGCTCGGTGGTGCCACGACTTTCCCGGACGTTGGCCTCGAAGTCGCGCCCAAGCGTGGCACCGGCGTCTTCTTCAGCTACGAGCGGCCGGATCCTGCGACGCACACTCTGCACGGAGGTGCCCCGGTGCTGGCAGGCGAGAAATGGGTGGCGACCAAGTGGTTGCGCGAGCGCGAGTTCCGCTAGGCACTGCGACTGCCTGCAAAGGCTGACCATGTCATGAAACTCACAGCCAATGGCATTCAGATCGAGGTCGAGGACAGCGGCGGTGAGGGACGTCCTGTGGTACTGCTGATCATGGGGTTGGGCATGCAACTCATTGCCTGGCCTGACGAATTTGTGCAGGCTCTGATCAAGGCAGGATTCCGGGTTGTGCGCCACGACAACAGGGATATTGGTCTGAGTCAAGGCTTTGACCACGCCGGCACGCGCAACCTGGTCTGGCAGAGCTTCCGGCATCGCTTGGGGCTGCCGGTGCGCTCCGTCTATTCGTTGCAGGAAATGGCCGATGACGCGCTCGGGGTCCTCGATGCCTTAGGCATTCGGCGCGCGCATGTGGTGGGCGCTTCAATGGGGGGGATGATCGCGCAGCGCGTGGCCATCGCCGCGCCGCAGCGCACCGCAAGCCTGATCAGCATCATGAGCTCGAGCGGAGCGCGCAACCTGCCGGGGCCGCGGCCCGACGTTGCTGCGGCGCTGATGCGCCGCCCCGCCGGCAGGACCGAGGCGGCCTTGGTCGCGCATAGTCTGGGCGTTGTCCGGCTGATCGCGAGCCCGGCATTTCCTGAGGATGAGCGAACTTTGACCGAGCGCATCACCCGTGGTCTGCGGCGCGCCTACAGGCCTGCTGGCACCGTGCGGCAGATGCTGGCGATCGGTGCCGACAGGGGCCGCCATGGCTCGCTGGAGCGGATCTGCAGCCCGACGCTGGTCCTGCATGGCGACGCCGATCCCCTCGTGCCCCTCGCATGCGGGCAGGATACGGCGCGCCGCATTCCGGGTGCGCGTTTTGTCTCGGTGGCCGGCATGGGCCACGATCTGCCGTCACCGGTGTGCGACATCCTGTTGCAACACATCATTCCCTTTGTGCAGACCGCCGAAAGCGTGCATGAGCCTAGACAACACACCTGAACAATCACAGTTGGGGCGAACCTCGGCCTATGTCGATCGATACGATCCCGACCTTCTGTTTCCGATCCCGCGCGCCACGCAACGCGAAGCCATGGGCATTGCAAACGCACCGCTGCCTTTCTTTGGCGCGGACCTCTGGACGGCTTTTGAGCTCAGCTGGCTCAACCCGCGCGGCAAACCGCAACTGGCGATCGCACATTTCATAGTGCCTTGCGAGACGCCCAACATCATCGAGAGCAAGTCCTTCAAGCTCTATCTCAACAGCTTTAACAGCACTGTACTTGCGGATTCCGAGGCAGTGCGCGAGCGACTGCGCGCCGATCTGGGAGAAGCTTTGTGGAGAGGCAGCGGCCAGGCGAGTGGCATTGGAGTGAGGCTGTTGGGCCAGGATGTGTTCGGTCTCGAAAAGGTAGACGAGCTTGATGGTCTCGATCTAGATCGTCTTGACATCGAATGCACGCATTACCAGCCGGCTCCGGAGTTGCTTTCGAGTGATGCGACGCAGAGCCCGGTTACGGAAACCCTCTGCAGTCGTCTGCTCAAGAGCAACTGTCTGGTGACCGGGCAGCCCGATTGGGGTAGCGTCCAAATCCGATACAGCGGCCCGCCCATCGACCAAGCTGGCCTGTTGGCCTACATCGTGAGCTTTCGCAATCACAACGAATTTCATGAGCCTTGCGCCGAGCGCATGTTCTTGGACATCTGGCGCCGTTGCCAACCCACGAAGCTTGCCGTCTATGCGCGCTATACCCGCCGCGGCGGCCTGGACATTAACCCGTTCCGTACCAGCTGGCCCCAGGCCTTGCCACCAAATATCCGGATGGCGCGCCAGTAGAACTGTGTTGAAGCCTAAGCTGCGGCTAGCGCGAACAAGTCGAGCCGCTTGCGGATTGTCAAAACCGTGTCATAATCGAAGGCTCGGCTGAATGCGTAGCGGCTGAAGTTCTGAGGGGCTTTGGTGGCTGGGTTGGATGCGGAGGAGGGTCTGGGGCTGTGTTGATCGAGAGGTTGGCGGGTTCTGGGGCTTCAAAAAAGTTTGGTGGTTCTTCAAAAACCGTGTAATAATCGAAGGCTTCGCTGATCGCAGCGGGGTTGGCAAGAAAGGCGCAGCGTGTTGCCTGTCTTGTGGGATCGTTAAAAATATACAGCCGATAAGCGTGGGCGTTTGAGGCGAATGGCCAAGTTCTTCGGAACGAAGCCTTTTAGGCTTTAAATGCTCATGAGAATAGAAGTGAAGTTCACTTCAATTCCGTTTTTATGAGTTTGTCTCGCGAGAGACGTTAAAT